>NZ_JAFEHE010000037.1:0-54499 GCF_016887925.1 Pseudomonas sp. MIL9 | reverse complement strand
GCACCCACACGAATTGCTTGATTCAGTTGTTAAAGAGCGGTTGGTTAAGAGCTTTCGTCTCAACCGAGGCGCGCATTCTACAGCAGCCTCATTTGCTGTCAAGTGATTATTTTCAGAAGTTTTCAAGGATTCCTTAACAACTTCAACCACTTGCGCCTTCGATCTCTCGTCAGCGGGAGGCGAATTCTACAGCGTTACTCGCTGCTGTCAACACCTCTTTTTTCAACTTCCTTCGCGCTTCGATGACCTGAAGCAACTTGCCGCCAAAAACTGCGTAACTCATTGTATTCCAAGGAGTTTTCAGTTTCGACTGCGCCGGAAGTGGGGCGAATTATAGGCTTCTATAATTCGCCGTCAACCCTTTATTTCAGGTTCATTCGGATTTGAGCGTAATTCGCGCAAATGCCTTCTTTCCCGCCTGACAAACATGGGTCGCACCCAGCGCGTATATAAAAGTGCGATCAACAACCTCACCATCGATACGCACGCCGCCGGAGCCGAGCAGATCCCGCGCGACGGCCGAGTTCTTCACCAGCCCTGCTTTATTGAGGACAGCAGCAATCGGCATATCCTCAGTTGCGGTCAACTCAATCTCCGGCAGATCATCAGGCAGCTCGCCATCCTTCATACGGTTACCAGCTGCGCGATGAGCGTTGGCCGCAGCCTCCTCACCATGGAAGCGTGCAACAATCTCTTCCGCCAGCTTGATCTTGATATCACGCGGGTTGGCGCCAGCCTCTACATCAGCACGGAAGGCATTGATCTCATCCATGGAACGGAAACTGAGCAGCTCGAAGTAACGCCACATCAGCGCATCCGGAATGGAGACGAGCTTGCCGTACATGACACCAGGCGCCTCCTGAATACCGACATAGTTGCCCAACGACTTGGACATTTTCTTCACGCCATCCAGCCCTTCGAGCAATGGCATGGTCAGAATGCACTGAGCCTCCTGACCATAACCACGCTGCAGCTCACGCCCCATCAACAGGTTGAACTTCTGATCGGTACCACCCAGCTCGACATCTGCGCGCAGGGCAACAGAGTCGTAGCCCTGAACCAATGGATAGAGGAACTCGTGAATGGCGATCGGCTGATTGGTCGTGTATCGCTTATCGAAGTCATCGCGTTCAAGCATGCGAGCTACGGTGTACTGCGAAGTTAGCCGAATGAAGTCGGCCGGCCCCATCTTGTCCATCCAGGTGGAGTTGAATGCCACTTCGGTTTTAGCCGGATCAAGAATCTTGAATACCTGGGTCTTGTAGGTCTCGGCGTTTTCGAGGACCTGCTCTCGGGTCAGCGGGGGCCGCGTAGCACTCTTGCCACTGGGATCACCGATCATCCCGGTGAAATCGCCAATCAGAAAGATCACCTGGTGACCCAACTCCTGAAACTGGCGCAGCTTATTGATCAGCACGGTATGACCCAGGTGCAAATCCGGCGCAGTCGGATCGAAGCCCGCCTTAATACGCAGCGGCTGGCCGCGCTTGAGCTTTTCAATCAGCTCGGACTCGACCAACAGTTCTTCCGCACCACGTTTGATCAGCGCTAGCTGCTCTTCAACCGACTTCATAACAGACCCGCAAGGCTCAGATTCAAAGGGACCCAACCATACAAGATCGTGCGTCAAATACAAAGTTTGCCCGGCGCACGGACGCCAATCCACGGACAGAGCGTCCGTAGACTTGCTTCAGAGATGATTTGGTTATATTTTATACAGTTATTTCATCTTCATCATGTCATTCATCTTTTCCAATTCATCTTTATTCAAAGTCAAAATTACTTATGACCACAGAATCGTCTAAAGCGCCACCGCTTTACCCGAAGACCCACCTGCTCGCCGCGAGCGGCATCGCCGCCCTTCTGAGCCTGGCCCTTCTGGTATTTCCTTCCAGTGATGTAGAAGCCAAAAAGACGACCCTGAGTCTTGAACTGGAAAGTCCTGCTGAACAACTGACACAAGATCAAGACGCTGCTGACGCCGTTCAAGCCACAAATGAGCCAGCAGCTTCACCATTCGCGCAGATCGACAACAGCGCTGAAGACACCCAGGAAACCGCTCAATCCGCGCCCGCTCCGGCTGCCGAAGAAAAGAAGGCTCCCAACCACAGGGAAGTGATCGTCGCCAAAGGCGACACTCTCTCCACGCTGTTCGAGAAAGTTGGTCTTCCAGCCACCTCGGTACATGACGTGCTGGCCAGCGACAAGCAGGCCAAGCAGTTCAGTCAGCTCAAGCACGGACAGAAACTGGAGTTCGAACTGAGCCCCGATGGCCAGCTGACCAACCTGCACAGCAAGGTCAGCGACCTCGAAACCATCACCCTCACCAAGAACAACAAGGGCTATACGTTCAATCGCATTACCGCCAAGCCGACCGTCCGCTCCGCCTACGTTCATGGCGTGATCAACAGCTCGCTGTCGCAGTCCGCTGCTCGTGCCGGCCTGTCCCACAGCCTGACCATGGACATGGCCAGTGTGTTTGGTTATGACGTCGATTTCGCCCAGGACATTCGCCAGGGCGACGAATTCGATGTGATTTACGAGCAGAAAGTCGTCAATGGCAAAGCCGTCGGCAACGGTCCGATCCTGTCCGCACGCTTCACAAACCGTGGCAAAACCTACACGGCCGTGCGTTACACCAACAAACAAGGCAACAGCAGCTACTACACCGCTGAAGGCAACAGCATGCGCAAGGCATTCATCCGCACCCCGGTGGACTTTGCCCGCATCAGCTCGAAGTTTTCCATGGGCCGCAAGCACCCGATCCTGAACAAAATCCGCGCACACAAAGGTGTCGACTACGCAGCACCACGTGGCACTCCGATCAAGGCTGCCGGTGATGGCAAGGTATTGCTGGCAGGACGCCGCGGCGGCTACGGCAATACCATTATTCTCCAGCATGGCAACACCTACACCACGCTGTATGGCCACATGCAAGGCTTTGCCAAGGGCGTGAAGACCGGTGGCACCGTCAAACAGGGCCAGGTCATCGGCTACATCGGCACCACCGGCCTTTCGACCGGACCGCACTTGCACTACGAGTTCCAGGTCAATGGCGTGCACGTCGATCCACTGGGCCAGAAATTGCCAATGGCTGACCCAATCGCCAAGGCCGAACGCGCCCGCTTCCTCGCACAGAGCCAGCCTCTGATGGCGCGCATGGAGCAGGAAAAGGCCACCATGCTGGCTTCGAGCAAGCGTTAAGCCATGCCGCTCTATATAGGCGTAATGTCCGGGACCAGCCTTGATGGACTGGACATTGCGCTGATCGAGCAAAACCAGGCGATCAGGCTGATCGCCACGCACTACATACCCATGCCCGAAACCTTGCGCACCGAGCTACTTGGCCTGTGCGCCAGCGGACACGACGAGATAGCCCGCTCCGCCATCGCCCAGCAGAACTGGGTGACGCTCGCAGCGCAGGGCATTCACGACCTCCTGGCACAAGAACAACTCAAACCTGAAGACATTCGAGCGATTGGCAGCCATGGCCAGACCATTCGCCACGAGCCGGCGCGAGGCTTTACGGTACAGATCGGTAATCCGGCCCTGCTGACGGAGCTGACCCATATCACCGTGGTCAGTGATTTCCGCAGCCGCGATGTGGCCGCAGGCGGACAAGGCGCCCCCCTGGTGCCTGCCTTCCACGAAGCCTTGTTTGAAGAGCGGACCGGCAACCGAGCCGTGCTCAACGTCGGCGGCTTCAGCAACCTCAGTCTGATCGAGCCGGGCAAGCCTGTCGCCGGTTTCGACTGCGGCCCGGGGAATGTGCTGCTGGACGCCTGGATTCATCAGCAGCGTGGCGACAACTTTGATCGCAACGGTCAATGGGCTGCCAGCGGAAAAGTCGAGCCAGTGCTGCTAAAAGCGCTGCTTAGCGACCCATTCTTCTTGACCAAGGGACCAAAAAGCACCGGCCGGGAGGTTTTCAACCTGCCATGGCTGATGCATCACCTGGCGCAGTTGCCGACCTTCACTTCCGAGGACGTGCAGGCAACACTACTTGAGTTGACTGCGCTGACCATCGTCGAATCCCTGCAAAACGCCCAATCAGACACCCAGGAACTGCTGGTCTGTGGGGGTGGCGCGCATAACACCACGCTGATGAACCGACTGGCCAGCCTGCTGCCAGGCGCAACCGTCAGCAGCACTGCGGCTTACGGTGTCGACCCTGACTGGGTCGAAGCCATGGCCTTCGCCTGGCTGGCCCACTGCTGTCTCGAAGGCATCGCGGCCAATCGCCCTAGCGTCACCGGTGCCCGCGGCTTGCGTGTATTGGGCGCGATCTACCCCGCATAAACGCCAGACAGCAAAACGCCGCAGAGCCCAGAGGCCATGCGGCGCTTAGTGATGCAGGCGTGCTGATCAGATCGAGAACGAAGAGCCGCAGCCACAGGTTGTGGTTGCATTCGGGTTCTTGATGACGAAGCGCGAACCTTCCAGACCTTCCTGATAATCCACCTCGGCCCCGGCCAGGTACTGGAAGCTCATCGGATCGACCACCAGACTCACACCTTCGCGCTCGACGATGGTGTCGTCATCGGCCACTTCTTCATCGAAGGTGAAGCCGTACTGAAAACCTGAACAACCGCCGCCCGTAACGAATACGCGCAGCTTCAAGCGATCATTCCCCTCTTCATCGACCAGGCTCTTCACCTTGTGCGCGGCACCGTGGGTAAATTGCAAAGCCGTGGGGGTGAAGGATTCGACGCTCATGCTGACTATCTCCCGGCGTTACGCCGCCATAATGCGTGATGACGCGCATTATCCGCTTCTCCTAGAAAAGCGGTCAACTATTGTTAGGGTATATCAACCAATCAAATCGCCGACCCAGAATGAAAAAAGGCCCGCTCAACGGGCCTTTTTACTGGGCGCTACAGAGCCTTACGGCAACATGCCAGCGTGAGACAGGCCAAGGCGTTCATCCAGTCCGAACAGGATATTCATGTTCTGCACCGCCTGACCCGACGCACCTTTGACCAGGTTGTCGATCACCGACAGCACAACCACCAGATCACCGTCCTGTGGCCGATGTACCGCAATGCGGCAGACGTTGGCACCACGCACGCTGCGGGTTTCCGGGTGGCTTCCGGCGGGCATGACGTCGACGAACGGTTCGTTGGCATAACGCTTTTCGAACAGCGCCTGCAGATCCACCGAGCGATCCACGACAGTCGCGTACAGCGTGGAATGGATGCCACGGATCATCGGCGTCAGATGCGGAACAAAGGTCAGGCCGACATCCTTGCCTGCGGCACGACGCAGACCCTGGCGGATTTCCGGCAAGTGACGGTGGCCTTTGACGGCATAGGCCTTCATGCTCTCCGATGTCTCAGAGTACAACGAACCGACAGCAGCGCCACGACCGGCACCGCTGACACCGGACTTGCAGTCGGCGATCAGGCGCGATGCATCGGCCAGGCCAGCTTCAAGCAACGGCAGGAAACCCAATTGCGTAGCAGTCGGGTAGCAACCCGGCACTGCGATCAGTCGCGCCTTCTTGATCTGCTCGCGATTAACTTCCGGCAGGCCGTACACCGCCTCATCCAGCAACTCTGGTGCGCCGTGCGGCTGGCCGTACCACTTGGCCCATTCATCAGCATCCTGCAGACGGAAGTCAGCCGACAGGTCGATGACCTTGGTCCCCGCCGCCAGCAACTCACCCGCCAGAGCGTGGGCAACGCCGTGTGGCGTGGCGAAGAACACCACGTCGCAGGCGCCCAGGGTCTTGATGTCCGGAACGGTGAACGCCAGGCCGTCGTAATGGCCTCGCAGGTTCGGGTACAGGTCGGCCACGGCCAGGCCGGCCTCGGATCGGGAAGTGATGACTACCACTTCAGCTTGCGGATGCTGTGCCAACAGACGCAGCAGTTCGACACCGGTGTAACCCGTGCCGCCGACGATACCGACCTTGACCATAAACCTGCCCTCAACGAACCCACTGGAAAGCCGTCGATGATAGGGGGCTGGCGCGCCTGCGACAACCGGCAAGGTGACGTATGGAGCCTCAAGCCTCTACTATCCCGACTACCGTGAATCTGGGAATAACCAAAATGCTTTATCTGTGGCTCAAAACTTTTCACATCATCAGCATCGTGTGCTGGTTTGCCGGCCTGTTTTACCTGCCGCGCCTGTTCGTCTATCACGCTCAAAGCGAGGACACCGTCAGCAAGGAACGCTTCAGCCTCATGGAGCGCAAGCTGTACCGCGGCATCATGGGTCCGGCAATGATCGCGACGCTGATTTTCGGCGGCTGGCTGATCAGCCTCAACCCTGGTGCCTACTTCAGCCAGGGCGGCTGGATGCACGCGAAACTGACCCTGGTGGTCCTGCTGATCGGCTACCACCACATGTGCGGCGCCCAAGTGAAGCGATTTGCCCGTGGCGAAAACACCCGTAGCCATGTCTTTTATCGCTGGTTCAATGAAGTGCCGGTCCTGATATTGCTGGCTATCGTCATTCTGGTCGTTGTACGGCCGTTCTAAATCCAACAGGCACATCTCACCGGGGTACTTCCCATGTCGCTGCCCGCTCAGCTCGAACAATGCCTGCGCCTACCCGTGGTGGTGGCGCCGATGTTCCTGATTTCCAATCCGCAACTGGTGCTCGCCTGCTGCCGCAACGGGGTGGTGGGCAGCTTTCCTGCGCTCAATCAGCGCGAGAGCAGCGGCTTCAAGGGCTGGCTGGAAGAGATCGAAGCCGGGCTCGCTGCGCTGGAGAGCCCCGCGCCGTACGCTGTGAACCTTATCGTCCACAACAGCAACCCGCGATTACAGGCGGATCTGGCGATCTGCATCGAACACAAAGTGCCGATCGTGATCACCAGCCTTGGAGCAGTGAAAGAAGTGGTCGACGCCGTGCACAGTTACGGCGGCCTGGTGTTCCATGACGTGACGACCCGCCGCCATGCCGAAAAAGCCGCCGAGGCCGGCGTGGATGGATTGATTGCCGTGGCCGCCGGTGCCGGTGGGCATGCCGGGACCTGGAGCCCGTTCTCGCTGATCGCCGAAATCCGACAATTCTTCGACAAAACGTTGCTGCTGGCCGGGTGCCTGAACCACGGGCACGAAATCCTCGCCGCCCAATTGCTCGGTGCGGACCTGGCCTACTTCGGCACACGCTTTATCGGCACTGCCGAAAGTCATGCGCCTGACGCCTACAAGGAGATGCTGCTGACATCCAGGGCGGCAGACATCATTCATACTCCTGCGGTGTCGGGTGTACCGGCGAGTTTCATGCGCCAGAGCCTGGAAGCCGCCGGGTTTGACATGGCTGCGCTGCAAAACAAGGGCGAAGTCAACTTCGGCGCCAAGCTCAAGCCGATCAGCGATGAAGCCAAAGCCTGGAAAACCGTGTGGTCTGCAGGCCAGGGCGTTGGGGGAATCGATGATTTACCCAGCGTTGACCAGTTGGTGGCGCGGCTCGACGCGGAGTATCGCAAGGCACTGGAACATGCCGCACAACTGCCCAAACGCTGGCCTCGCTGACAGAAAAACCAGGCCATCCGGCATTCCCCCTTAAAACACTCGCGACAAGGATGCCTCGGCAATGAGCGAACACCGTTTCAAAATCGTCTTCGACGGCACGCTACTGCCGGGTGTTGATATCAACACCGCCAAACTCAATCTCGCCGCGCTATACAAAAGCGAGGTCGCTGCCGTCGAACGCTTGTTCAGCGGTCAACCCGTCACACTCAAACGTGACCTGTCACGGATTGACGCACAGACCTACCTGCAAGCCCTGAAGAACACCGGCATAGATGCCCGCCTCGAGCCGGAACCGGCGATCGAGCTGAATCTCTCCGATGTCCGTGATCACGCGCCCGCCGCTACAGAGCCCGACTCCCCCTACGCGCCACCGCAGGCTGACGTCGCTGAGCGCGTGCCTGAGTACGCGCCGCTCAAGCCGTTCGGCGTCGAGGGACGCATCGGACGCCTGCGGTTTCTGGCATGGTCAATGGTGCTGAGCCTGGTGACGATCGCTGTGGTCAGCGTATTTGCCCTGATCGGCCTGGCCCTCGTCAGCACCGACTCGACCGCTGGCCTGATCGTCGGGGGTATTCTGGCGTTCATCCTGTGCGTGGTTTTCCTTATCGCCACCATCCTCATCAGCGTTCAGCGCCTGCATGATGTCGGCTGGTCAGGCTGGCTATGGTTGCTGAACCTTGTACCGTTCGTGGGCAGTTTCTTTTCGCTGCTGTTAGTAGTCTTGCCGGGGGCCGGCGTGGCCAACCGCTACGGCGCACCTCCGCCGCCCAACAGCACGGCGGTCAAGGTGCTTTCTTCGTTATGGCTGGTGTTGATCGCCCTGATGATCATCGGAGCAATGGCAGGCGGTATCTCAGCCATTCAGGACACATACGAAAACACCCTCGAAAACAGTTACCAAAGCGCCTCGGTCACCACCGACGAGATCGAGGTCGAGGTAGAACCGACACCAAATTCCACCGACGATGCAGCCGAACAAGCCCTGCCCCCTGTAGACTCTGCGCAAGAATGAACAGCGCTCCCCGCCCATGACACCTGCGTCGCGGCGTGGAGCTGTTGCGATGGAGAAATGCATGACCCGTTACGCTCTGATCACTGGCGCTTCCAGCGGCATCGGCCTGGCGATGGCCGAAGCGCTGGCCCGGCGTGGCCGCAGCCTGATTCTGGTGGCCCGCCAGCGTGATCAGCTGGAAAGTATTGCGATTGAACTGACCCAACGTTTTGGTGTGGAAGTGTTGTTCCGTGCCTGTGACCTGGGTGAGCCGCTGCGGCTATCCGGGTTCCTGCTGGAACTGGAGGAAGGCGACCGGCAAATCGATTTGCTGGTCAATTGTGCCGGCATTGGCACTTGCGGCCCATTCCTGGCCCAGGACTGGATGACTGAACAGGACCTGATCGAAGTGAACATCCTGGCCCTGACTCGCCTGTGCCATGCCATCGGCAACAGCATGGCGCTGCAGGGCGGTGGACAAATTCTGAATGTGGCCTCGCTTGCCGCGTTCCAGCCCGGTCCGTGGATGAGTACGTATTACGCCAGCAAGGCTTACGTGCTGCATTTTTCCGAAGGCCTGCGCGTCGAGCTGAAAAAATGCGCCGTCAACGTATCAGTGCTCTGCCCTGGCCCGACGCGCACAGGCTTTTTCCGCACCGCACAACTGAACACCGACAAACTGGCCAACAGCAAACTGCTGATGAGTCCGGAAGAAGTCGCACTCTATACCGTGCGGGCTCTGGAGAAAAATCGCGCAATCATCATTCCGGGACGACGCAACCGCTGGCTCGCTGCCCTGCCCCGCTTCGGCTCGCGGTGGCTGACCCGGACAATCGCTGGCATGGTCATCAAGGCTCACTGCCCGCGCTGATCGACCTGCAAGGTAAAACGCTGGGCTCGGGCAAAACCCATGAGTACACTCAGGCCAGCCCAAACAACGGAGAAAACAGCTGTGGATACTCTGTTCACAAAGATCATCAACCGGGAAATCCCGGCGAAGATCATTTACGAGGACGACCAGGTACTGGCCTTCCACGACATCGCCCCACAGGCGCCCGTGCATTTTCTGGTGATCCCGAAAAAACCGGTGCGCACCCTGAACGACCTGACCGAGGACGACAAGGCATTGGCCGGGCATATCCTGTTCACTGCCCAGCGCCTGGCCAAGGAATTGGGTTGCGAAGACGGCTTCCGCGTCGTCATGAACTGCAATGAACTGGGTGGCCAGACCGTCTACCACATTCACATGCACGTGCTGGGTCAGCGTCAGATGCACTGGCCGCCGGGCTGATTTCGTAAAACCTGCAGGAGCGAGTTTGCTCGCGAAGCCGCCGTGGCAGCCAAAACAGGCGTTGGATGTCAGCGCCTCTTCGCGAGCAGGCTCGCTCCCACAAAGGCATCACAGCATTGTCACAACCCCAGCCTCACAATGACCCAGCGCAAACCTTCCACGGCCGATTGAGTTAAACTGGCCGCCGAGATTCCCCCCGGAGGTCAGCATGACTACCCAGCGTCACTACTCGCCAATTGACCGCCTTCTGCTGCAAGCCGATGCCGCAATGCGTACTTTGCTGCCCTTCAGTGGTCAGCCGTACCGTCCGTCGCCTGCCATCGTGCAGCCGGATGCGAAGATGAGCGATGAAGACACTCGGCACGTTGCCGGCCTGATGCGCATCAACCACACCGGTGAAGTTTGCGCCCAGGCGCTGTACCAGGGTCAGGCCCTGACCGCCAAGCTGCCGAAAGTGCGTGCCGCCATGGAGCATGCCGCTGAAGAAGAAATCGACCATCTGGTCTGGTGCGAGCAGCGCATTCATCAGCTGGGTAGCCATACCAGCATTCTTAATCCGCTGTTTTACGGCATGTCGTTCGGGATTGGTGCGGTCGCCGGGTTGATCAGCGACAAAGTCAGCCTGGGGTTCGTTGCAGCGACCGAAGATCAGGTGTGCAAGCATTTGAACGAACACCTTGAGCAACTGCCAGCCGAAGATGAAAAGTCCCGGGCGATCCTTGAGCAGATGCGCCTTGATGAAGAACAACATGCCGAGAGTGCGCGGGAGGCGGGTGGTTTCCGCTTTCCGGCGCCAGTGAAGTTCGGCATGAGCTTGTTGGCCAAGGTCATGACCAAGAGTACTTATCGGATCTGACTCCGTTTTTGACAGGCGCCCGCGCCAGCAATAAAAAAGGCGACTGCCGCAAGGTAGTCGCCTTTTTGTGCTCGGTGGTCTTAGCTCGACATATTGCGCGCGTAGAAAATTTCGAGCATTTCGTGTTTCACACGGTCGGTCACCTGGGCACGCTGCTCAGAGGACAGATTGCTGGTGGCGTCACCGAACAGGTAATTATCCAGTTCGAAGTTCTTCAGCAACATTTTGGTGTGAAACAGGTTTTCCTGATACACGTTCACGTCGGTCATCTGGTACGCGTCGCGGGTATCGTCGGAAAGGTAGTTCTGAATCGAATTGATTTCGTGGTCGATGAAGTGCTTTTTGCCTTCAACGTCGCGGGTGAAACCACGCACACGGTAATCCACTGTCACGATGTCCGAATCGAACTGATGAATCAGGAAGTTGAGCGCTTTAAGCGGTGAAATGACCCCGCATGTCGACACGTCGATATCCACACGGAAGGTTGCAATGCCGTCGACCGGATGGATTTCCGGGTAGGTGTGCACCGTGATGTGGCTCTTGTCGAGGTGGGCCAGGATAATTTCGGGCAACGGGCCCGGAGATTCTTCGATCTGGCTGTCAGTCGGGGTCACCGGTTCTTCAGAGATCAGAATCGTGACGCTGGCGCCCTGCGGCTCATAGTCCTGACTGGCGATGTTCAGGATGTTGGCACCAATGATATCGACAACCTCTGTGAGGATCTGCGTCAGGCGCTTGGCGTTGTACTCTTTATTGATGTACTCAACGTAAGCCTGTTGGTCTTGCGGGGTTTCCGCGTAGCAGATGTCATAGATGTTGAAGCTCAAGGTCTTTGTCAGGTTATTGAACCCGTGGAGCTTGAGTTTGCTTTTCACCGTTAAAAACTCTCTATGTATTGCGGCCCGGCCGCGTGATCAAGCATGCCCGTCAGATGCGAAGGACGCACCTGCGTAGGACGGTTAACACCTCTTCGCGATGGCGATTTTGGTTGTCTGTTCGGGTGCGCGGCCTGTCGGAGGACTGGCCACTACCCTGAAAAAAGTGGCGCATTATGCAGACGTCGGCTTGGGATCGCCAGAGTCTGCACTGCTTTTATGATAGTTGAATGTCGATTCAACCGAGTTCGATGATTTCGTAGTCGTGGGTAATCTCGACACCGGCCGAACCGAGCATGATCGAGGCCGAGCAATACTTCTCGGCAGACAGCTCGATGGCACGCTTGACCTGGGCTTCTTTCAGGCCGCGGCCCTTGACCACAAAGTGCATGTGGATCTTGGTGAAAACCTTTGGATCTTCGGTCGCACGCTCAGCCTCGAGGAAGGCTTCGCAACTCTCGACGGCCTGACGGGACTTCTTGAGGATACTGACCACGTCGAAATTGCTGCAACCGCCAACGCCCAGCAGGAGCATCTCCATCGGCCGAACACCCAGGTTACGACCGCCAGCATCGGGCGGGCCGTCCATGACCACGACATGACCACTACCGGATTCGCCGAGGAACATGGCTTCGCCAGCCCATTGGATGCGTGCCTTCATCGCCAAGACTCCACTGTATAAAAAAGGGTAGCCAGCTTAGCACAGGCCCCGTGATTGACAGCGCTCGCCTTCCTAGGACATAACCTCCTGAGCTGTAGGTAAATTCTCGAATATTGCAGGAAGCGTCTGTTAAGCTGGCGCCAATTCGCTGGCGCAAGCCAGGTTGCCGCGGCTTCGCGATGCATAAAAAACCAAATACACCGTGCAGTTTTTTCGGGATACAACCATGGTTGCGATTGCCCTACCCCCCAAGATCAAAAATCTCGACAAATTGTTGATGCATTGCCAGCGTCGTCGCTACCAGGCCAAGAGCAATATCATTTGTGCCGGTGACCGCTCGGAAACCCTGTTTTTCATTATTAAAGGCTCGGTCACCATCCTGATCGAGGATGACGATGGCCGGGAAATGATCATCGCCTACCTGAACGGCGGGGACTTTTTCGGTGAGTTGGGTCTGTTTGAACAAGCAGGCCTGGAACAGCAGCGCAGCGCCTGGGTACGCGCCAAGGTCGAATGCGAAGTCGCGGAAATCAGCTACGCGAAATTCCGCGAATTGTCCCAGCAAGATCCAGACATTCTTTACGTGCTAAGCGGACAAATCGCACAACGTTTGCGTAACACGACTCGCAAGGTCGGCGACCTGGCGTTCTTCGACGTCACCGGGCGTGTCGCCCGCTGCCTGTTGGAGTTGTGCAAACAGCCCGATGCGATGACCCACCCGGACGGTATGCAGATCAAAGTGACCCGTCAGGAAATCGGAAGGATTGTCGGGTGTTCCCGTGAGATGGTCGGCCGCGTGCTCAAGGACCTGGAAGAACGCAATCTCGTGGACGTCAAAGGCAAGACCATGGTGGTCTTCGGTACACGCTAAGCGCTGAACATCTGCGTCAGCATTTGTCGATAGAGTTCATCGAGACGCTCCAGCGCGTCTGGTGCCGTAAACTTTTCATGCAAAGCGATATGGCTTTCGGCGCGTACTCGCTGCTCCAGACTGCAGGCCTCGTTGAAGCGGTTGACTGCGGCAACCATCGATTCACGCTCGTTCTCCAGCAGCATAGCTCCGTGCACCAGCCCAACCGGGCGCTGACCACCCTGGCTCTGGCGCCACCGCTGGGCCGTGCCGACCATCTTGCGGCCGTCGAGGTTGACGTTGAAACGACCGTCGCAGAATGCGCCTTCGATTTCCCCAAGCGACGACGTACCGCCCAGTTCATCCAGCAACTGACAGATCGGGTCGCACAGCCGACGGTAACCGGACTCAATGCGGTTCAGATCCCCCTCACTGCGTGGTGGTGCGTAGACCAGTGCGATGTTGATCGTCGATGCCGATTGCGGCACAGGTTCACCGCCGGTTTCGCGCAACAGCACTGGCCAGCCGGCGGCGGCAGAAACTTCGCAGGCGTGCTGGAAACCGGGCAGACGATTCAAGCGGCGCGGCATGACCAATGCGCGATCACTCGGTTGCCAGAACAGCAGGCCGAACTCCGAGGCGCCGGCGCAGACCGACGCCAACAAATCCTGTTCGGCTTGCAGGCCGGCTTCGATGGTCAGGGAAACAAGTGGGGTCATAAGGTATTCCGTAGGGCATCAAGTCTGTGGTGTTTCTTATGCCACTATCGCGAGCAGGCTCGCTCCCACAAAAATTCTGCCAACACCAGACATTCAATGTGGGAGCGACCCTGCTCGCGATAGGGTCGACTCGATCTGCGGGTGATCAATCGAGAGTAGAACCGCTGACAGGAATGCCACGCTCCGGAAAGAACAGGCGCTGCAGTTCGGTACCCGGGCTTTCGGCACGCATGAATGCTTCGCCGACCAGGAACGCGTAAACGTCGCTGATTTCCATCAGTTCGACGTCGGCACGGTTGAGGATGCCGCTCTCAGTGATCACCAGACGATCGCGCGGGATCCGCGGCAACAGGTCGAGGGTGGTTTCCAGGCTGACATCAAAAGTGTGCAGGTTGCGGTTGTTCACGCCAACCAGCGGCGTGTCGAGGGTTTTCAAGGCCCGCTCCAGCTCGTCGCCATCGTGAACTTCCACCAGAACATCAAGGCCGACGCTTTTCGCCACCGACGCCAGCTCGGCCATTTTCACATCGTCCAAAGCGGAGACAATCAACAGCACGCAGTCCGCGCCCAGCGCACGAGCCTCGACGATCTGGTATGGATCGATCATGAAATCCTTGCGAATCACCGGCAGTTTGCACGCGGCACGTGCCTGCTGCAGGTACTCATCAGCGCCCTGGAAATAGTCGATATCGGTGAGCACTGACAGGCAGGTGGCGCCGCCTTTCTCGTAGCTCCTGGCGATAGCGGCGGGAACGAAGTTCTCCCGAATCACGCCTTTGCTCGGCGAGGCTTTTTTGATTTCAGCGATGACCGCCGGCTGTTTCAGCTTGGCCTGAGCCAGCAAAGCCTTGGCAAAACCACGGGGTGCATCGGCCGCCTTGGCCAGGTTTTCCAGCTCGGCGAGGCTCACGCGAGCACTGCGCTCGGCAACTTCCTCGACCTTGCGCGCCAGAATGTTTTCCAGAACCGTCGGTACACTCATCCCTCATTCTCCACTTTGAATACCGCGGTAAATGCACCCAGCTCCTCGAGTTTTTCCCGAGCGAGACCGGTGTGCAGCGCATCGTGCGCCAGGGCAACCCCCTCTTTCAAACTGCTGGCATGGTCGGCGGCGTACAACGCGGCACCTGCATTGAGCATGATCATCTCAGCCGCTTTCTGACCGTTTTCGGTCTTGCGCTTGCCCAGCGCATCGCGGATCAGCTCAAGGGACGCCGCCGGGCTATCCACCGCCAGGCCATGCAGGCTCTGGCTCTTCATGCCCAGATCTTCCGGTTCGACCCAATACTCGGTGATCTGGTCATTCTTGAGCTCCGCCACATAGGTCGGCGCGGCCAGACTGAACTCGTCCAGGCCATCCTTCGAATGCACCACCAGCACATGCTTGCTGCCCAGACGCTGCAACACTTCAGCCAAAGGCCGGCATAGCGCCTGAGTGAATACGCCGACCACTTGATGCTTCACACCGGCCGGATTCGTAAGCGGGCCGAGCATATTGAACAGCGTACGCAGGCCCAGGTCACGACGCGGACTCGCGGCGTATTTCATCGCAGAGTGATGAGTCTGGGCAAACATGAAACCAATACCAACGTTGTCGATACAACGCGCCACCTGGACCGGCGTCAGGTTCAGGTAGATACCGGCGGCTTCCAGCAAATCGGCACTGCCGCTCTTGCCCGAAACCGCACGGTTACCGTGCTTGGCCACGGTGCAACCGGCCGCCGAAACCACGAAGGCGGCGGCGGTCGACACGTTGAAGATGTTGGCGCCGTCGCCGCCGGTACCGACCACATCGACTACACCATCGAGTGTCTTGAGCTCGACCTTGTCAGCCAGCTCACGCATGACTGACACGGCACCAACGATTTCATCGATGCTTTCACTCTTCATGCGCATGGCCATCATGAACGCGCCGATCTGCGCGTCCGTGCATTGTCCAGTCATGATTTCGCGCATCACATCGCGCATCTCATCGGTGCTGAGGTCGAGTTGCTCGACGATACGGCTCAGGGCAGTCTTGATATTCATGAAAAGTCCTTAGCGCGTGCCGCCGGTTTGTTTGAGGAAATTCGCGAACAGTTCGTGACCCTGTTCGGTGAGGATAGACTCCGGGTGAAACTGCACACCCTCAATATTAAGGGTCTTGTGGCGCAGCCCCATGATCTCGTCCACCGAACCGTCTTCGAGCTGAGTCCAGGCGGTCAGTTCCAGGCAATCGGGCAGCGTTTCACGCTTAACGATCAAGGAATGATAGCGGGTAACCGTCAGCGGATGATTCAGCCCCTCGAACACGCCTTTGTCTTCGTGGAAAACCGGGCTGGTCTTGCCGTGCATGACCTGGCGGGCACGGACCACATCGCCGCCAAAGGCCTGGCCGATGGACTGATGGCCCAGGCACACGCCGAGGATCGGCAGTTTGCCGGCGAAGTGCTTGATCGCTTCAATCGAAATGCCGGCTTCGGTCGGGGTGCATGGACCGGGAGACACCACGATGCGCTCAGGGTTGAGGGCTTCGATTTCAGCAATGGTGAGTTCATCGTTGCGCACGACTTTGACCTCGGCGCCCAGCTCACCCAGGTATTGCACAACGTTGTAGGTAAAAGAGTCGTAGTTATCGATCATCAGCAACATGGCGTTAAGAACCTCTTGAATTCACTGACTTCTAATGCAGCCTTCGGATAAACCACCCGCTGCGGCCTGCGCTCGATCGGTCGAGGCGGCCGGCATACGGGTCAGTCCATGGGTCAGCTTTCTGGAGTTTGTTCAGCCAGGGCAACGGCGCGGAACATCGCGCGGCGCTTGTTCAGGGTTTCTTCCCATTCCAGCGCCGGCACCGAGTCGGCGACGATGCCGCCACCGGCCTGCACATGCAGCTCGCCGTTCTTGATCACCGCCGTGCGGATTGCAATGGCGGTGTCCATGTTGCCGTTCCAGGCGAAGTAGCCGACGGCACCGCCGTAGACACCACGCTTGACCGGTTCCAGCTCGTCGATGATTTCCATCGCGCGAATCTTCGGTGCGCCCGACAAAGTGCCCGCCGGCAGGATTGCCCGCAAGGCGTCCATCGCCGTCAGCCCGGCCTTCAATTGCCCGGTGACGTTGGACACGATGTGCATCACGTTGGAATAACGCTCGATGACCATCTTCTCGGTGAGTTTCACCGAACCGATTTCCGAGACCCGACCGGTGTCGTTACGACCCAGGTCGATCAGCATCAAGTGCTCGGCGATCTCCTTGTCGTCGGACAGCAGGTCTTTTTCCAGCGCCAGATCGGCTTCTTCGGTGGCCCCGCGCGGGCGGGTGCCGGCAATCGGGCGCACCGTGATCAGATTGTCTTCGACCCGCACCAGCACTTCCGGCGAACTGCCGACGACGTGGAAGTCGCCGAAATTGAAGAAGTACATGTAAGGCGTCGGGTTGAAGCAGCGCAGCGCGCGGTACAGGTCGATGGGTGCAGCCTTGAAGTCAATCGACATGCGCTGGGACGGTACAACCTGCATGCAGTCGCCAGCCAGGATGTATTCCTTGATGGTGTCGACGGCTTTTTCGTAATCATCCTGGGTAAAACTGGAGCGGAACACCGGATCGGCCGATTGCTGCTTGCTGAAGTCCAGGCCACGGCGCGGGGTGATTGGCTGCCGCAGTTTTTCCAGCAGTTCTTCCAGGCGTGCACGACCCTGTTCAAAGGCGTCTTCCTGTGCCGGGTCGGCCAGGACGATGGCGTGCATCTTGCCGGCGAGGTTGTCGAACACCACCACCGCGTCGGAGACCATCAGCAGGATGTCCGGGACACCCAGCGGATCCGGGTTCGGGCATTTGCCCAGACGCTTCTCCACATAACGCACGCAGTCGTAGCCGAAGTAACCCACCAGGCCGCCGTTGAAACGCGGCAGACCGGCGATGGTCGGTACGTTATAGCGGGCCTTGAAGGTTTCGACGAAGGCCAGCGGGTCTTCCACGTCGTGACTTTCAGTCTCGACGCCATCGACGGTCACACTGACGTGATGGTCGTGAACCCGCAGTACGGTGCGACATGGCAGGCCGATGATCGAGTAACGGCCCCACTTCTCCCCGCCCTGTACCGACTCCAGCAGGTAGGAATTGGGTTCATCGGCCAGTTTCAGGTAGATCGACAGCGGCGTGTCGAAGTCGGCCAGGGTTTCGCAGGCAAGCGGGATGCGGTTGTAGCCGGCAGCGGCCAAACGCAGGAATTCTTCGCGGATCATGAGGTGCCTCGTGGCTTGAGGGTCTAACAGTCAGGTATGCAAACGCGCCGGATAACCGGCCAGGAAAAAGTCAGGCGCGCCAACGCCAGCGGGCCAGGGCCTTGATGACTTTCATCCAGAGTTTGCGAGTGACCACCACGATGGAGTTTCCAGGAGGGGATTGAACAGCGTCGGGCAACGTTATCTCAGCCGCCGGATCCAGGCAACCGGGAATTAGCTTGCGCAGATCGTCAATCACCAGTGTCGGCGACTCTTCGGCGATCGGACGACCATGGTTATAGCCGTAGCTCAGGGCCACGCACTTGACCCCCGCCGCTTTCGCCGCCAGCACATCACTGCGCGAATCGCCGACGAACAAGGACTGCGAAGCCGGGATATTGGTCATTTTCATCACGAAAAACAGTGCGGCCGGGTCCGGTTTTTTCTGCGGCAGGGTGTCGCCGCCGATGATCAGGCGGAAATACCGACCGATCTTCATCTGATCAAGCAGCGGCGCGACGAAGCGTTCCGGCTTGTTGGTGATCAGCGCCATCTCGACACCCTGTTTGTGCAGCCACTTCAGGGTATCGCGTACACCGGGGTAAACCATGGTCAATTTGTGACCATCTTCATAGAAGCCGTTGAACAGCTCCAGGGCATGTTCGGCTTCGGCCTCATCGACACTTTCGGCGTCGATGTTGTTGGCCAGGGCCCGGCGTACCAGCATCTGGACACCGTTACCCACCCACTCCCGCACCGATTCGATACCCGCGGGTTGACGGCCGAGTTTGAGCAGCATGTTATCCACAGCCGCTGCGAGGTCAGGGACCGAATCGATCAGCGTGCCGTCCAGATCGAACATCACCAACCTTGGCAGGCTTCCCGGGAACAGCTGCTCAAAACCGCTCATGGACGAGCCAGCGCCAGTTCGGAACGCATCTTCTCGATCACTTCCTGATAGTTCGGCGCGTTGAAAATGGCCGAACCGGCGACGAAGGTGTCGGCGCCGGCCGCAGCGATTTCACGAATGTTGTTCACGTTCACACCACCGTCGATCTCCAGGCGGATGTCGCGACCGGAAGCATCGATCAGCGCCCGCGCTTCGCGCAGCTTGTCGAGGGTGCCGGGGATGAACTTCTGCCCGCCGAAGCCCGGGTTGACGCTCATCAGCAGGATCATGTCGACCTTGTCCATCACGTACTTGAGCACGTCCAGCGGGGTCGCGGGGTTGAACACCAAGCCCGATTTGCAGCCGCCTTCACGGATCAGTTGCAAGGAACGGTCGATGTGCTGCGTGGCTTCCGGGTGGAAGGTGATGTAGGTCGCGCCCGCTTCGATGAAGTCACCGACGATGCGGTCCACCGGACTGACCATCAGATGCGCGTCGATCGGCGCGGTCACGCCGTACTTGCGCAGTGCCGAGCACACCATCGGGCCGATGGTCAGGTTTGGCACGTAATGGTTGTCCATGACATCGAAGTGCACGAAGTCGGCGCCAGCGGCCAGGACATTGTCTACTTCTTCACCCAGGCGGGCGAAGTCGGCGGAGAGAATCGACGGAGCAATTACGAAGGGCTGCATGACGCACCTTTTCTGAGCAGAATCACGATGGCGCGCATTGTATACCTCATGCTTTGACGCGCGCACCGTGACCGCGATGATTGGGTTGTGCCTAGTAAGCCGCGCGGTAGATCTTCTCGATATCGGCCGCACTCAGTTTGCGCGGATTATTGCGCATCAGGCGCTCGATCCCCGCCGCTTCCACGGCCATGGTCGCAATGGCCTCCTCGGGAACCCCGAAGCTGCGCAGGTCTGAGGGGATTTCCACCGCCGCGCACAGCTCGGTCATGGCTTCCACCGCTTTATCGGCCGCTTGCGTGACGCTCAGATGAGCGGTCTTCACCCCCATGGCCTCGGCAATGTCCTGCATGCGCTCGAAGCAGGCCATCTTGTTCCAGTGCATGACATGGGGCAGCAGCAAGGCGTTGCTGACGCCGTGGGCAATGTTGTAACGCGCGCCCAGCGGATACGCCAGTGCATGGACCGCACCGACACCGGCATTACCAAAGGCCATGCCGGCCATCAGGCTGGCGGTAGCCATGTCTTCGCGGGCCTGCAGGTTGGACGGATTGGCATAGGCCTTGGGCAGCGCCCGGACGATCAGTTTGATGGCGCCGATGGCCAGGGAATCGGTTATCGCTGACGCATTCAGTGACAAATAGGACTCGATGGCATGCACCAGCGCATCGACACCACTGGCTGCTGTGACACTGCGGGGACACGTCAGGGTCATCTGCGGGCTGACCAGCGCGACGTCTGGCAACAGGTAGTCACTGACGATGCCTTTCTTCAACTGCGCGGCCTTGTCGGAGAGGATCGCCACGTTGGTGACTTCCGAGCCGGTACCGGCGGTGGTCGGGATGGCGATCAGCGGCGGGCCTTTGCGCGGCACCTGGTCGATGCCGAACAAATCCTCCAGCGCGCCGTGATAACCGGCATACGCCGCTACGCTCTTGGCGATGTCGATGGCGCTGCCGCCGCCCAGACCGATCAAGCCGTCATGCCCGCCATCGCGGTAGACCCGCATGCAGTCTTCGACGATGGCGATTTCCGGGTCCGGCAGAACCCGGTCGAAGATTTCGTACGTACGCTCCCCCAACTGCGCCAGCGCCAGTTCCACCGTGCCGGATTTGACCAGGGCGGCGTCGGTGACGATCAGCGGGTTGTCGATGTCCAGGCGCGTCAACTCAGCCGCCAGTTGCTCGATGGCTCCGGCGCCGGTGATCAGTTTGTGAGCAATTTTGAAAGAGGAAAGACTCATGTGCGCAGCCTCTTATAGGTAGGGGAGCTGGGCACAAGAGTAGCTGGGGATTTGGGGTTGTCTGGTATTCAGGTCGTGAATGACCGACGAACCCGAGAACACTGAAAAACCTGTAGGAGCGAGCCTGCTCGCGATGAACCTGAGAGCGCCGCGGGATGTCAGTTTTCCCGCGTTATCGTTGAGTTCATCGCGAGCAGGCTCGCTCCTACAGTTGGTCGAGCGTCAGACCTGCGCAGTACGCAGTTTCTCGCTACGCCCACGCAACCATTCCAGCGTCAGCAACAGGATCACCGAGAAAGCGATCAACAAGGTCGCCGCAGCGGCAATCGTCGGGCTGAGGTTTTCGCGGATTCCGCTGAACATCTGCCGTGGCAAGGTCGCTTGCTCTGGGCCGGCGAGGAACAGCGTCACCACGACTTCGTCGAACGAGGTGGCGAAGGCGAACAATGCACCGGAAATCACGCCCGGAGCGATCAGCGGCAAGGTTACCCGCCGGAACGCCGTCAGCGGCGAAGCACCGAGGCTGGCAGCGGCGCGCACCAGGTTTTGGTTAAACCCCTGCAACGTCGCCGACACGGTGATGATCACGAACGGCACGCCCAGTACCGCGTGCACCACGATCAACGAGAAGAAGCTGTTACCCAGGCCCAGCGGCGCAAAGAACAGGTAGCTGGCCACACCGATGATCACCACCGGCACCACCATCGGCGAAATCACCAGCGCCATGACCAGCGCCTTGCCGGGGAAGTCGCCACGGGTCAGGCCAATGGCCGCCAGCGTACCGAAGACCATCGCCAGCACCGTGGCCGCCGGGGCGACGATGATGCTGTTCTTCAGCGCGCGCATCCACTCCGCCGAAGCGAAGAAATCGTGGTACCACTGCAGCGAGAAGCCCTGCAGCGGGTAGACCAGGAAACTGCCGGAGTTGAACGACAGCGGAATGATCACCAGTACCGGCAGGATCAGGAACAGCAGAATCAGGCCGCAGAGAATCCGCAAACTGTAGAACCACACCCGCTCAATGGGCGACATATAAGGACTCAGCATTTCGTTCTCCCCTTAGCTCAGGCGCAGGCGACTGGCGCCTACCAGCCAGCTGTAAATCAGATAAAGCACGACCGTTGCCAGCAGAAGCAGCCCGCCCAGTGCGGTCGCCATGCCCCAGTTGATGCTGGTGTTGGTGTAGAAGGCGACGAAGTAGCTGACCATCTGATCGTTCGGGCTGCCCAGCAGCGCCGGGGTGATGTAGTAGCCGATGGCGAGGATGAACACCAACAGGCAACCGGCGCCGACACCGGCATAGGTCTGCGGGAAGTACACCCGCCAGAAACTAGCGAACGGATGGCAACCGAGGGAAATCGCCGCACGCATATAGGTCGGCGAGATGCCTTTCATCACGCTGTAGATCGGCAGAATCATGAACGGCAGCAGGATGTGCACCATCGAGATGTAGACCCCGGTGCGGTTGAACACCAGCTCCAGCGGCTTATCGATGATACCCAGGGCCATCAGGCCGCTGTTGATCAGGCCACCCGACTGCAGCAGCACGATCCACGCAGCGACCCGCACCAGGATCGAGGTCCAGAACGGCAGCAGCACCAGAATCATCAGCAGGTTGCTTTGACGCGATGGCAGGTTCGCCAGCAGGTAGGCCAATGGATAGGCCAGTACCAGACAGATCACGGTGATGACCAGGCCCATCCAGAAAGTCCGGGCAAAGATGTCGAGGTAGATGGCCTGATCCGGGGTGGCCGGGGCCAGTTCGCCGAGGTCATCGATACGGTGATCGACGGCAGCCAGCAAGTAGTAAGGCGTAATGCTGCTGGTGTTACGGCGTACGGCTTGCCAATAGGCCGGGTCGCCCCAACGCTCGTCGAGACCTTCCAGCGCTTCTTTATAGGAGGTCGGCTCGGTGGCGAACGGCAAGGCGCGTGCGGTTTTGGTCAACAGGCTGCGATAGCCGGCCAACTCCATGTTCAAGCGCTTGGACAGGTCGCCCAAGGTCTGATTCTTGCGGGCTTCAGCGAGGTCCTCGCTGGCGGCCTTGTACACCGGTTCAGCGGGCAGGCCACGGCCGTCCCAACTGGCGATAGCCGTCACGGTGCGCGGCATGCCGCCGACCACTTCCGGGTTACCGACACTTTTGTAGAGCAGCGCCACGATCGGCACCAGGAACACCAGCAACAGAAACAGCACCAGCGGCGCGATCAAGGCCTGGGCCTTCCAGCGGTTGACCCGCTCGGCGTGCTTGAGCCGTTGCTTCAAGGTGGGATCAGTGCCCGCGTTCAGGGGAACGGCGATAGCCATGGCGTACTCCGGAAATCTTTGATCGTTACAGAGGCATACAAACAACCTGTGGGAGCGAGCTTGCTCGCGATGGGGGCATAACATTCAACATCAATGTTGACTGACCCACTGCTATCGCGAGCAAGCTCGCTCCCACAAGGATTGCGGCGTTTAAACCACGGGGTTTGCTTACTTCGCGGCCCAGGAATTGAAACGCTGTTCCAGTTGCTCGCCGTTGTCAGCCCAGAAGCTGACGTCGATCTGCACCTGGTTGGCGATGTTTTCCGGGGTGGTCGGCATGTCTTTCAGGACATCCTTGGCCAGCAACGGTACGGCTTGGGTGTTGGCCGGGCCGTAGGCGATGTTTTCCGAGTAGGTCTTCTGCTGCTGTGGCTGTACGGAGAAGGCGATGAATTTCTTCGCCGCTTCCGCTCGCGCCTTGTCCAGACCCTTTGGAATGGCCCATGCGTCGAAGTCGTAGATACCGCCGTTCCACACGACTTTCAGGTTGCTTTCTTTCTGCACGGCAGCGATACGACCGTTGTAGGCCGAGCTCATGACCACGTCGCCGGAAGCGAGGTATTGCGGCGGTTGAGCGCCGGCTTCCCACCATTGAATGCTTGGCTTGAGCTCATCGAGCTTCTTGAACGCACGGTCCTGGCCGTCTTTGCTGGCCAGCACTTTGTAGACGTCTTTCGGCGCAACGCCGTCGGCCATCAGAGCGAATTCCAGGGTGTACTTGGCGCCTTTACGCAGGCCACGCTTGCCCGGGAATTGCTTGGTGTCCCAGAAGTCCTTCCAGCTGGTCGGTGCGGTTTTCAGCTTGTCGGCGTTGTAGGCCAGCACGGTCGACCATACGAAGAAACCCACGCCGCACGGCTGGATCGCGCCTTTGACGTAATCTTCGGTCTTGCCGAACAACTTCGGATCAAGCGGCTCGAACATGTCTTCGTCACAACCACGGGACAGTTCTGGCGACTCTACTTCCACCAGATCCCAGGACACGCTCTTGGTGTCGACCATGGCCTTGACCTTGGCCATTTCACCGTTGTACTCGCCTGCCACGATCTTGCCGTTGCCTGCCGCTTCCCACGGTGCATAGAAAGCTTTGACCTGCGCTGCCTTGTTCGCGCCGCCAAAGGACACCACGGTCAAGTCAGGGCCAGCGGCCATTGCGCTCGCTGCCCCCATCATGCCCAGTGCCAGAGCGGTGAATTTCAGGGATCTCAACATTTATTGTTCTCTCCACGTGCAGGGTTGGTGTTGGTATTGCCGGGGCGATCAGTTCGCCTCTGGGGACGCTCTCGATTAGTTTCCCCTCCGCGTTGTCGCCTTAAAGCGGGCCAGGTAAGGCGCAGGCCGCCGGGAATGGTCATTCCCTTTCCAAGGCCTGCAACGCAGCCTGGCCCGCTTCAAGGCACAACCCGAAGGGCCGGGCCTGCTGTTGTGCAGGGCTGCGTTGCTCGAAGCTTATTTGGAATGACCAAACCTCGCTTCTCGCGCCTTGCCCTGCACAACAGCAGACCCGGCGCGGTGTGGAAACTAATTGAGAGCGTCCCCAAGTGGATCGAGCGCGCGTACGTGTTCGACCTGCCAGCCAAGCGGTACCACATCGCCGACCGCCAGCCCGGGATCGAGCTCGGCAATCGGTTGTTTCACGAAGAAGTCGGTCTTGCCACAGACTTCAAGGCGAACCCGGACGTGGTCGCCCAGATAGATGAATTCCGCCACCCTTCCCGAGAAGCGGTTGGCGCAAGACTCGCTGGAGCCATTGAGGCTCACGCGCTCCGGACGAATCGACAGGGTGACGGGTTCACCGGTCCTGCCGACATTCACCGCCAGCGCTTCAACTTTTTCACCACGTCCCAGTTCCACCACACAGCGGTCGCCGGTCTGGCTGTGCAAACGGCCATTGAGACGGTTGTTCTCGCCGATGAAGTTGGCGACGAAGGTATTTTTCGGCTCTTCGTAGAGCGTGCGCGGCGGCGCGATCTGCTGGATTTCACCCTGATGGAACACCGCCACGCGGTCAGACATGGTCAGGGCTTCGCCCTGGTCGTGGGTCACGTAGACCACGGTCACGCCCAGACGCTGGTGCAGGTGTTTGATTTCCATCTGCATGTGTTCACGCAACTGCTTGTCGAGCGCGCCGAGGGGTTCGTCCATCAGCACCAGTTGCGGCTCGAACACCAGTGCGCGGGCCAATGCCACACGCTGCTGCTGACCACCGGACAGTTGTCCCGGGTAACGCTGAGCGAAGGCATCGAGTTGCACCATGCTCAGTACACGCTTGACCTTGTCGCCGACATCGCTCTTGTTCATGCCACGCACCGTCAGCGGGAACGCCAGGTTCTCGGCGACCGTCATGTGCGGGAACAACGCGTAGTTCTGGAACACCATGCCAATGTCGCGTTTGTGCGGTGGCACGTTATTGATGGCGCGACCGGCCAGGAGGATCTCACCGGCGGTCGGCGTTTCGAAACCGGCAAGCATCATCAGGCTGGTGGTCTTGCCGGAACCGGATGGCCCGAGCAAGGTGAGGAATTCGCCTTTGCGAATATCCAGGTTGAGGTCTTTGACGATCAGGTTCTCGCCGTCGTAGCTCTTCTGCACTCCACGAAAGCTGACCAGAACATCATTGGCCCCTGCACTTGAATCGACCTGGCTCATACCCACACCTTTGTTGTTGATGACTGCTGTGGACTAAGCCTAGTGGACGCTGGGGACCACGCAAATCGGGGTGCAGGAGAGAATCGCCTCAGACGGATGGAAGGTTGAGGGTAGGGATTGCCCTACAAGGATGGCGCGTTTTGGCATACGCAGCGGCAAGCTGTCAGCTACAAGCCACTGACAATGGCAAAAGCTATTTCGCGCGATGTCGTAAACGGATATGTCGTCGCGTTATTCCTGTAGGAACCAGATTGCTGGCGAAAAGTACGCCCTCGCCAGCAAGCTGGCTCCTGCAAAGGATTTTTGTGCTTTTAGAGGAGCTTGTGTTCCATCGCGTACTTCACCAGTTCCGCCAGCGAAGTGATGTTGAGTTTCTGCATCAGCCGCGCCTTGTGGGTACTGATGGTCTTGCTGCTCAACGCCAATTGCTGGGCGATGTCGTTGACGTTCGCCCCCTGGGCCAGGCGTTCGAAAACCGAAAACTCACGTTCCGACAGCAACGAGTGCAAGGGGCGCGAATCGGTCAGGCCGACTTCGAAGACCATGCGGTCGGCCAGGTCCGGATCGATATAGCGTCCACCGGCCGCGACCCGGCGGATGGCGGTCAGCAGCAGGGCCGGGTCGCTGTCCTTGGTGGCGTAACCTGCGGCGCCGATCTTCAATGCCCGCGCCGCCATTTGCGCTTCGTCGTGCATCGACAGCACCAGAATCACCGGCGGATTGTTCAGCGCACGTATCCGTGGAATCGCCTCCAGGCCGTTGACGCCCGGCATGGAGATGTCCAGCAGCACCACTTCACAGGGCACATGTCGCAACGTCTCGAGCAACTGTTCGCCATTACTCGCCTCCCCCACCACCAGCAGATCCTTGGCCAGGCCAATCAATTGCTTGATGCCTTCGCGGACGATGGTGTGGTCTTCGGCTACCAGTACACGGATCACTTACTTCTCCTCATCCAGCGGAACTCGCACGATCAGGGTCGTGCCCTCGCCCGGCTCACTCTCAAGCGACAACTGGCCGCCCATGATCAGCACCCGCTCGCGCATGCCGACCACCCCAAAGGAGGTCGGCCTGCCAGCGGCTGCAACAAATCCTACGCCATCATCGCTGATGGTCAGACACAACTCATTGCCATCAAGGGCCAGTGTCAGTTCGACAGTATGCGCCTGGGCATGGCGCATGACATTGGTCAGTGCTTCCTGAAGGATACGGAACAGGCCAATCGCCTTGGCATCACTGAGCACCGGCAAATTGTCCGGCACCTGCACCAGACAAGGAATCTGCGTGCGCGCCTCGAAGCGACGGGCCTGCCATTCAATGGCCGAGGCAATCCCGGCATCAAGAATCGGTGGCCGCAACGCTGTCGCCACATCACGCACCAGCTGGAACAACTGCGCGATCAGGCGCTTCATGCTGTTCAGGCGCTCGTTCAGACCGGGGTCGAGCTGGGCGTAGGCCAGTTCGCACATGGACGTTTCCAGCTTGAGCACGGTCAACATCTGCCCCAGCTCGTCGTGGACTTCCCGCGCGATGCGGGCCTTTTCCTCTTCACGCACGCTCTCCAGGTGCGCGGACAACTCCCGCAGTTGCTCCCGGGAACTGGCCAGCTCCAGTTCGATGCGCTTGCTCTCGCTGATGTCCCAGACGATGCCGTCCCAAACGTACGCGCCGTCCTCGAGTCGCCGGGTAATCGCCTTGATTTCCGCCCAGCGTTGCTCGCCCTTACGGGTCAGGATTCGCCCTTGCCATGACCAGTCGCTGTCGGTGTCCAGGGCATGGTCCTGGGTCTGGTGATAGCTGGCCTTGTCGTCGGGGTGCACCAGGCTGCGCAGGCCTTTGTCGCGATGGGCCAGGGTGGCCGGCGAGTACCCCACCAGACTCTCGCTGCCTTCACTGATATAGGCAAAGTCGATCTGCCCGGTCACCGGCGCCCGCTCAAGGCGAAAGACCAGTCCAGGCACATTCGCCGCGATCCCTTGCAGCCGCGCCTCGCTTTCCTGCAGCGCGGCCAGGGCACGGCGGCGCTCGGTGACATCGGTGAGGTAAACCACCAGGTATTCGCCATCGCGAAAACGCAGGAAACTCAGCGAGACGTCGGCCGGCAGGATGCTGCCGTCGGCCCGCAGGCAATTGGTTTCGAAACTTTGCGGGGCATCGTCGCTGGCCCTGGCGAGTTTCCACAGGTTCAACCAGCGATCCATGTTCAGACCGGGCTCGAAGTCGATCAGGGGGCGATCGATGATTCCCCCCGATGAATAGCCCAACATGCTTTCGGCCGCTCGGTTGGCGTAGCGCACATGACTGTCCCAATTGACCCAGAGGATGCCCACGGTGCTCTGGTCGATGGAAAATTGCGTCAACCGCAAGGCTTCTTCACTGGCGGCACGCAAGGCAATGTCTTGCTGCGCTGCCGCCAGTCGTTGCTCCAGGCTGAGCTGCTGACGGCGCTGCCAGAACACGATGGCCATGCTGCTCAATGCCAACACCAGCAACAGCAGGCAAAGGTTTTGCCAGAAGCCCGGCGTTTCGGTGAGCCGCGGGTACTTGGGCTGCAGCCATTGGTTGTGCAGGTTCTCCAGATCCTTGGCCGGGATTGCCCGTAATGCGCTTTCGACGATGCCTGCCAACTCCGGCAGGTCGCGCCGCGTCGCGATCCGCAGCAGTTGGGGCAAGCCGATGTCGCCCACGACGACCAGCCCGGCGAACTCCGGCTCGACGGACAGCCGCCCCAATTGCGCCTCATCGACGACGGCGTAGGCCGCTTGCTGACTCAACAACAATTGCAGCGCCTGACGCTCGACCGGAACGCCCTGCAGGTTTAAGTGCGGGTAGTTGCTGCGCAGGTAATCGGCAGTGGCGCTGGGCATGCGTATGGCGACGCGGCTCTGGCTGTCGAGTTTTTCCAGCTCGACCGCGCCGGTGCTTTTCTGGTCGCTGACCACCAATTGAGGCACGCGCATGTATGGGTCGGAAAACTGCCAGAGGCGCAGACCACCAGGCGTCTGGGTCAGCCCTGGCGCGATGTCGATTTCGCCCTGGCGCGCAGCGGCTTCCAACTGTTCGAGGTCGGGAAAGTTACGCCAGGTCAGTTCGACCTTGAGCGACTTGGCCAGCCATTTCATCAGCTCGACGTTAACCCCGGACAGCCGCTGCAAGCGGCGATCGTATTGCGCATAGGGCGCTTGCAACACCAGCCCGACCCGCAATTCTCCTTGCCGGGTCAGCCACTGTTGCTGCTTGGGCGACAAGATTGCAACGTGCGCCGGGGGCATGACTGCCGCCCAGCCCATCAAGGGAAACCACAAACAGCCGATAACCCACAGGCAGCGAAAACGCATCATCGAACTCTCACACACTGACAAATACTGACCAACCCATTAGGCTGCCGGAATTACTTCTGGCCTGGAATATCCGATGCCCCCTGTCTACCGCCTGGCACTGCCAGCATTGTGCCTGTCGCTGATCCTGCCTTGCGCTTTTTCGGTCGAAGCTGCCGACCCGGCACCCGACGCCGCGCAAAAGCCCGCCGAAGAAAAACCGGTCGAACGCCAGCCCTTGCCTGAGCGTAGTCAGGAAGAAGCGACAGCACTCGAGCGAACAATCCCGGCTCAGGAACAGCAGCAACTGCAAGCGGGCAGCGATACCTTCCTGGCCTTGTGGAAACCGGCCAATACGGCCGAACCCAAAGGTGCGGTGATTATCATCCCGGGCGCGGGCGAAACCGTTGACTGGCCTCAAGCGATCGGCCCTTTACGGCGCAACTTGCCGAACGCCGCGTGGAGCAGCCTGAGTATCACCTTGCCGGACCTGCAAAGCGATGCCATTGCACCGCGCATCGTTGAAGTGGCGCCAGCCCCCAAGGCGGCGGACACCGGCAGCAAGGATTCGACCACCGCGCCCCCCATCGAACAGGCGGCTGGTGGCGAAGCGGACGTGGCCGACAAGGCGATCGCCGAAACCACGGAAGAGCAGGCCAAGGCCGATGCCGAGCGAATCTTCGCCCGTATCGACGCCGCGATTGCGTTCGCTGAACAGCAAAGCGCGCGCAGCATCGTCGTATTGGGGCACGGCACTGGCGCTTACTGGGCGGCACGCTACCTGAGCGAAAAACAGTCATCGCAGGTCGAGCGGTTCGTCATGGTTGCCGCGCAGACGCCGGTTCAAGCGAAACCCGAACTGGCCGAGCTCACGCCAACCCTGAAGCTGCCTACCGCCGACATTTACTATAAGGACAAACCCCTGGACCGCGACGCGGCGCTCACCCGTTTGCAGGCCAGCAAACGCTTGAAATCTTCGGCGTTTAGCCAGGTGTCGCTCAAGGCATTACCGGGCAATGCCAAGGCGGAGCAGGAGCAATTGGTGCGCCGGGTTCGGGGTTGGTTAAATCCACAAACCGCAGCAGACTGAGTGACCGGGTCACCTGTGTCGCTGGCTTGCCAGCGATACAGGTGACCCGGGCCATACACACCGTTGCCGCTATCAAAAATCCCGCCGCTGACGAATCAGCATATAAGCACCCTGCAATTCACGAGTTTTCTCGGTCGCTTCGCGGACCTGAAGTTCCGTCGCCCCCCTTCCGGCGACTTTGTCCGGGTGATGACGACTGAGCAGGCGGCGATAGGCACGCTTGATCTGCGCCGGCTCAGTGGTGGCTGACACGCCCAATAGCCGCATGGCGTCTTGATAGGTGGCCGCTTTGTTGGCCACCGATCGCTTTTGCGGTTCATAGTCCGCCGCCAACGCCTGCACCTGATACGACCGCCAGCCCAGCCACCGCCCCCATTGAGCAATCAACTCCCGCTCACGGGTGCCGGCCCGACCGTCCGCCCAGATCATCCGCCAACAGGCGCGCAATACCCCTTCTGCCGCATGGGGTTGTGCACTCAAGCGGCGCAGATAACCACGCAACCGATCATTGCCCGACTTGCCGCGATTGAACGCTGCTATCGCCCGACGCTGAGCCGATTCGCTCATCTCCAGCGCCCGCATTTCCTGCCGCGCCTGCTGGATATGGCCATCCACTACCTGCCCGTCGCTCTTGGCCAATCGCCCCAACAAAACAAACAACAGTTCATCGTTGCGCAGCGCCGGGCGGCCACCGAGCTTTTCAAGCAAGTGCCCCCAGCTCTGCAAGTGCAGGCGCCGATCCAGCGCCTGCCCCAACAATGCACCCAGCATGGCCCCGGGAATGCTGGCGATGGCAAAACCCGCTCCGGCTCCAATCAGAGTCCCTGGCCACAGCATGTCAGCGTCTCGCTTCAATCAGGGTTTCGACTTGCGCCAATCGCTCGTGAGTGCCGACATCGACCCACTGCCCGTTCAGCCGTTCGCCGGACACTTGCCCGTTCGCCATTGCCGAGCGCAGTAACGGTGCCAGTTTGAACGCCCCGGCAGAGCAGCCTTCGAACAACTGCGGGTGCAACACTGCAATACCACTGTAGGTCAGGGTGGCAACGTCCGGTTGAGCGTCGCGCACTTGCCCGTCGATCAACTGGAAGTCCCCGGCCGGATGGTGGTCCGGGTTGTTCGCCAGCACCAGGTGAGCCAGGCCGACAATCGGCTGATGCAACACGCTGAAGTCGTAATCGGTCCAGATATCGCCGTTGACCACCACAAAAGCCTCATCACCCAACAACGGCAATGCGCGGAAAATCCCGCCTCCCGTTTCCAGCGGCTCCCCTTCCGGCGAGTATTGAATGTGCACACCGTACCGCGAGCCATCGCCCAGATAGTCTTCGATCTGCTGGCCCAGCCAGGCATGATTGATCACGATTTCGTCAAACCCGGCCGCCGCCAGGGCGCGCAGGTGATACTCGATCAGGGGCACCCCGCCTGCACGGACCAGCGGCTTGGGCGTGGTCAGCGTCAGGGGGCGCATGCGCTCGCCTTTGCCTGCTGCCAGAATCATTGCCTTCATGCCGTGACTCCAGCACGCAGACTGGCCAGCAACACATCGAGCTCAGCCAACTCCGGACGGCGCGCAATCACGGCTTCTATATAAGCAAAGAATCGCGGAACATCGGACAGGTAACGGGGCTTGCCGTCGCGGTGACAGATGCGGGCGAAGATGCCGATCACTTTCAGGTGTCGTTGCACGCCCATCAAATCACTGGCGCGCAGGAAATCTTCGAAATCGGGCTGAACCGGAATATCCAGCGCCCGGGCCTGCTGCCAGTAACTTTCCAGCCAACCATGCACGCGCTCCTCGGGCCAACTGAGAAAGGCATCCTTGAACAGGCAAGTCACGTCATACGTCACCGGACCATAAACAGCATCCTGGAAGTCCAGCACGCCGGGATTCGGTTCGCTGAGCATCAGATTGCGTGGCATATAGTCACGATGTACGAGGACTTTCGGCTGGGCCAGTGCACTGTCGATCAACAGATCGCTGACCTGCTGCCAAAGCACTTGCTGCGCGGCGTCGAACTCGATGCCCAGCTCGCGTTTCACGTACCACTCGGGAAACAACTCCAACTCTCGACGCAGCAGCGCCACATCATAACTCGGCAGTGGCGCAACCATCGGCAACTGCTGAAACGCCAACAGTGCTTGCAGCGCATCGGCGAACAAATCGTCGGCGTTTTCGCTGTCGATGACATCCAGATACGTCTTGTTGCCCAGGTCATTGAGCAAAAGAAAACCGCGCTCGAGGTCCTCGGCATAAATTTTCGGTACATTTATTCCGGACTTCGCCAGTAAAAAAGCGATATCCACGAAGGGTTTGCAGTTTTCCTGGGGCGGCGGGGCATCCATCACGATGAAACTTTTACCCGCGCCTTCCCAACGAAAATAACGCCGGAAACTCGCGTCACTACTGGCCGCGGTCAACGTGGCCGGGGGTACGGCACCCCAACCCTGTTCTGTATACAAGTTTGCCAATTGCTCATCGAGCCAAACTTTCAGGTGTTGCAAACGTACATCTTGGTCAGGCATTGCAAGGGTCTCCGACGGCGCTAGCCGTCAAGCGGGTCATGCTTTATTATCCAGCATCTTTTTCAGACCATCGAGAGGCGTGCGGCCCACACCGCGGGCAGATGGCACGCAGGAAGCCCGGACTAATAAGATGGCATTGAAATCCCCCGCGTTTCGTAAAAAATTTCCGTTGTTGGTAACCGGCAGTATGCTGGCCTTGCAACCTCTAGCCACTTCCTTCGTGGTCGCCGCGGAACAGTATGACTGCTCAGTCTCTGCTTCGGGTGCCTGGGCATGTGCGCCAAAGGCGCCGGCGGCAGCCTTGCCACCGCGTCCCGTGCATGAAGGCAGCGCAGTCAGCGCCACTGGCGAGACCCCGTCACAGGAAGGCACCAGTGAAGACACCGGCGCCAAGCCTGTGCTCGTGACCGAGTCCAAGGGCCGCGGCCTGAAGTCGCGTAGCGAAGACTATAGCCACCTCGACTGGGTTCCACGCGATCAGCTCACAGCGGCGCAATTGGCAGAAACCGGTCCTTATTGCTCTGGTTCCTATATCGAACCGATTCGTCCTGGCATGAATGACAAGACGAATAAAAGTGACGCGCCAACCTTTATCGGCGCGAAAGCCTCTCGCTACAAGCAGGATGAACAAGTCGCCACCCTGGCCGGTGACGTGGTCATGCGCCAGGGCAGCATGCAGGTCGAAGCCGACGAGGCCAACCTGTACCAGGCCGAGAGCCGTGGCGAACTCAGCGGCAATGTCCGTATCCGCGACAACGGCGCACTGATCGTGGGCGATCACGCCGATGTACAGCTCGACACCGGTGAAGCCAAGGTCGATAACGCCGAATACGTGATGCACAAGTCCCGTATTCGCGGTAACGCGCTGTACGCCAAACGTGCCGAGAACGCGATCATCCGCCTCAAGGATGGTACGTACACCACGTGCGAACCGAACAGCAACGCCTGGCAGCTCAAGGGCAACAACATCACCCTGAACCCGGCCACCGGCTTCGGTACTGCGACCAACGTGACACTGCGGGTCAAGGACATTCCAGTCCTGTACACGCCGTACATCTACTTCCCGATCGACGACCGCCGCCAGTCCGGCTTCCTGCCGCCGACCATCGGCACCGGCAGCGATACCGGCTTCATGCTGGTAACACCGTACTACTTCAACCTGGCACCGAACTACGACGCCACGTTGTACCCGCGCTACATGGAAAAGCATGGCTTGTTGATGGAAGGCGAGTTCCGCTACCTCACCAAGTCCAGCGAAGGCCAGTTCGGTGCTGCGTACCTCAACGACGAGGACACCGATCGCAGCAAGCAGACCGACTACGAAAAAAACCGCTACATGTATAACTGGCAACACAAGGGCGGCCTCGATTCGCGAGTCTTCACGCAAGTCGATTACACCAACATCAGCGATCCTTATTACTTCCAGGATCTGGAAACCGACCAGATTGGTGTAAAAAGCGCAGACTTTGTGAACCAACAAGGCTCCGTCACCTATCGTGGCGACAGCTACACCGCCCGCGTGAACGCCCAGGCTTACGAGCTTGCAACCGTTTCGAACATCACGCCGTATGACCGTCTGCCGCAGATCACCTTCGACGGTGCACTGCCGTATCATCCAAACGGCCTGAATTTCTCCTACAACACTGAAGTCGTGCGGTTCGATCGCGACCTGAAAAATGGCACGTTCACCGATGAAAACGGCAATGTGTCGCCGCGACTGGACACCAATGTCGTGGGTCTTGCCCGTGCCACTGGCGATCGCCTGAACCTTGCGCCCGCTGTCAGCCTGCCGCTCGACTGGACTTATGGTTTCCTGAAGCCAACGCTCAAGTACCAATACACCCAGTATCAACTGGACCTGGACAGCATCGGCAAGAACCAGATTGCTGCACAGACCGCGGAGCAGGACAAACTCAACGGCACCTTCGGCAGCAACCAGAATCGTGGTGTGCCGATTGCCAGCATCGACAGCGGCCTGTACTTCGATCGCAACACCCAATGGTTCGGCAAGAACTATCGCCAGACCCTTGAGCCGCGCTTGTTCTACCTCTACGTGCCGGAAACGGACCAGGAAGACATTCCGGTATTCGACACCAGCGAATACACCTTCAACTATGCATCGCTGTTCCGCGACAACCGCTTCTCGGGCTCCGACCGCGTCGGTGACGAGAACAAGCTGTCCCTGGGCGTGACCAGCCGCTGGATTGAAGACAACGGCTTCGAGCGTCAACGCGTCAGCGTCGGCCAGGCCATGTACTTCAAGGATCGCGAAGTCCAGTTGCCGGGCATCGATGCGAAAACCCGTCAGGATGCGCATTCGAACGTTTCGCCTTACGCACTGGAATACGAATATCGCTGGAACCGCGATTGGCGCACCACGGCCGATTACAACTGGGACCCGGACAGCCGCAGCCCTCGCTCGGGCAGCGCGATGTTCCACTACCAGCCTGAAGACAACCCGAACAAGGTCATCAACGCCGGCTATCGCTATCGCAATGACCAGGTCCGTTATGACCAGAACACGGGTAAATGGTCGGTGGGCGGCGGTGACTATGGCACCCCGGGTCAGCCTGGCTACGTAAAGGATTACTACAAAATCCAACAGCACGACTTCTCGGTAATCTGGCCAGTCGTGCCGCAATGGAACGCCATCAGCCGCTGGCAGTATGACTACAACCGTAACCGTACCCTGGAAGCCTTCGGTGGTTTCGAGTACGACAACTGCTGCTGGAAATTGCGCCTGATCAACCGTTACTGGGTTTCCTACGACGAATTCAGTCAGGAAGCACCGCAAAACGAAAAAGGCGACCACGGCGTATTCCTACAAATCGTTCTGAAGGGACTCGGCGACCTCACCGGCGCCAAAGCAGAGAGTTTCCTCGACAAAGGCATCCAAGGTTATCGTGAACGTGAAGACCAAGCTTTCTGATTGTCTGCGCCCGCTGCTGCTGGGCGCGCTGTTCCTGGGTACTGCGGCCAACGCCGCGGTACAGTCCATCGATAAAGTGGTGGCCATTGTCGATAACGATGTGGTCATGCAGAGCCAACTGGACCAACGGGTCCATGAAGTTCAGCAAACCATCGCCAAGCGCGGCACCGCCGTGCCACCGGCCAGCGTGCTGGAACAACAGGTGCTCGAGCGCCTGATCGTCGAAAACCTGCAACTGCAGATCGGCGAACGTTCCGGCATCCGCATCACCGATGAAGAACTGAACCAGGCTGTCGGCACCATTGCCCAACGCAACAACATGTCGGTCGATCAATTCCGCGCCGCGCTGACGCGCGACGGCGTGTCATATGACGATGCACGTGAACAGATTCGTCGCGAGATGGTGATCAGCCGCGTGCGTCAGCGCCGCGTGGCTGAGCGCATCCAGGTCTCCGAGCAGGAAGTGAAGAACTTCCTGGCGTCGGACCTCGGCAAGATGCAGCTGTCCGAAGAGTTCCGCCTGGCCAACATCCTGATTCCTACGCCAGAAAGCGCCAACTCTGACGCGATTCAGAATGCTGCCAAACAGGCTGATGCGATTTATCAACAACTCAAGCAAGGCGCCGACTTCGGTCAATTGGCCATCGCCAAATCCGCCAGCGAAACCGCACTGGAAGGCGGCGACATGGGCTGGCGTAAAGCCGCTCAACTGCCACCGCCGTTCGATCGCCTGCTGAGCACCATGGCGGTCGGCGATGTGACCCAGCCTATGCGTACGCCGGGCGGTTTCATCATCCTGAAGATCACCGACAAGCGTGGCGGCGAGACCCAGGTACGTGACGAAGTGCATGTGCGCCACATCCTGGTCAAACCAAGCCCGATTCGCGACGAAGAAAAAACCAAGGCCCTGGTTCAGTCGCTCTATACCCGCATCGAGGCGGGCGAAGACTTCGGCGAACTGGCGAAAAGCTACTCGGAAGACCCGGGTTCCGCCCTCAACGGTGGCGACCTGAACTGGATCGACCCGAGCGTTCTGGTCCCGGAATTCCGCGAAGTGATGTCCAAAACCCCGCAAGGTCAACTGTCCAAGCCTTTCAAGACTCAATACGGCTGGCACGTCCTGGAAGTCCTTGGCCGCCGCGCCACCGACAACACCACCCAGGCTCGCGAGCAACAAGCGATGACCGTACTGCGTAACCGCAAATACGACGAAGAGCTGCAAACCTGGCTGCGTCAGATCCGTGACGAAGCGTATGTTGAAATCAAACTCCCTGGCGCGAACCAGGCAGCGCAGTGAAACCCAAACGTTTTGCGCTGACACCCGGTGAACCAGCCGGCATAGGTCCTGACCTGTGCCTGCTGCTTGCCTCGCAAGCCCAGCCGCACCCCCTGATTGCCATTACCAGCCGCGACCTGCTCCTCGAGCGGGCCGCGCAGCTGGGCGTGGTTGTCGATTTGCTGCCGGTCACTCCAGACGCCTGGCCAGATGTGCCCGCACCCGCCAACAGCCTGTATGTCTGGGATACCCCACTCAACGCCAAGGTCGTCGCCGGGCAACTGGACAAGGCCAATGCCGCTTTCGTCCTGGAAACCCTGACCCGCGCAGGCCAAGGGTGCCTGGACGGGCACTTTGCCGGAATGATCACGGCACCCGTGCACAAGGGCGTGATCAACGAATCCGGAATCGCCTTCTCCGGGCACACCGAATTCCTCGCCGACCTGACCCATACCGCGCAAGTGGTCATGATGCTCGCCACTCGCGGATTGCGCGTGGCCCTGGTCACCACCCACCTGCCCCTTCGCGAGATTGCCGATGCAATCACACCGGAGCGTCTGGAGCGGGTCACGCGCATTCTGCATGCCGATCTGCAACACAAGTTCGGCATTGCCCAACCACGGATCCTGGTGTGCGGGCTAAACCCCCACGCGGGTGAAGGTGGACACCTGGGCCATGAAGAAATCGACATTATCGAACCCACATTAGAGCGCCTGCGCGGCGAAGGCATGGACCTGCGAGGTCCGCTGCCCGCCGACACTCTGTTTACCCCCAAATATCTGGAGCACTGCGACGCAGTGCTGGCGATGTACCACGACCAGGGCCTGCCTGTGCTGAAATACAAAGGCTTTGGCGCTGCAGTCAACGTGACCCTGGGCTTGCCGATCATCCGCACATCGGTCGATCACGGCACGGCGCTGGATCTGGCCGGCAGCGGCAAAATCGATACCGGCAGCCTGCAAGTCGCCCTGGAAACCGCCTACCAGATGGCCGAGACCCGTTTATGACCGAGCAATACCAACACCGGGCGCGCAAGCGCTTCGGCCAGAACTTTCTGCACGATGCCGGCGTTATCGACCGCATCCTGCGCTCCATCCACGCCAAACCCGATGACCGCATGCTGGAAATCGGCCCAGGCCAGGGCGCGTTGACCGAAGGCCTGCTCAACAGCGGCGCACAACTTGACGTGGTAGAGCTGGACAAGGATCTGATCCCGATCCTCAACCAGCAATTCGCCGGCAAGAGCAACTTCAACCTGCACCAGGGCGACGCACTGAAGTTCGACTTCAACAGCCTGAACGCCGCGCCGGGCAGCCTGCGAGTGGTTGGCAACCTGCCGTACAACATCTCCACCCCGCTGATTTTCCACCTGCTGCACAACGCTCACTTGATTCGCGACATGCACTTCATGCTGCAGAAGGAAGTGGTCGAGCGCCTAGCGGCAGGGCCTGGCGGTGGTGATTGGGGCCGGCTGTCGATCATGGTTCAGTATCACTGCCGTGTTGAGCACCTGTTCAACGTTGGCCCGGGCGCGTTCAATCCACCGCCGAAAGTCGATTCGGCCATTGTGCGACTGGTGCCACACGCAGTGCTGCCCCACCCTGCCAAGGACCATCGATTGCTCGAACGTGTCGTGCGCGAAGCGTTCAACCAGCGCCGCAAAACATTGCGCAACACCCTCAAGCTGCTGTTGAGCAACGCCGAAATCGAAGCTGCTGGCGTCGATGGCAGCCTGCGTCCCGAGCAACTCGATCTGGCCGCCTTTGTGCGCCTGGCCGACAAGCTCTGCGAACAAGTCCTACAGAAGCCTGCCGATATCTGACAGACCTGACGCGTTATCGGATAGGACACCAACGCCCATGTCTGGTTTACTATCCGATACTTGGCCTAGACTGAATTGCATCAGCTACGCCCCGCGTCCCGCTTCGTTTTTAAGGCCTCTTGCATGTCCGATCCTCGTTACCAGGTCGACGTCAGCGTCGTCACCCGCTATCTGGCAGAACAATCGCAACCCGATCAAGACCGCTTTGCCTTCGCCTACACCATCACCGTGCAAAACAATGGCGAGCTACCCGCCAAACTGTTGTCACGGCACTGGGTGATCACCGACGGCGACGGGCGTGTCGAAGAGGTGCGCGGTGCCGGCGTGGTTGGTCAGCAACCGTTGATCGCGGCAGGCAAAAGCCACACCTACAGCAGCGGCACGGTCATGACGACTAAAGTCGGGACCATGCAAGGCAGCTATCAGATGATTGCCGACGACGGCAAGCAATTCGACGCCATCATCGCCCCGTTCCGTCTTGCGGTCCCCGGAGCCTTGCACTGATGGCGACATACGCTGTCGGTGATTTGCAAGGCTGCCTTGAAGCGCTGCAATGCCTGCTCAAAAAAGTCGCCTTCGACCCGGAAAAGGATCGCCTGTGGCTGGTGGGCGATCTGGTCAATCGCGGCCCGCAATCACTGGAAACCTTGCGCTTCCTCTATAGCATCCGCGAATCGCTGGTATGCGTACTCGGCAACCACGACCTGCATTTGCTGGCCGCCGGCCAGAACATCGAACGCCTGAAGAAAGCCGACACCCTGCGCGAAATCATTGAAGCGCCCGATAGTGCCGACTTGCTGGACTGGCTGCGCCAACAAAAACTCATGCACTACGACGAGCAACGCAACGTAGCGCTGGTGCATGCCGGCATTCCGCCGCAATGGTCGCTGCGCAAGGCCCTCAAATGCGCCGCCGAGGTCGAAACGGCCCTGCGCGACGACAACCTGTTCGCGCCCTATCTCGATGGCATGTACGGCAACGATCCGGCGAAATGGGACAGCGATCTCAAAGGCGTTACTCGCCTGCGGGTGATCACCAACTATTTCACGCGCATGCGCTTCTGCACCGCCGACGGCAAGCTTGACCTCAAGAGCAAGGAAGGCCTGGACACCGCACCACCGGGCTACAAACCCTGGTTCCAGCACAAGGACCGCAAGACCAAGGACCTGAAGATTATCTTCGGTCACTGGGCCGCGCTGGAAGGCAAGGTCCAGGAGCGGGGCATCTCGGCCCTCGACACCGGTTGCGTCTGGGGCGGTGCCCTGACCCTGATGAATGTCGACACTGGCGAACGCCTGTCCTGCAAGTGCGACGAGCATGGCCAGGCCGCCCTGCCGCCAGTCGCCTCACCCATTCCCGACACATCGCCAGCCAGCGCCCCGCGCTAGACTGCCTATTCAGCCGAGCCACAGGAGCCCGACATGAGCGAATTCAAACGTATCCCCCCTGAACAGGCCCAAGCCCTGCGCGAACAAGGCGCAGTGGTGGTCGACGTCCGCGACCCTGCAACTTTCGCGGCGCTGCACATCGCCGGTTCGAAGCATCTGGACAATCACTCCCTGCACGCCTTCATCCAGGGCGCCGACCTTGATGCCCCCACCGTAGTGGTTTGCTACCACGGCAATTCCAGCCAAGGCGCAGCCGCCTACCTGATCAGCCAGGGCTTCTCCGACGTCTACAGCATGGATGGCGGTTTTGAGCTGTGGCGTACGACGTATCCTTCAGAAACGGCGCAAGGCACCTCCGAATAATTTTTTTGTAACACGCAAGCCCCGGCTCCCGCGGGCTAGCGCGGTGGCAGACGAACGGTCTGCCACACATAATTACGCATCTCCCCTTTACCTCCCGAATAAGCAACTATCCTTAAGCGCAGGCCATCCAAAACAGGGGAGAGCCGGTACACCGGCGCGCGGGTCATCGGGAGTAGCTTTCGGAGTCGTCAGCTTCGAGAGAGTTCTGGGGGGTAAACAGCGACTGCCTGTTCGGTTGCTGCCAGCATCGACTGAGTGATCCGGCGTCGGCTCCACGTATCGAGCGAGGTGACGTCATGAGTATCTTTAGCCACTTCCAACAACGTTTCGAGTCCACACGCCAGGAAGAACTCACGCTGCAAGAGTATCTTGAGCTGTGCAAAAAGGACCGCAGCGCCTACGCTTCCGCCGCCGAGCGTCTGCTCCTGGCCATCGGTGAACCGGAACTGCTCGACACTTCGACCAATTCGAGGCTGTCGCGAATCTTCTCCAACAAGGTGATCCGTCGCTATCCGGCCTTTGAAGACTTCCACGGGATGGAAGAATGCATCGACCAGATCGTGTCGTATTTCCGCCATGCCGCTCAGGGCCTGGAAGAGAAGAAACAAATCCTCTATCTGCTCGGCCCTGTTGGTGGCGGTAAATCGTCCCTGGCCGAGAAGCTGAAACAACTGATCGAGAAAGTGCCCTTCTACGCCATCAAGGGCTCGCCGGTTTTCGAATCCCCCCTGGGTCTGTTCAACGCCACTGAAGATGGCGCGATCCTCGAGGAAGACTTCGGCATTCCACGGCGCTACCTCAATACCATCATGTCGCCGTGGGCCACCAAACGCCTGGCCGAATTCGGCGGCGATATCAGCCAGTTCCGCGTGGTGAAACTCTACCCGTCGATCCTCAACCAGATCGCCGTGGCCAAAACCGAGCCGGGAGATGAAAACAACCAGGACATCTCGGCACTGGTGGGCAAGGTCGATATCCGCAAACTGGAAGAATTTCCGCAAAACGACGCCGACGCCTACAGCTACTCGGGCGCACTGTGCCGGGCCAACCAGGGCTTGATGGAGTTCGTCGAAATGTTCAAGGCACCGATCAAGGTGCTGCACCCATTGCTGACGGCGACCCAGGAAGGTAACTACAACAGTACCGAAGGTCTTGGCGCGATTCCGTTTACCGGGATCCTGCTGGCCCACTCCAACGAATCGGAATGGCACACCTTCCGCAACAACAAGAACAACGAAGCGTTCATCGACCGGATCTACATCGTCAAAGTGCCGTACTGCCTGCGGGTCAGCGACGAAGTGAAGATCTACGACAAACTGCTGTTCAACAGTTCGCTGGCCAAGGCCCATTGCGCACCCGATACCTTGAAGATGCTCGCCCAGTTCACTGTGCTGTCTCGGCTCAAGGAGCCGGAGAACTCCAACATCTACTCCAAAATGCGCGTGTACGACGGCGAAAACCTCAAGGACACCGATCCGAAGGCCAAGTCGATCCAGGAATACCGCGACAATGCCGGCGTCGATGAAGGCATGAACGGTCTGTCGACCCGATTCGCGTTCAAGATCCTGTCGAAGGTCTTCAACTTCGACCCGCACGAAATCGCCGCCAACCCGGTGCACTTGCTCTACGTGCTGGAACAACAGATCGAACAGGAACAATTCCAGGCGGAAACCCGCGAACGCTACCTGCGCTTCCTCAAGGAGTACCTGGCGCCGCGCTACATCGAATTCATCGGCAAGGAGATCCAGACCGCTTACCTCGAGTCGTACAGCGAGTACGGCCAGAACATCTTCGACCGCTACGTGCTGTACGCCGACTTCTGGATTCAGGATCAGGAATACCGCGATCCGGAAACCGGCGAAATCCTCAACCGCGTGGCACTCAACGAGGAGCTGGAAAAAATCGAAAAACCGGCCGGCATCAGCAATCCGAAGGATTTCCGCAACGAAATCGTCAACTTCGTACTGCGTGCCCGGGCCAACAACAACGGCAAGAACCCAACCTGGCTCAGCTACGAAAAACTGCGGGTGGTCATCGAGAAGAAAATGTTCTCCAACACCGAGGACCTGCTGCCGGTCATCAGCTTCAATGCCAAGGCCAGCAAAGAGGACCAGCAGAAGCACAACGACTTCGTCACACGGATGGTCGAGCGGGGCTACACCGACAAACAGGTACGACTGCTGTCCGAGTGGTATCTGCGGGTCAGAAAATCACAATAACCCGCTGCCGGTCAGACCGGTTGTCGTCAGCCCGAGGCCTGTTTACGCATTTTCTGTTACACAGGCCTCTGGAAGGTGTTCGAAAGGCAGTAGCGCGGTTCAGGCAGTATCCACAGCGCTTGGGGGAGCGTGTACATCCCTTGGCACTCGGTGTGCTGCTTGAATGCTCGCCCCTTTGAGGACAGCTTCTAAGGAGCAGTCATGAGCTATGTGATCGACCGACGTCTCAATGGCAAGAACAAGAGCACGGTGAACCGTCAGCGGTTTCTGCGGCGTTACCGTGACCACATCAAGAAGGCTGTCGAAGAGGCGGTCAGCCGGCGCTCCATTACCGATATGGAACACGGCGAGCAAATCAGCATCCCCGGCCGCGATATCGATGAGCCGGTGCTTCACCATGGTCGAGGTGGCAAACAGACGGTCGTGCACCCCGGCAACAAGGAGTTCACCAGCGGCGAACACATTGCGCGCCCACCGGGAGGTGGCGGCGGTCGAGGCCCTGGCAAGGCCGGCAACTCGGGTGAAGGGATGGACGAGTTCGTCTTCCAGATCACCCAGGAGGAATTCCTCGAATTCATGTTCGAGGATCTCGAGCTACCGAACCTGGTCAAGCGCAACCTGACCGGCACCGACACGTTCAAAACCGTTCGCGCGGGCATCAGTAACGAGGGCAACCCGGCGCGGATCAACATCATCCGCACCCTGCGCTCGGCTCATGCGCGGCGAATTGCGCTATCCGGCAGCAGCCGGGCGAAACTGCGCGAAGCAAAAGAGGAACTTCTGCGACTCAAGCAAGAAGAACCGGACAATTTCGGCGATATTCAGAAAATCGAAGCGGAAATTGAAAAACTCAGCGCGCGCATCCATCGCGTTCCTTTTCTCGACACCTTCGACCTCAAATACAACCTGCTGATCAAGCAGCCCAATCCCAGTTCGAAGGCCGTGATGTTTTGCCTGATGGACGTGTCCGGCTCCATGACTCAGGCGACCAAGGACATCGCCAAGCGCTTCTTCATCCTGCTGTACCTGTTCCTCAAGCGTAATTACGACAAGATTGACGTCGTGTTCATCCGCCACCACACCAGCGCCCGCGAAGTGGACGAAGAGGAGTTTTTCTACTCCCGCGAAACCGGCGGGACCATCGTGTCCAGCGCCTTGAAACTGATGCAGGAGATCATGGCCGAACGCTATCCGAGCAACGAGTGGAACATCTACGCCGCCCAAGCCTCCGACGGTGACAACTGGAACGACGACTCGCCGATTTGCCGCGACATCCTGATCAACCAGATCATGCCGTTCGTGCAGTACTACACTTACGTTGAGATCACCCCACGCGAACATCAGGCCCTGTGGTTCGAGTATGAGCGCATCGCCGAAGCGTTCTCCGACACTTTTGCCCAGCAACAACTGGTCTCGGCCGGGGATATCTATCCGGTCTTCCGTGAACTCTTCCAGCGCAGGTTAGTGACATGACCGCCAAAGAGCAGAAGCGCCAACCCATTTCCACCGGCTCGGAATGGACGTTCGAGCTGATCCAGGCCTACGACAAAGAAATCAGTCGTCTTGCGGCTCGCTATGCGCTCGACACTTACCCCAACCAGATCGAAGTGATCACCGCAGAACAGATGATGGACGCCTACGCCTCCGTCGGCATGCCCCTGGGCTATCACCACTGGTCCTACGGCAAACACTTCCTCAGCACTGAAAAATCCTACAGCCGCGGCCAGATGGGACTGGCCTACGAGATCGTGATCAACTCGGACCCGTGCATCGCCTACCTGATGGAAGAAAACACCATCTGCATGCAGGCACTGGTCGTTGCGCACGCCTGTTATGGGCACAACAGCTTTTTCAAGGGCAATTACCTGTTTCGCACCTGGACAGACGCCAGTTCGATCATCGATTACCTGGTGTTCGCCAAGCAGTACATCATGCAATGCGAAGAACGCCACGGCATCGACGCGGTCGAGGACCTGCTCGATTCCTGCCACGCCCTGATGAACTATGGCGTCGACCGCTACAAACGGCCTTATCCGATCTCCGCCGAAGAAGAGCGTCGCCGGCAGAAGGACAGGGAAGAACACATGCAGAAACAGATCAATGATCTGTGGCGCACCATTCCCAAAGGCGCGGACAAATACAGCGACAAGGACAACGCACGCTTCCCCGCCGAACCTCAGGAAAACATCCTGTACTTCATCGAAAAACACGCGCCACTGTTGGAACCGTGGCAGCGGGAAATCGTACGGATCGTGCGAAAAATCGCCCAGTACTTCTATCCACAGCGTCAGACTCAGGTGATGAACGAGGGCTGGGCCACGTTCTGGCACTACACCTTGATGAACGACCTGTACGACGAAGGCCTGGTCACTGATGGCTTCATGATGGAGTTCCTGACGTCCCATACCAGCGTGATCTATCAACCGGGCTTCGATAGCCCGTACTACAGCGGGATCAACCCCTATACCCTGGGATTTGCCATGTACCGCGATATCCGGCGCATGTGCGAAGAACCAACGGAAGAGGATTACCGCTGGTTCCCGGACATTGCAGGCACTGACTGGCTGGCAGCCATCAAGTTCGCCATGAGCAGCTTCAAGGACGAGAGTTTCATCCTGCAGTACCTGTCACCCAAGGTTATCCGCGACCTGAAACTGTTCAGCATTCTCGATGACGACCAGAAGGACGACCTGCTGGTCCCGGCCATCCATGATGAAGGCGGCTATCGAATCATCCGTGAAACCCTGGCCGCCCAATACAACCTGGGCAACCGCGAACCCAACGTACAGATCTACAGCATCGACCGGCGCGGCGACCGCTCGCTGACCCTGCGCCACCAGCAACACGATCGCAAACCGCTGGGAGATTCCACTGAGGAGGTGCTCAAGCACTTGCACCGCCTCTGGGGCTTCGACATTCACCTGGAAACCTTGCAAGGCGATCAGGTGATGAAAACCCATCACGTTCCACCCAGAAACGAACATGGCGAGGGTGATTACGGCCGACTGGACCTGGCCGTCGTTCATCTTTGATCCAGTTTTGACCTCCGAAAGCCCGACGCAAAGGTTATCCTGTCGAGCTAACGGAGGTTTTTTATGCGTATTTATAAAGTCGGCGGTGCCGTTCGTGATCGCCTGCTGGGCAAACCGGTCACCGATATCGACTGGGTCGTGGTGGGCGCCACCACCGAAGACATGCTCGCCAAGGGCTTTCGCCCGGTAGGCGCGGATTTCCCGGTGTTTCTTCACCCCAAAAGCGGAGAGGAATACGCCCTCGCCCGCACCGAACGCAAAAGCGGACGCGGCTACGGCGGCTTCACCTTTCACGCCAGCCCCGAAGTGACCCTCGAAGAAGACCTGATCCGTCGCGACCTGACCATCAACGCCATGGCCGAAGACGATCAACAAAACCTGACCGACCCGTACCATGGCCAACGCGACCTGGAAGCGCGCCTGCTTCGCCACGTTTCCCCCGCGTTTGCCGAAGATCCGCTCAGGGTTCTGCGCGTTGCGCGCTTCGCAGCTCGTTACGCAGCGCTTGGCTTCACCGTCGCTCCGGAGACGCTGGATCTGATGCGTCAACTCAGCGAATCAGGTGAACTGCAAGCGCTGACCGCGGAACGCATCTGGAAAGAAATCTCCCGTGCCCTGATGGAAGATCAGCCACAGGTGTTCATTGAAGTACTGCGGGCCTGCGGCGCTCTCAAAGAACTGATGCCAGAAGTCGATGCCTTGTTCGGCGTGCCGCAACCACAAGCCCATCATCCGGAAATCGACACGGGCGCGCACACACTGAGCGCGCTGGAACAAGCCGCACGCCACAAGCAACCACTCACCGTGCGCTGGGCCTGCCTGCTGCATGACCTGGGCAAAGGCCTGACGCCGGAGGAAGAATGGCCTCGCCACATCGCCCACGAATTCAAGGGGCTGAAACTGATCAAAGCGGTCAACGAACGCTTCAAGGCACCGAGGGACTGCCAGGAATTGGCGTTGCTGGTGGGCGAATATCACACCCACGGCCATCGCGCCCTGGAGCTGAAACCGTCGACCTTGCTGGAATTGCTGCAGAGTTTCGACGTTTACCGTCGACCACAGCGGTTCGAGGAGTTCATCGCGGCATGTGAGATGGATGCGCGCGGGCGCAAAGGACTGGAAGAGCGAAGTTACCCACAGGCGGATTACCTTCGCGGTGCGGCAACCGCGGCGCGCAGCGTGGCGGTGCAGCCATTGCTGGAGAAGGGGTTCAAGGGGCCGGAACTGGGTGAGGCGATCAAGCGTGAAAGGCTCAAGGCGTTGAAGGCCTACAAAGAGACTGCGTCGTCCTGACTGACGCCATCGCGGGCAAGCCCGCTCCCACAGGGATTGCATCGTACCTGTGGGAGCGGGCTTGCCCGCGATGGCGTCATGAATCTCACAACAAATCTGAAGGTGTCAGTTGAATGCCGCGCCACTCAAAAGCCACGGGGGCCAACACCTGATCAATCTGCGATTCAGCCCACAACGTGGCGAAACTCTTGCCTACGCCCGGGTGAACTCGATCCGGCGCGATCAACGACAACGGCCACAGCACGAAGGCGTTTTTCAGAATCTCTGCTCGCGGCAACACCAAACCATCGAAGTTGCCCACCAGATCACCGAACAGCAGCACATCGATGTCCAGCGGCAAACCCTTGCGGTCTGGCGCGTAACGGCCATTGTCCGCCTCAATGAATTTAAGCCGGCGATCCAGTTCAATCAGTGGCAGATCGGTAAAGGCCGACACCACAAAATTGAAAAACGGCCCGCTCTTGATCCCCACCGGCTGGCTTTCGAAAACCGCCGAGCAACGAATATCCACCAGAAAACCCGCCAACGCTTCCAGGCCGGCCTGCAAATGGGCTTCACGCTCGATATTGCTACCGAGCCCGAGATACACCTGAGTCAGCGACATCCGCGCTCGATCTCCACACCCACACCACCGGTAGCGGCAGGCACTGCACCAGGCTTGGTCAGCTTCAGACGCATCCAGGTGATCTTGAATTCGCTCATCAGCACTTCAACCAGACGCTCGGCGAAGGTTTCCACCAACTGGAATTGCGCCTGCTCGGCAAAGGCCTGGATGCGTGACGAAACGCTCGCATAATCGAGCGCCAGCGTCAGGTCATCACCAGCGGCTGCCGGACGATTATCCCAGGCGAAACTCAGATCAAGACGCAAGCACTGTCGGATGCCTCGCTCCCAGTCGTAGGCACCGATGACGGTGTCGACTTCCAGGCCCTCGATAAACACTCTGTCCAAGCACTTTTCTCCGCTACACGACAAGGGCGCAATGCGCCGTTAGAATCAGGGCGTCCTCGCCCGGAATAGTTAGCATGTTTTGGTTATTGGCGATCCTCGCCTACCTGCTCGGCTCTCTGTCCTTCGCCATTTTGCTCAGCCGCCTGACCGGAAACCCCGATCCGCGAATGAGTGGCTCGGGCAATGCCGGCGCCACCAATATGTTGCGCCTGGCCGGCAAAAAACTCGCCGTCCTGACGTTGCTCGGTGACCTCTGCAAAGGCCTGCTGCCTGTGCTGATCGCCGGTTTTGCCGGACTTTCCCTGCATGATCAGGCCTGGATCGGCGTCTGCGCCGTCATCGGCCACCTGTTCCCGCTGTACTTTCGCTTTCGCGGTGGCAAGGGTGTCGCCACCGCTGCCGGCATGTTGCTGGGCCTGTACCCGCCTGCGGCCTTACTGGCGGTCTGTGCCTGGCTGCTGACGTTCTACCTGACCCGCACCAGCTCGTTGGCTGCCTTGATCGCCACCCCACTGACCCTGCCATTGCTGGCTTGGCAAGAGCCGGCGGCACTGCTGCCCATGAGCGCGCTCACGGGGATGATCGTCTGGCGTCATCGCGGCAATCTACGCGACCTGTTTGCCGGGCGCGAACGGCATTTTTAAATGCCGCCCGGCAGCACCACTCATCACAGCGCCGACAACTGCTCCATCGGCCAACGCGCCTGGACACTGATCGCCAGGCTTTCCTGCTGACCGGCCTGCAAACGCTGGCAACCGGCAAAAGCGATCATTGCACCGTTATCGGTACAGAACTGTGGACGGGCATAAAAAACATCACCCTTCATGTCGCCGAGCATTTTTTCCAGGGACGTGCGCAACGCCTTGTTGGCGCTGACCCCGCCAGCGATCACCAGACGCTTCATGCCTGCCGCCTTCAAGGCACGCTTGCACTTGATGGTCAAAGTCTCCACCACGGCCTGCTGGAACGCCAGCGAGATGTCGCAACGGGCTTGCTCGCTGTCGTCCCCGGCGCTCACACACTGCTGCCAGGTGTTCAGGGCAAAGGTTTTCAGGCCACTGAAGCTGAAATCGAGGCCAGGTCGGTCACACATCGGACGCGGGAAGACGAAACGTCCTGCAAGCCCTTGCTCCGCCAGTCGAGCGATTTCCGGGCCGCCCGGATAGTTGAGGCCCATCATCTTCGCGGTCTTGTCGAACGCTTCGCCTGCGGCGTCATCCAGGGTTTCGCCCAAAAGCGTGTATTGGCCGATCCCGTCGACTTGAACCAGTTGCGTATGACCACCTGAAACCAACAAAGCGACGAACGGAAATTCCGGCGGTTGCGACTCCAGCATCGGCGCCAGCAAATGGCCTTCCATGTGATGAACACCAAGGGCCGGAATGCCCCAGGCGAAGGCCAGCGCCTGAGCACAGGAAGCGCCGACCAGCAGCGCCCCTACCAGGCCAGGACCGGCGGTGTAGGCGATTGCATCGATCTCGGTCGGCACGCAGTCGGCTTCGGCCAACACCTGACGAATCAAGGGCAGCATGCGTTTGACGTGGTCACGCGAGGCCAGCTCCGGCACCACGCCACCATAGGCACGATGCAGGTCGATCTGGCTGAACAGCGCATCGGCCAGCAGGCCGCGCTCACTGTCATACAATGCGACACCGGTTTCGTCGCAGGAGGTTTCTAATCCCAGTACTAGCATGGGTTTGCGCCTTGTTTAGGCTGAATTCGAAGGCGCGCATAATAGTCGCCGCGTGATGCCCCGACCAGCGGTTTTCGATCAGAGGCTTTGCATTCCGTGCGATGAGGGGTTAACATCCGCAACCCTTAAAAACCGACGTCTTCAAGTGCTCTTTTGCCGCGAGGATGTTGACCCCGGTAATGAATGAAGGTAGCTCTGGATGCCAGCCGTCAAAGTAAAAGAGAACGAACCCTTCGACGTAGCTCTGCGTCGTTTCAAGCGCTCCTGCGAAAAAGCCGGTGTACTGGCTGAAGTTCGTAGCCGCGAATTTTACGAGAAGCCAACTTCTGAGCGTAAGCGCAAAGCAGCAGCCGCTGTTAAGCGTCACGCCAAGAAAGTTCAGCGCGAACAGCGCCGCGCCGTTCGTCTGTACTAATACACAGACGATCGTAGCAAGCTTCTGCCAAGCCCGGCTCTTTGCCGGGCTAATGGCATTTGCGTAAAACGCTTGATGCTTCACCGTCGAAGCCGCAGACGCGACCGAGACAAATCTGCTTCATCGCGTCAGACCTGGCTCTTTTGCCAGCGGTGCACGTCTTTTCTGACGAGCCTTTCAAGGCTACTGACGAGCACACCCACTGATTCCTCTCACGACGATCAGCCCAAGGCACCTCACGCGTGCAAATGATGAGCTATCCGAGGCCCATGACTGGCCGCAGCCGGATTCAGCGCAACACTTTCAAAAAGTCGAATACTGATTGGCATTAACGTCAGGGGATTTTCGGCAGATACATTTCCCGATAGCGATTACGCAGACGACACCGGTCGAGCCGCCCATCTTGTGCGCCTCAAACAATGACCTTCGTTCGACTACCCTTCGTTTCGGACCCAATCAGCGCAGATGACGAGAACGCCATGGCCGGGCTAATTCCCCAGAGCTTCATTGACGACCTTCTGAACCGCACCGACATCGTCGATGTGGTCAGCTCGCGCCTGCAAATGAAAAAAGCCGGCAAGAACTACACCGCCTGCTGCCCGTTCCACAAAGAAAAAACCCCGTCATTCAGCGTCAGCCCCGACAAGCAGTTCTATTACTGCTTCGGCTGCGGCGCCGGCGGCAATGCCCTGGGCTTCATCATGGACCACGACAACCTGGATTTCGTCCAGGCTGTCGAAGATCTGGCCAAGGCGGCCGGCATGGAAGTCCCACGGGAAGAAAGCGGCCGCGCGCACAAGCCGCGCCAGCCGACTGATTCGCCGCTGTATCCGCTGCTCACCGCCGCTGCCGACTTTTACCGCCAGGCCCTGAAGAGCCACCCATCGCGCAAAGCTGCAGTGGACTACCTGAAAGGTCGCGGCCTGACCGGCGAAATCGCCCGCGACTTCGGCCTCGGCTTCGCGCCGCCTGGCTGGGACAACCTGTTCAAGCACTTGAGCAGCGACACCCTGCAGCAGAAAGCCATGATCGATGCCGGTCTGTTGATCGAGAACGCCGAAACCGGCAAACGCTATGATCGCTTCCGCGACCGCGTGATGTTCCCGATCCGCGACAGTCGCGGGCGCGTCATTGCCTTCGGCGGCCGGGTACTGGGCGACGACAAACCGAAATACCTGAACTCGCCGGAAACCCCGGTATTCCATAAAGGCCAGGAACTCTACGGCCTGTATGAAGCCCGCAAGAACAACCGCAACCTCGACGAAATCATCGTCGTCGAAGGCTACATGGACGTCATCGCCCTCGCCCAGCAAGGCCTGCGCAATGCTGTCGCCACCCTGGGTACCGCGACCAGCGAAGAACACCTGAAGCGACTGTTCCGTGTCGTGCCCAGCGTGCTGTTTTGCTTCGACGGCGACCAGGCGGGGCGCAACGCCGCGTGGCGTGCACTGGAAGCCACCCTGCCAAGCCTGCAGGATGGGCGACGGGCCCGCTTCCTGTTCCTGCCCGAAGGCGAAGACCCGGATACGCTGGTGCGCTCCGAGGGCACCGACGCTTTCCGCGCACGGATCAACCAGCACGCCCAGCCATTGGCAGATTATTTCTTTCAACAGCTGACGGAAGAATCGGACCCGCGCTCCCTCGAAGGCAAGGCCCACATGGCCACCCTCGCAGCGCCGCTGATCGACAAGGTGCCGGGAGCCAACCTGCGCATTCTGATGCGCCAGCGCCTGACCGAAATTACCGGCCTGAGCAGCGAAACGGTCAGCCAACTGGCGCAAAGCGCGCCACACGAGGCGCCGCCCGCCTATGACCCGGGTATCGATTACGACGCGATGCCTGATTACAGCGACTATCATCAGCCGCAATCGCAAGAAATGTATGTGCCGCAACAGGAATGGACACCGAAGAAGCCCGGTGCCGGCGGCAAGAAATGGGACAAAAAACCCTGGGACAAGAACGGCAAGCGTGGCGGCGATCGCGATCAACAGAGTGCCCCGCGCAAACCCATTGCCGTCGAAGCACCTACACTCATTGCGTTGCGTACGCTCATTCATCATCCGCAACTGGCTGGCAAAGTCGAAACCGCCAACCACTTCGCCAATGAAAGCAGCACTTATGGGCAATTGCTGGTAGCCCTCATCGAGGCCGTGCAAAAAAACCCTAAGCTAAACTCTATTCAGTTAATGGCTCGCTGGCACGGCACTGAACAGGGACGCTTGCTGAAGGCCCTGGCTGAAAAGGAATGGCTGATTGACGGCGACAACCTTGAACAACAGTTTTTAGACACCATTACTAGGTTATCAGCGGGTCAACACACCGATAGCCTGGAAGAACTCATCAGGAAAGCGAAGCAGCCAGGATTGACTGCCGAGGAAGCAAATCAGATCGCAAATCAGATGCGCGACCTATTAAAACGCAATATGGCTGTACCAAACCCGACCTCAACTGGCGCGTGAGGTCATAGCTCAGGTATAATCCTCGGCTTGTTTTTTGCCCGCCAAGACCTTCAGTGGATAGGGTGTTATGTCCGGAAAAGCGCAACAGCAGTCTCGTATCAAAGAGTTGATCACACTTGGTCGTGAGCAGGGCTACCTGACTTACGCGGAGGTCAACGACCACCTGCCGGAGGATATTTCAGATCCGGAACAGGTGGAAGACATCATCCGCATGATCAACGACATGGGGATCAACGTATTCGAGGTTGCGCCAGATAAGGATTCCCTTATGCTGGCCGACGCCGATACCGACGAAGCCGCGGCCGAAGAGGCAGCAGCAGCGCTGGCAGCGGTCGAGACCGACATTGGTCGCACTACCGACCCGGTGCGCATGTACATGCGCGAAATGGGTACTGTAGAGCTCCTCACACGTGAAGGCGAAATCGAAATCGCCAAACGTATTGAAGAGGGCATCCGTGAAGTGATGGGCGCAATCGCGCACTTCCCTGGCACGGTTGACCATATTCTCTCCGAGTACACCCGCGTCACCTCCGAAGGTGGTCGCCTGTCCGACGTCCTGAGCGGTTATATCGACCCGGACGACGGCATTGCGCCGCCTGCTGCCGAAGTGCCACCACCGATCGATCCGAAAGCCGTGAAAGCGGACGACGATTCCGACGATGATGACGCCGAAGCTTCGGACGACGAGGAAGAAGCCGAAAGCGGTCCGGATCCGATCATCGCTGCACAGCGCTTTGGCGCTGTTGCCGATCAGATGGAAATCACCCGCAAGGCCCTGAAAAAGCACGGTCGCCACAACAAGGCGGCGATTGCCGAACTGTTGGCCCTGGCCGACCTGTTCATGCCGATCAAACTGGTGCCGAAGCAATTCGAAGGCCTGGTCGAGCGTGTACGCAGTGCTCTGGATCGCCTGCGTCAGCAAGAGCGCGCAATCATGCAGCTCTGCGTTCGTGATGCGCGCATGCCGCGCGCCGATTTCCTGCGCCAGTTCCCGGGCAACGAAGTCGACGAAAGCTGGTCCGACGCGCTGGCCAAAGGCAAAAGCAAATACGCTGAAGCCATTGGTCGCCTGCAGCCGGACATCATTCGCTGCCAGCAAAAGCTGACCGCGCTGGAAACCGAAACCGGTTTGACGATCGCCGAGATCAAGGACATCAACCGTCGCATGTCGATCGGTGAGGCCAAGGCCCGCCGCGCGAAGAAAGAGATGGTTGAAGCGAACTTGCGTCTGGTGATCTCCATCGCCAAGAAGTACACCAACCGTGGCCTGCAATTCCTCGACCTGATCCAGGAAGGCAACATCGGTTTGATGAAAGCGGTAGACAAGTTTGAATACCGCCGCGGCTACAAATTCTCGACTTATGCCACCTGGTGGATCCGTCAGGCGATCACTCGCTCGATCGCCGACCAGGCCCGCACCATCCGTATTCCGGTGCACATGATCGAGACGATCAACAAGCTCAACCGCATTTCCCGTCAGATGCTGCAGGAAATGGGTCGTGAACCGACCCCGGAAGAGCTGGGCGAACGCATGGAGATGCCTGAGGACAAGATCCGCAAGGTATTGAAGATCGCTAAAGAGCCGATCTCCATGGAAACCCCGATCGGTGATGACGAAGACTCCCATCTGGGTGACTTCATCGAAGACTCGACCATGCAGTCGCCAATCGATGTTGCCACCGTTGAGAGCCTTAAAGAAGCGACTCGCGAAGTACTCTCCGGCCTCACTGCCCGTGAAGCCAAGGTTCTGCGCATGCGCTTCGGTATCGACATGAATACCGACCACACCCTCGAGGAGGTTGGTAAACAGTTCGACGTGACCCGTGAACGGATTCGTCAGATCGAAGCCAAGGCGTTGCGCAAGCTGCGCCACCCGACGAGAAGCGAGCATCTGCGCTCCTTCCTCGACGAGTGATCACAGAACCCCCGGCCCAGGCCGTAATGCTGTTCACTTAAGCATTTGAGTCAAAGCCGGGCTTCCTAGAAAATCCGATGCCAGACCTCTGGCATCGGA
>NZ_JAFEHE010000036.1:0-55222 GCF_016887925.1 Pseudomonas sp. MIL9 | reverse complement strand
GAGTCGAAGCCGAGGCTGTTGAGCATCGCTTGCTCGTCGCCGGCGCGCGGGCCGATGTGGCGGGCGATGAATTCGTTACGGGTGTCGAGGAGGGTGGTCATACGGAATCCTCACGCGTCGGTCTGGTCTTGGATCAGGCGTTCGTAAGCGGCTTGATCGAGCAAGCGGGAGATTGCCGAAGCGTCAGCAGGCTGGAAGCGAAAGAACCAGCCTTCGCCCAGCGGATCTTCGTTGACCAGCTCTGGGTTCGCGTCGAGCGCCAAATTCACTTCCACCACCTCACCGTCCAGCGGCATGCCGATGCTGCTGGCGGCCTTCACCGACTCCAGCACCGACACTTCGGTGCCGGCGTCGAAGCCGCCCAGTTCAGGCACCTGGACAAACACCACATCCCCCAGCGCCTGTTGCGCAAAAGCGGTAATGCCAACGGTGACCGTGCCGTCAGCTTCGGTGCGCAGCCATTCGTGGTCGACGGTAAAACGCAATTCGCTCATGTCTACTCCTCATTGTTCTGGCTCATTCGCTGCAGGTGGCGAATGACGATGGGCAGGCTCGTTTGGGTGACGAGCGTGGCTGGAGGAGTCATAGCAAGGGCGGTGCCAGAATTGATTAATTGTTATTAATCAATGGCTTGAGATGGTTTCTGGCAGTTTCGTGGAGGTCTTGTGTATTGAAATCAATACAGGTAGGCGAAGGGAAGGGTGCGAAATCCGGACCAGACAGGTTGAGAGGGTGTTGTCTTGGATTCAATACGCTGTATCGATTTGTATACATTGTTGGATGGCACTCGAACCCTGTGGGAGCGGGCTTGTCGGGTCGCCGCATCGCAGCGATTGCGGTGTGTCAGATAACGAAAATGGTGACTGACATGGCCTCATCGCGGGCAAGCCCGCTCCCACAGGGATTTTCAGTGTTGCTGAAACCGGCGGTCAGGACTTGGAGGGAATCCCGTACTTGCGCAAGCGAATGGCGATGGCGCTGTGGGAGGTTTGCAAGCGTGCCGCGAGCAATCGACTGGACGGATAGCTGCGATACAGTTGCTCCAGCAGGTTCCTTTCAAAACCTTCGACAGCCTCCTCCAGGCTACCCACCTCGCCATCGTTCTGCCGTTCCACGGCCGTGCGCGCAATGTCGAGGTCGTCGAGGTCGACCAAGGGGTTTTCGCAAATGGCCGCCGCGCGGAAGATCACGTTTTGCAGCTGCCGCACGTTGCCCGGCCAGCGATTGTCGAGCAGGGCGGAAAAGGTGCCCGGCGCCAGGCGGCAGACCGGTCGCTGGATCTGCGCGCACGCTTGCTGCATGAAGTGCTGGGCCATCAACAGGATGTCATGGCCGCGTTCACGCAGCGGCGGCACTTGCAGGTTGAGCACGTTGAGGCGGTAGAACAGGTCTTCGCGAAAGTGACCTTCGCTGACCATTTTTTCCAGGTTGCGGTGGGTCGCGCTGAGGATCCGCACGTTGACCTTGACCTCGCGATCGCCGCCCACCCGGCGGAAGCAACCATCACTCAAAAAGCGCAACAACTTGGCCTGCAGGTACGGCGACATTTCCCCCACTTCGTCGAGGAACACCGTGCCCTGGTCGGCCAGTTCCAGCAGCCCGAGTTTGCCGCCGCGCTGGGCGCCGGTGAAGGCGCCGGGGGCATAGCCGAACAGCTCGCTTTCGGCGAGGCTCTCCGGCAGTGCCGCGCAATTGAGCGCCAGGAACGGCTTGTCGCGACGGCCGCTGATGGCGTGACAGGCGCGGGCCACCAGTTCCTTGCCGGTGCCGGTTTCACCCTGGATCAACAGCGGCGCATCGAGGGCCGCGACCCGCTGGGCCCGGGCCTTGAGCGCGCGGATCGGCGGCGACTCGCCCAGCAGCGCATCGAAGCCTTCGGCGTGATCGTGATGCAGCGCCGACAGGCGTTCGCCGATGCGGTTCGGTTGATAGAGGGTGAGCAGGGCGCCGGCATCGGTGATCGGCATGGCGTCGAGCAGCAGGGTGTGGCCGCCGAGGCTGACTTCGCGCATGGGCAGGCGGAAGCCCTGGGCGATCAACGTCGGTTGCAAGTCGGGATCATCGAACAGCGTGCCCAGGGATTCACCGGCCGGCTCGCGGCCGCACAGGGCGATCAGCGCCGGATTGGCCAGCAGCACATGACCACGTTCATCCACCGCCAGCACGGGGTCGGAACTGGCGGCGAGCAAGGCATCCAGTTGCAGGCGCCGGCGTTGTCCCGGAAGGATGTCGACCAGGGTCACCGCTTGCACGCCACGCACGCCGAAGAGGGCTTCGCGCAACTCCTCCAGGACTTCGGCACCGAGGGTCGGGGCATCGATATAGACGTTCGGCGGCACCATCTCCACGGCGTCGAGGTTGAAGCTGCGTCCGCCCAGCAGGGCCAGGACTTCCTGGGTGATGCCGACGCGGTCGATGAAGGTGACGTGGATGCGCATAGGTGGCCTTGAGCGGTGATGAAGCGAAACGTTGCGTCGATGAGTATGGCCGGGGCTGTTTGAATTTGGCGAGCCGTCAATGCTTCTCGGCTGCAGGCGCTTTACGGGAACAGGCCGCCAGGTCTTCGAGAAACGCCTGCAAAATCGGCGGTGGCGCCGTGCCTCGGCGAGTGATCACGTCGAACGGCGACATCAGCTGCAAGCTGCCGGGCGCCAGTTGGTGCATCTCGCCGGTCTTGATCCACTGCGCGGCGAAGTGCGCCGGCAGAAAGCCCAGGTAAGCGCCGGAGATGATCAGGATTGCCAGGGCTTCGATGTTGTCCACGGTCGCCGCCGCCTTGCTGACGCCCAGGTGTTCCAGGTCGTATTGCTGCATGTAGCCGCGCACGACAATGCGGCTCGCGGCGATCTCTTCGAGCAATTCCTCGCCTTCGGCCTGGTTGCCAAACAGCGGATGCCGTCGCCCGCAATACAGCCCCAGCGCTTCCTGGTACAGCGGCGAATGCAGCAGGCCCGGCACGTGGATCGGGAAGTGCCCGATGGCCAGGTGCAAGCGCCCGTCGAGCACGCGCTCTTCCAGTTCGGCGGGAGTGCCGACGTACACGTTCAAGTGCACATCGTGCCCACGGGAGACGAAGCGCTGGGTGGTGCGCGGGATCGGCGAATCGGGGTCGGTGATGGTGGTGTCGATGATCCCCAGGTTGAGCTTGCCGCTGATGTGCTGCTTGAGCACGTCGGCGTCCATGCAGAAATTTTCCACCGCCGAGAGCAGGCGCTGGGTGGCTTCGTGGATCGCCACGCCTTGCTCGGTCAGGCGAAAACCGCTGCGTCCGCGCTGGCAGAGTTTGACCCCGAGCCGGGTTTCCAGATGGGTCATCTGTTCGCTGATGGTCGACTGGCCGGCGTTCAGCGCCGCCTGCGCGGCCGAGAAGCCGCCGCAGCGGACAATGGTGGCAAACACCCTGAGCAGTTTCAGGTCGACATCATGCAGTTGAATCACTTGGACCTCCCGCGTGTGGATGCATCGGTAATGCCGATATGAGTATCTGATGTTTAGCATTTTTTCCACGAAAAGCTGCGCCCATAGTCTTTCCAACGGCGGTCGCCTTGCAGTCCGCCAGGCCGAAAACAAGAAGTGGAGAGGCTCGACATGTCGAACAATGGTTATGAATCCGGTCGCCTGAACCTGCCATTCGTGGGTCATTGCACCTTTGGCAAGTCCCCGGTGTGCACCGACTGGGATGCCCTGGATGCCGACGTCGCGGTGCTCGGCGTGCCCAATGACATGGGCACCCAGTGGCGCTCCGGCGCACGCTTCGGACCACGCGGGATTCGTGAAGCATCGACGCTGTTTTCCTTCGGTCATGCCGGCGCCTACGACCACGAAGACGACGTGATGTACCTGACCGCCGCCGACGTGCGCATGGTCGACGTGGGGGATGCCGACATCGTCCACACCGATATGGAAACCAGCAACAAGAACACCGAATACGCGGTACGCAAGATTCTCGATGCCGGTGTGATGCCGGTGGTGCTCGGTGGCGACCACTCGGTGCACGCCCCGGTGATCAAGGCCTTCGAAGGCCGTGGCCCGATCCACATCATCCACTTCGATGCGCACCTGGATTTCGTCGACGAGCGCCACGGCGTGCGCTACGGCCACGGCAACCCGCTGCGCCGCGCCTCGGAAATGAACCACATCGTCGGCATGACCCAGATGGGCATCCGCAACGTGTCCTCGTCCAACCGCGACGACTACGAAGCGGCCCACGAAGCCGGCTCGAAAATCCTTTCGGTACGCGATGTGCGCCGTCTGGGCGTCGAAGGCGTGCTGGCGCTGATCCCGCAGAACATCAACTACTACATCACCATCGACATCGACGGTTTCGACCCGTCCATCGCCCCCGGCACCGGCACCCCGAGCCACGGCGGCTTCCTCTACTACGAAGTGCTGGAAATCATCCAGGCCCTGGCCAAGCGCAGCAAAGGCAACATCGTCGGCATGGACCTGGTGGAGGTTGCACCTGTCTACGACCCGACCGGCATGACCTCGATCCTCGCCGCGCAACTGCTGCTCAACAGCATTGGTTTCATCTTCCACGAGCGGGGCAAGGTGCGTGCGGCCCAGAGCGAAGCCACTCCAGCCTGATATCGAAACCACCAAACCCGGCAGGACCCGACTGCCGGGCAGAGAGAATAAAAATGGACACGATCGTCAAAAGTTACCTGCAAAAATTCGGCGTCTCCGAGGCCACCCAGACCTTCCTTGGCAAGGTCCAGAAAATGTTCATCGGCGGCGCCTGGGTCGAGGCCAGCGATGGCCAGACGTCCGAAGTCATCGAGCCATCCACCGAAGGCCTGATCACGCGCATTCCCATGGGCACCACCGCTGATCTGGACCGTGCCGTGCAAGCCGCCCGCGCCCAGTTCGACGGCGGCGCCTGGCGCCAGGCCAAACCGGCCGAACGCGAGCGGATGATGCAACGCCTGGCCGACCTGATCGAACAGAACGCCGCCGAGCTGGCGGAAATCGAATCGATCGACATGGGCAAGTCGGTCGCCTTCGCCAGGGACGTGGATATCCAGGGCACCGTCGATACCTTGCGCTACTTCGCCGGTTGGGCCACCAAACTGCACGGGCGTACCGTCGAGCCGTCGCTGCCGGGCAATTACCTGGCCTACACCCGCAAGGAAGCGGTGGGCGTAGTCGGTGCGATCGTGCCGTGGAACTTCCCGCTGCAAACCATGGCGTGGAAGCTTGGCGCGGCCCTGGCCACCGGTTGCACCGTGGTGGTGAAACCGGCCGAGCTGACGTCGCTGTCGGCCCTGCGCTTTGCCGAGCTGGTACAGGAAGCGGGCATCCCGGACGGGGTGATCAACATCGTCACCGGGCGCGGCAGCGTGGTCGGCGCGGCCATGGCCACCCACCCTGGCATCGACAAACTGACCTTCACCGGCTCGACCCCGGTCGGCCGTACCGTGGGGCGCGCCGCGCTGGATGACATGAAGCGCCTGACCCTGGAACTGGGTGGCAAATCACCGGTCATCGTGTTCGCCGACGCCGACATTCCGGCGGCTGCGCAGGCGGTCGCCAACGGGGTGTTTTTCAACTCGGGACAGGTATGCGACGCCGGCACACGGGCCTATATTCACAGCAGTGTCTATGACGATTTCCTGCGCGAGCTGATCGCCTACACCCGCACCCTGAGGATCGCGCCGGGGATGGACCCGGACTGCTTCATCGGCCCGCTGGTCTCGGCCCTGCAAAAGCAGCGCGTGAGCGAGTACATCGAGACCGGCAAGCAGGAGGGCGCCCAACTGGTCTACGGCGGCCAACCGGTCGAGGGCCCTGGCTTCTTCGTCGAGCCGACCATTTTCGCCCATTGCCGCAACGACATGCGCATCGTCCAGGAGGAGATCTTCGGTCCGGTGCTGGTCACCGCCCCCTTCGACGATGAGGAACAGGTACTGGCGCTGGCCAATGACTCGCCCTATGGCCTGGCGGCGGCCCTGTATTCCAATGACCTGGGCAAGGTGCACAGCCTGATTCCGCGACTGAAGGCAGGCTCGGTCTACGTCAACGCCCACGGCACCCTCGACCCGTCGATGCCGTTCGGCGGCTACAAGCAGTCCGGGTTCGGCAAGGACCTGGGCGCCGAGCAGCTGGACTACCTGCTCGAGACCAAGGCTGTGTGGATCACGCTGCCGGGCTGATGCTGATCAGGTAAGACAAGGAACAATGCAATCCCTGTGGGAGCGAGCTTGCTCCCACAGGTTTTGCGCCAAAGTTGAAAGCAATTGCACATTTGAAATTCGGGAACGGCAAGGACGCGCCCCGGGAGTCGTTCACCCGAAAGAATGCGGTTTTTTCGTCATGATCTTCCAACAATAAGAGTCCATCATGAACACAAACGCCAAGTCCGCCCCGAGCGTGTCGGTCCTCGACGACAAAATCGTCGTCGAAAGCCATTCGATCGATTTCATCCCCGAGCACGAGCGCACCGACAAACTGTCGAGCCAGGGCCCGTTCTGGTTTCTCGGCAATTTCACCTTCTTCACCATGACCATCGGCTTCGTCGGCCCAAGCGTTGGTCTGACCGCGCTCTGGACCACGCTGGCCGGTACGCTGGGCATCATGTTCGGCACGCTGTTCATGGCCTTTCATGGCTCGCAAGGCCCGCACCTGGGCCTGCCGCAGATGATCCAGTCCCGTGCGCAGTTCGGTTATCGCGGAGTGATTCTGGTGCTGTTGGCGACACTGTTCGTGTTCGCCGGTTTCAACATCGTCAACCTCGTGCTGATGATGCAGGGGCTGCACACGCTATTCGGCTTCAACCCCGCCGTGATTGCGGTGGCGGTGACGATACCGGCAGCCGTGCTGGCGATCCTCGGCCATGACTGGATGCACCGCAGCTTCAAATGGGCGCTGTACCTGTCGTTGCCGCTGTACGGTCTGGTGACCCTGGCGGTGCTGATGGGCTGGGTGCCGGATGCGGCGTTGCCGGCGCTCGGCGCCGGAGAAGTGGCCCCGGCGCCGTTGGGGTTCAACTGGACCGGTTTCATCGCGCAATTCGCGGCTGCGGCGAGCTACAACATCGCCTACGCCCCGTACGTGTCGGACTACTCGCGTTACCTGCCGAAGAACACCTCCAGCGGCAAGCTGATCGCGGTGGTGTTCCTGGGCGCTTCGTTGTCCGGTGCCTGGATGATTTCCGTGGGTGGCTGGCTGGCCGATCACCTGCACTCCACTGACGTGCTGGTGGCTCTCGGGCAAGTCGGCAATACCGTATCGCCGCTGATGGGCACGGCGGTCGTGGTGATCACCATCCTGGCGTTCCTGCCAGTGATCGCGATGAACATCTACAGCGCCAAGCTGACCACGCTGACCTGCGTCGACTCGATCAAGCACATCGAACCGACCCGCAAGGCGCGGATCCTCGCCATCGCCTTCGTGATCCTGTTGCAACTGGGCGTGGCCCTGAGCATCCAGAGTTCCGGTAAAGGCCTGTCGGTGCTCGGCATCTACCTGGTGGTGATGCTGTACTTCCTGGTGCCCTGGACCTCGGTCAACCTCACCGACTACTTCTTCGTGCGCAAGGGCCGCTACGCCATCCCGCACTTCTTCATGCCCCACGGCAACATCTACGGCAGCTGGGGCCTGCGTGGCATCGCCGCGTACGCCATCGGCTTCATCTCGATGATTCCGTTCTTCTACATCTTCGACGGCGTCGAACAGCGCGAAGTGTATGTCGGCCCACTCGCCAAGGCCCTGGGCAGCATCGACATCGCCTGGCTGGTCGGGTTGATCGTATCGGGGGTGGCCTATTACGTGCTCAGCCGCTCGATCGATCTCAAGCGCGAAGAAGCGGTCATCCAGCACATCGAAAAAACCTCCCCGCAATTCACCACCGGCGACAAATTGACCAAATCGTCGAGTCCCGTTTTCAGCGAATCGACGGTCCGGAGATAATCATGGCTACGCAAAAATACGACTACATCATCATCGGCGCAGGCTCGGCAGGTTGTGTGTTGGCCAACCGCCTGAGCGAAGACCCGGCCACCTCGGTGCTGGTCCTGGAATTCGGCGGCAGCGACCGCAGCGTGGTGATCCAGATGCCCAGTGCGTTCTCGATCCCGATGAACACCAAGAAGTACAACTGGCGCTACGAAACCGAGCCGGAAACCTACCTCAACGGCCGTCGCATCCACTGCCCACGGGGCAAGGTGCTGGGGGGGTCGTCGTCGATCAACGGCCTGGTGTACATCCGTGGTCATGCCTATGACTTCGACGAGTGGGAATCCCTCGGCGCCCAGGGGTGGGGTTATAAAAACTGCCTGCCGTACTTCAAGCGCGCCGAGAGCTACGAGTCCGGCGGTGACAGCTATCGCGGGCAAACCGGACCGCTGCACACCACCAACGGCAACCACATGAAGAACCCGTTGTACGGGGCTTGGGTCGAAGCCGGCGCAGAAGCGGGCTACATCAAGACCGATGACTGCAACGGCTACATGCAGGAAGGTTTCGGCGCGATGCACATGACCGTGAAAAACGGCGTGCGCTGTTCCACCGCCAACGCCTACCTGCGCCCGGCCATGGACCGTCCGAACCTGACGGTGATCACCCATGCGATGACCCGCCAGGTCATCCTCGAAGGCAAGCGCGCCGTGGGCATCAGCTATGACCACGGTGGCCAGACTCACCAGGTCTATTGCAATAAGGAAGTGCTGATCTCGTCGGGGCCGATCGGCTCGCCGCACCTGCTGCAACGTTCCGGCATCGGCCCGGCCGAGGTCCTGCGCAAGGCCGGAATCGCCGTGCGCCATGACCTGCCGGGGGTAGGGGAGAACCTGCAGGATCACGCCGAGGTGTACATCCAGTTCGGCTGCAAGGAACCGGTGACGCTCAACAGCAAGATGGACCCGCTGAGCAAACTGATGATCGGTTTGCGCTGGCTGCTGTTCAAGGATGGCCTGGGGGCCACCAACCACTTTGAGGCCGGTGGTTTCATCCGTTCCGACAAGGGCCTGCGCTGGCCGGACATTCAGTTCCACTTTCTGCCGGCGGCCATGCGTTACGACGGCAACAAGCCGATCAAGGGCCATGGTTTCATGGTGCTGACCGGGCCGAACAAACCGAAGAGCCGCGGCTATGTGCGCGTACGTTCCGCCGACCCTTACGAGCATCCGGAAATCCGCTTCAACTACCTGGAGCGCGAAGAGGACCGCGAAGGCTTCCGCCGCTGCATCCGCCTGACCCGCGAGATCATCGGCCAGAAAGCCATGGACCGCTTCCGCGATGGTGAGATAGCCCCCGGCGCGCACCTGACCAGCGATGAAGACCTCGATGCGTTCGTGCGTGACAACCTGGAGAGCACCTATCACCCTTGCGGTTCGTGCCGCATGGGCGAGGACGACATGGCCGTGGTGGACTCCGAGTTGCGCGTGCATGGCATCGCCGGGCTGCGGGTGATCGACTCCTCGGTGTTCCCGACCGAACCGAACGGCAACCTCAACGCACCGACCATCATGCTCGCCGAACGGGCGTCGGACCTGGTGCGCGGACGCAAGATGCTGCCAGCGTCGGATGTGCCGGTGGGACTGGTCGAGAACTGGGAAAACAGCCAGCGTTCGACCCTGCCGGGGCGTAATGTGCGGGTGTAACGCGAACCAATGTGGGAGCGAGTTCGCTCCCACAGTTCATCGGTACCGGGAAAAAAATTCCGTTTGCGTTCCATTGTGGTTGCTAGGCTATAGAACCTTGAGACCGCAAAGGAGCACCCTCATGGCTATTCAGGCCCTGCGCGCCGACGCTTCCCACATCGACAAGATCGCCCCGTTATTCGACGCCTATCGCGGCTTCTACGGTCAGCCATCGAACCTGCCGCAATCCCGTGACTTCATCGCCGAGCGCATCGCCCGCGACGAATCGGTGATTTTCTACGCCGAGGACGCCAGCGGCGAAGCCCTGGGTTTCGTGCAGATGTTCCCGACCTTTTCCTCCATCAACGCACATCGCACCTGGTTGCTCGGCGACCTGTTCAGCGCGCCCGCCGCTCGCGGCAAAGGCGTCGCCACCCTGTTGATGAACACCGCCCGCGACTTTGCCCGGTTGAGCGGCGCCATGGGCATGACCCTGGAAACCGCCACCGACAACCTCACCGCGCAGCGCTTGTATGAGTCTCTGGGGTATGTACGTGATCCGGGTTACTACACCTATTGCCTGGACTTGAAGCAGGGCTGAGCCCGGCGCTTCAAGTCGCGGATGTTCCCTAACCGAACACCGGCCGGAAGAAACTGCGCTCATAGCTGAGGATGCAGCGGGTTTCTTCGGCGTACTTGAACGCGGCAATGCACGCCGGGTCGTTCATCGACTCTTGGCGATAGGTTTCATAGGCCGCCAGGCTGGGGAAGGTGAACATCGCCAGGGCAATATTGCTGGCACCCTCGGACGGCAGGAAGTAGCCGTGATGCTGACCACCGAATTTCTCCACCAGTGGAATCCACAACTTGCCGTAGTGCTCGAATGCGTCGAGCTTGTAGGGGTCGAGTACGTATTTCAGGTAGCAAGTGACCATCTGTTTTCTCTCCTTGAGTGACATTTTCATTGCTTGCAGCAATTACCGGGCGACGCAGCATCCGGGCTCGTTTTTACCGGTTGGCGCGAACAAACTCAATGAACGCCTTGAGCGGCGCCGGAACATGGTGACGGCTCGGTCAATAAAGGTGCAATCCGGGGTAGTAGGGGCACCAGTCGGCGAGCACCTTGCCCTCGGAACTGGGGGAGTGGAATGAGCTGGCGCTGTCTATCGATTTCAAGGACTGAAGTCGGCGTTCAAAAAAACAGGTCAATCAGGGTAGGCGCCGATTTTTTGGGTGATATCCAATGGCCACTATCTCCATTAGAATGCGCGCCGCCCGAGAGATGGGTCCCGGGCGCTTTCTCATGGAGTTGTACAGTGAAATACCTCAGTAAAGTCGTTGCCGGTGCCCTGTTTGGTCTGATTCTGGCAGGCTGCAGCGGCACACCGATGAACACCCGGCATTACGACAGCAGCCAGTACACCGTTCTGGGCCACAGCGAAGCGAGCGCCACGGGACTGATGCTGTTCGGCGTGATCCCGATTCGGCAGAACAGTCGTTTTGTGCGCGCACAGGACGAGGCGATCAAAGCCAAGGGCGGCGACGCCATGATCAACACCCAGGTGCAGGAACGCTGGTTCTGGGCGTGGGTCCTGAACGGCTACACCACCAAGGTGTCCGGTGATGTGATCAAGCTGAAAAACGTTCAGTAAGCACGGTAGCCAAAAAAATCCGGCGTCCTGTAACAGGCCCCGGATTTTTTGTTTTTGAGGGGGGCCGTCGCCGGTCAGTGGCATGAGGGTGGACGCGGATTTCGATGAAAGTCTTCGGTCCGTCGCCCAGTCATGATGAAATAGCCGCCACTTTTTGCTGTGCGCAAGACCCGGAGCGGTGATGAAGAAAGCTGTCTTGATGACCTTCGTGTGCATCCTCGGTGCAGGATTGCTCGCTACACAAGCCCAAGCGGCCGGCGATGCCGAGGCCGGGGGCAAACTGTTCAAGCGTATGTGTGGCGGCTGCCACCAGATCGGAGAATCGGCGCGGGCGTTTTTTGGCCCGCAGCTCAATGGCATCGTCGGCCGCGCGGCCGCAAGCACCACCGATTACCAATACTCCGACGCCATGAAGTCATCGGGCGTGGTCTGGACCCGGGAAAAACTCGCCGCGTATATCGAAGATCCAAAGGCGGTGGTTTCCGGCACCCGGATGATTTTCTGGGGCATCAGCGACCAGGAAAAAATCGACGATCTGCTGGCGTATCTGGAGACCTTTCCGGCGCCGTGATCGGCCCGAGAAATTGCACCCCACTTGAACACCTGTTTGCGTTCGACCCGACTACCGATTGCATCGGATTCGACCCGCACGCTTTTGCTGATTCACCATGGGGTGACTGAATTGGGCTACCTTGTTGACGCATTGACGCATTGACGCATTGACGCATTGACGCATTGACTCATCGCTCAGGGAGAGCGCCATGGCTGTGGAAATCAAGCTATCGGAAAACGCCACTGAAGAAGAGCGGTCAGGCATTTTGACCCCGTTGCTGGCCCATAATTTCGCCAACCCTTTGACATGAAGTACACCGCCCCGGTGGAAAAATTCTCGGCTGCGCAGCTCAAACGCTATGCGCAGGTGTGCGGATGGACACTGGCCAGGGCGCATGCCAAGTCCGGAGACGCAGCGAGCATCAGCGGTTATCTGGGGGGGAGCGATACATTTGACCTGGCTCTGGCGGCGTTTGCCCAATCCTATGCGGATGAGACCGAGCGCGATCATGCGGCCCTGGTGGAAGCTGTACGCGCGGGGCGGATACACGCGCAGATCAACGAGTAGCCCGCTTTGGTCATTGGCGGGTCAACGCAAAGGACCTTGACTGACCCCCTGTCGGGCTGACGCTCTTGAGCATAGTGCACCGAGAATCCCGGCAGTTTCCTCGGTGACCCATGCACCTGACAGCGCCGTCAAGCCCATGCAATGACACGCGGCCGGCCCTTTTGCATTTCCGCTCACTGACGCAACGACGCGCAATGATCCTGTTCCGGTTGAGCCGCCGTGTACCACACGTAATCAGCGTTCTCGGCGCTCACGGTCTTGCCCGCTTCGGCCAACACCAACACCACGTTGCCCTGGGCGGCGCCGAGGTCTTTGAGGTGCAACGGCACCCCCAGGTCCTTGCGCACATGGAACGCCCCGGCCAGCAACAGGGCAGGGGTTGGCGCGGTCAGCAGGCGTTCGGCCATGCGCCGGTCGCGCTGCTGTTGCACCGCGAGCATGGCCGGTAGCAGCGCTTCAGGCAGCAACCCGCAATGGGACCCTCGGATGTCGTCCAGCAGCGTGGCTTGAACCTGTGGCGTGGTGGAGGCTTCGCCACTCAGCGTCGGGCGCTGTTGGTAGATCTGCAGGATCTGCGACCGGTCGAGGTTGGCCGCCAGCAGCGGGTAGGGTTGACGCAGCGCGTAGTTGACCACTGCCCCGTAAACACCCCAATCCCAATTGGCTTGCCAGGCCAGCGCCTGATAAGGATCGGCCGGCGGTTGACCGGCACGGCTGGCGGCCTGCGCCGCATCGACCCTGGCTTGTTGGTCGGGGTTGAGCATTTCCATCAGCAGACTGCCCTGGGGACGTTGCGCCGCCAGTTCGCGCAGCAGCCAGAGTTGCAGCGCGTGGTGATCGGGGTTGTCGTGTTGTTCACCGACCAGCAGCCGGGGTGCGCCAGCCAGGTGTTCGACCAGTTCCTGCGGGGTCAGGGCGCGGCCGGTGGCCAGTTCACGGATCACCCCGAAATCGGCGTGATCCCGGCCTTGCGGAGCAATCGGTGCCGGTGGCGCTGCGGCGTGATGGGATTGGCAGGCAGCCAGCAGGCTGAACAGGCAGAGCAACAGAATGCGCATCGGTTTTCCTTATCAGGGCCCTTGATTCACCCCCTGAGGATGGGTGATCAGCGCGCGATAATCAAAGGATGGCCACGTTCCGGGTGGCGCTGAATCAGTACCTGCAAGCCATAGACCGCTTCCAGCGCTTCGGCGGTCAGGACTTCGTCCGGGGTGCCGTAGGCGTGGGGGCGACCGTCCTGCAACAGCAGCAGGTGATCGCAATAACGCGCGGCAAGATTGAGGTCGTGCAGGATCACCAGCACCGCCGCGCCGCGCCCGGCGAAGTCGCGCACCGCTTGCAGGATGGTGTGCTGGTGCAGCGGGTCGAGCATTGACGTCGGTTCATCGAGCAACAGGGTCTGCCCCTCGGCGCCCGGCCACAATTGCGCGAGCACCCGTGCCAGGTGCACGCGCTGGCGCTCACCCCCGGACAGCGCCAGATAACTGCGTCCGGCCAGGTGCAAGGCGTCGGCGGCACTGAGCGCCTCGGCGACGATTTGCGCATCGCGCACCCGGCCACTGGCATGGGGCAAACGGCCCATGCCCACGACTTCATTGACCGAAAAGGCGAAGTTCAGGCTCGAACTCTGGGGCAACACCGCCAGGCGTCTGGCCCGCTCCTGACCCGGCCAGTCGCTCAGCTTTTGCCCGTCAAGGCTGACCGTGCCTTCGCTGGGCGCAAGCTCATCGCACAAGGCCGCGAGCAAGGTACTTTTGCCGGCGCCGTTCGGTCCCAGGACGCCGAGGACCCGGCCCGGATGCAACTGGACATCGATGCCCGCCAGCACGGTGCGACTGCCGCGCCGTACCGCCAGGTTGTTTGCGCGCAACATCAGGAACGCCCCCGCACCAGCAAGTAAAGGAAGAAGGGCGCACCGATGAGTGTCGTGACGATGCCAATCGGCAATTCGGCCGGCGCCAACAGCAAACGGGCGACCAGATCCGCCAGCAGCAACAGGCTGGCACCGGCGAGCAATGACGCCGGCAACAACACCCGATGATCCGGACCGACCAGCAGGCGCATCAGGTGCGGAACCACCAGGCCGATGAAGCCGATCAACCCCGCGGCGGCCACGGCGGCACCGACGCCCAGCGCCGTGCACAACACCAGTTCCCGTTTGATCCGCTCAACGTTGAAGCCCAGGTGACGCGCTTCCGACTCGCCCAGCAGCATCGCATTGAGTGCCGCCGCGCGACGGGGCAACCACAACGCCACGCCCACGGCCACGATCAGCAACGGCCACAAGCGTGAGTAACTGGCACCGTTGAGGCTGCCCAGGTTCCAGAAGGTCAGGGTGCGCAGCGTGGCGTCATCCGCCAGGTAGGTGAACAGCCCGACCCCGGCGCCGGCCATCGCCGTCATGGCCACGCCTGCCAACAGCATGGTCGCAACGTCGGTCTGGCCATTGCGGCGCCCGAAGCGATACACCACCGCCGTGACGATCAGGCCACCGATGAACGCGCTGACCGACAGCAGATAAGGTTCGATGGCTGGCGGCAGTCCACCGATCAGGCTGCCGCCGACAATGGCGAGGGCCGCGCCCAGCGCCGCACCGCCGGACACGCCGACCAGACCCGGATCAGCCAGCGGATTGCGAAACAACCCCTGCATGGCCACGCCGGACAAGGCCAGCACCGAACCGACCGCGATGCCGAGCAAACTGCGCGGCAGACGGATTTGACCGAGGATCAGCTGCGCCTGCTGGGTGTCGGCGCCGTGAACCGGCAGTCCGAACAGCCGCAACCCGGCCAGCAAGGTATCGCTCAGCGGCAGGCTCACCGGGCCCAGGGCCAGGGACAGCCAGAACACCAGCACCAGCAACAGGCCGAGGAACGTCAGCATGGGGCGCGGCCGGACGATCGCCGTCATCGGCTGACCCCGGCTGTCTGGGGCGATGCTGACGGGTAGAACGCGTTCGACAGTGTTTCCAGTGCGTCCGGCACGCGCGGGCCAAGGCCGCCGACCAGCAGTGTCGCGTCGATCTCCAGCACCCGGCCTTCGCGACCGGCCCGGGTTTGCGCCAGGATCGGGTTCTGTTCCAGCAGGGCCGCCTTCGCGGCATCGCCTTGAAGACGGCTACTGGCGATGAGGATCACTTGTGGGTCCAGGGCCAGCATGGCCTCGTTGGACACGGGCTTGTAGCCGTTGTGTTCGGTCAGGTTCTGCCCGCCGGCCTGGGCAATCATCCAGGCCGCCAGCGTGTCCTTGCCAGCGGCCTGAAGGTTGCCGCCGGCATGGCTGAGCAGCATCAGCACCCGAGGCGCAGGCTGTTGCTGTCGTGCCTGTTCGACCCACGCGGCCTGGCGTTCCAGACGCTGCTGATAAGCGGCCATCAGCCCCTGAGCTTCTGTCTCCTTGCCGAGCCATTGCCCGATCCGGGCCAGGTTGTGTTGCAGCGACGGCACGTCCGGCTTGGCCGCGAGCAGTTCAATGCGCACCCCGGCGGCCTTGAGTTGCGCCAGCACCGGTGGCGGCCCCGTTTCGGCGCTGCCCACCAGGATGTCCGGTTTCAACGCCAGAATGCCCTCGGCCGCCAGCGCCCGCTGATAGCCAATGCTCGGCAGGTTGCGCAATGAACGCGGGTACTGGCTGGTGCTGTCGACACCCACCAGTTTGTTCTCGCCGCCAAGGGCCACCACCCATTCGCTGAGTGCTCCACCGGCGCTGACCCAGCGCTGGGGCAGGGCGTCGGCGACGGCCATCTGGCTGAGGAGCACACCGGCACAGGCCAGCAGTGTTTTCATACGCATCGGGGGGACTTCCTTGGTCGATCGGTGGCGGTATCTGCCAGGACGCCGAACAGCTGGATGAGCCGTTCAGGCACCGGAACCTTCGTAACGGGTGATGATGCCATCGACACTCGCCTTGCGCACACGTCACCGCGAGGCCACGCCGGGTTTTGAGCGGCGGGTTGAACAGACGGTCGATAACAGATTGCGCATGATAATTATTAGCAGTTGCGCGTCAAGTCGTTATCTTCATGCCCGACTGAGTCAAATGATTGCAGCCAATGCAGCGCTCACCCTCGCATCAATCGATTTCCCTGTGGCGGCGGGCTCGCCACCACAGGTTGGGTGTGCTACCGATCGAGAGCGGCCAGCGCGCGGGAAACCCCTGCGCCGTAGAACGGGTCGGCCTTCGTGCAGTGGTTGATGTGGCGCTGTTGAACCGCTTGGGATACGCCGCTGAGCGAACGCGCGGTGTTTTCGAACAGCGCTTGTTTCTCCGACTCGGTCATCAAGCGGAACAGCTTGCCGGGTTGCTCGAAGTGGTCCTCATCCACACGATGATCCCAGTGCCCGGCCGCCCCCGACAGGTGCAACGGTGGCTCGCGCCAGTCGGGCTGGTCGGCCCATTGGTCCTGGCTGTTGGGCACATAGGCCAACTGTCCGCCGTAGTTGCCGTCCACGCGCATGGTGCCGTCCCGGTGGAAGCTGTGCACCGGGCAACGGGCGGCATTGACCGGAATCTGATGATGATTGACGCCCAGGCGATAGCGCGCGGCGTCACCGTAGGCGAACAGGCGCGCCTGCAACATCCGGTCAGGTGAAAAGCCGATGCCGGGAACGACGTTCGACGGGGAAAATGCAGCCTGCTCGACTTCGGCGAAGACGTTTTCCGGGTTGCGGTTGAGCTCGAAGTCACCCACCTCGATCAACGGATAATCCTTGTGCGGCCAGACTTTGGTCAGGTCGAACGGATTGACGGCGTGGTCCCTGGCTTGTGCCTCGGACATGACCTGGATGTAAAAGGTCCACTGCGGAAAGTCGCCCGCTTCGATGCTGTCGAACAGATCCCGATGATGACTTTCCCGATCCCGGCCAATGAGATCCTGAGCTTGTTCATCGCTCAGGTTCTCGATGCCTTGCCGGGATTTGAAGGTGAACTTGACCCAATGCCGCTCGTTGTTGGCGTTGATCAGGCTGAACGTGTGGCTGCCGAAGCCGTGCATGTGCCGGTAGCTGCGCGGAATGCCGCGCTGGCTCATGACTATCGTCACCTGGTGCAAAGCTTCGGGCAGTGACGTCCAGAAATCCCAGTTGGTTTGCGCGTTGCGCATGCCGGTACGGGGATCACGCTTGACCGCGTGGTTGAGGTCCGGGAAGCGCAGCGGATCACGGAAGAAGAACACCGGGGTGTTGTTGCCCACTAGGTCCCAATTGCCTTGTTCGGTGTAGAACTTCAAGGCAAAACCCCGGATATCGCGCTCGGCATCGGCCGCGCCACGTTCGCCGGCAACCGTCGAGAACCGGGTGAAAATCGGCGTTTGCTTGCCCACTTCCGAGAACAGGCGGGCCTTGGTGTAACGCGTCACGTCGTGGGTCACGGTGAAGGTGCCGTAGGCACCGGAGCCCTTGGCATGCATGCGTCGCTCAGGGATCACTTCGCGGTCGAAGTGCGCGAGCTTTTCCAGCAGCCAGACATCCTGCAACAAGGCGGGGCCGCGTGGGCCGGCTGTCTGGATATTGAAGTTATCGGCGACAGGGGCGCCGTTGATCGAGGTTAGTTTGTTTTTTGGCATGGACTGGTCTCTTCAAGTTGATGTTTAAAGTTGCGCGGAAGATAGTCGGTTGTAACTAATTGAAGGTGTGGAAGATCCGGGTCGGTTATACGAAAGTGTTAAAGGTTGCTTGTTCTTGAAGTTGGAGGCAGAGGCTCAAGTGCGGCGTTTTTTCAATGCATTTTCAATGCACGCCACCAGTGCGTCCGTGTGGAAAGGTTTGGAGAAATATCCTTCGGGCTTTCGCACACGGGCGCTGAATGCAGGCGGCAAACCGGGCTTTCCGGTGATGAACAGCGTGGGGATATGGGTGTTTCGCGCCGCCAGCGCTTCGTACATCTGTACGCCGCACATGCCGGGCATCTGGATATCCGAAATCAGGCAGTCGGTCTGTTCAGGTCCGCTGGATTGAAGAAATGCATAGGCACTGGCGTAGGTTTTTACCGTGTAACCGTAGGAACGCAATAAACTGTCCAGCGCGATAAGAATGAGTTCGTCATCATCAATAACTGAAATGATAGCTGAGTTGAACATGTAAAAACCTTGCGTCATTGCGAGTGGCGCGAAGTGGCGCCCGCCATACCGGCAAGATACGCGCTCAAAAAAAGCGGAATAGTATACTTGGGTATGTTTAATGGCTTTTCACGGGAGCAGTACCGAAGACTGCGATCATTTGAATTTCTATCGATCCTGATTCGTCTGACTATCAAAAGATCGCAGCTTGCAGCAACTTGTTGTTTGCATTCTGAAAAAGTCACCCGGGTTGTTCAGCGCAAAAGATTGTTCTCGATCAACGCGAGAAAGTACCCGTTGCGCCGAGTGCATTCTTCAAAGAAGCGTTTGCTGGCGCTGTCCTTGTTGGCGACGGCGCTCTCGCGGTAATCACGCAGCAAGGCATCGACGGCGCGCAGTCGAAGCGTCCCTTGGCCGATGCTCGCCAGGCAATCGGAAAAACACTGGGGCTCGCGAATGTCATTGAGGCTATAGAGCGCATAGGTTTCGGTGTAGCCGCCCAGGTCGCCGATGCCGGTGGCGAGGAAGTCGGCGTAATCGGCATTGGCGCGCACCAGGCGGTTGAACAGCTGTTGGACTGGCAGGAAGCTGACGTTACGCAACGTCTGCCGTCCCCGTTCGAGCTGCGCGAGGAGGCTCAGTGCGGTGCCCATTGCGTCGGTCAATGCCTCGATGATTTCCACGCGCTCGGCCGCCGACAGGGAGGTATGCGCGCCATAGCGGCTGATGCGCAGCGGATGACTGACGATGTGCAGTTTCGATAATGCGTTCATGACAACCGTCTCCTGGCCAGCGCATCGGCGCGGTGAGTTGATCCGTTTGATGTGGCCAGCGTAAATCGACGCGTCCTCGATGACACTCCTACCTCAAGACAGCGGGCTAGCCCATGGGGCCAGGTCTTTCATACCAGGGTATGGACGATTGGCGCCCGCGAGGGTGACCTGCCGCAATGTCGATCAGGTGTTGGCGGGATACTGCGATTGCAGCAGCGGACTCCATTGTTCCTGATTGTCCGGGCGTCGGTAGTGCACCACCAGTCGCCGGGCGACCTGCATCGCCAACTCACGGCCGTCATCGGCCTCGATCAGCGCCAGGGCCAGGTCGATCCCGGCACTGACCCCGGCGCTGGTCCACACCGAATCCTGCCGGACGAAAATGGCCCCTCGGTCGAGTTCGACCTGGGGGAACAGACGCTCGAACAGGTCGGCCATCGCCCAGTGGGTGGCCACGCGCAGGCCATCGAGCAAACCGGCCCGAGCCAGCAAAAAGCTGCCGCTGCACACCGACGTCGTGCGCCTGGCGGTGGCTGAAGCAATGCGCAACCAGTCCATCAACGGCGCGCTGTCGGCCATGACCTGGCGAATGTGCGCGGAGCCGGGAACGATCAGCGTATCGATCGGGCGATCGACCCACTCGTCCAGGCGTCGGGTTTCCACCACCAGACCCTCGCCGGTCTGAATCGGTCCGCCGTCCAGACTCGCGGTGTGCAGGGCATAACCGGGCAAGCCGCGTTCGTTCAGGCTGCGGGTCGCGACCCAGAAAACGGTCTGGGCACCGGTCAGGTCCAGCAGGCCCATTCGCGGATAGGCCACAAACACGACGCTGCGCGGTTGTGCTTGTGCGAGCTCGGTGCGTTCAGGGTTGCAGCTCATTGGATTGATCGACACTACAGGGTCTCCATGTCGCCGGCTCGCGGCATCGGGTGTGGATGAGGGCTATTGATCGTGTCTCAGGGCCGTCAGCGGAATCGCAAACAGGAACTGCGTCCCGACCCCCACCGTGCTGCTGACCCAGATCCGGCCGCCATGGAACTCAATGATCGAGCGACAGATCGAGAGCCCCATGCCCAGACCGTTGTGCTTGGTCGTGAAGAACGGGTCGAATAGCGACGGAAGAATGTCTTCGGCAATGCCGGTGCCGGTATCGGCGACTTCCAGCACGACTTCGTGGTCCTGCACCGAGGTGTGAATCCGCAGGGTTCGCGCTCGGTCATGCACGTTGGTCATGGCCTGGCAGGCATTGATGATCAGGTTGATGATGACCTGTTGCAGTTGCACCCGGTCGCCTTTGACATACGCCCCGGCAGCCCCCAGATGCACGTTCGGCCGCACCTGATGATTGGCGGTGTCATGTTGCATGAGAGTCAGCGAATCGTTGACGATCTCATCGAACACTTCGGCCTTGCGCTGCACATCGCTCTGGCGCGACAGCGCCCTGATGCAGGCGATGACTTTCGAAGCCCTGGTGGAGTTCTGGATGATCCGGTCCAGTGAGCGACGCGCCTCTTCGAGATTCGGTTCGGGGCGATTGATCCAGCGTTTGCAGGACTCCCCGCTGGTGATCACCGCCGCCAGGGGTTGATTGATTTCATGGGCGATGGAAGCGGCCAGCTCGCCCATGGACGTCACCCGCGTCACATGCGCGAGTTTTGCCTGGGAGTGAAACAGCGCCTCTTCGGACTGTCGGGAAGCGGTCACGTCCATCAGCGCACCGACATATTCAAGGCGGCCACCCTGGTTTGACAGCGGGTTGGCGATCATCTGCACATGCTTGATCCGCCCATCCGGCATCAGCAGTCGATGCTCCACTTCGATCAGGTTTTCCTTGCGCGCAGCCTGTTCGAAAACGCTTTCGACAATGCTCAGGTCTTCGGGGTGGGTGCGCGCCCTGATCATGGTGGTCGTCGGTGTGACATCCATCGGGTACTCGAAAATTCGTGTGGTTTCGTCCGACCACCACACGGTTTCCTTGTCATCGAAGGTAAAGCCGATGCTGCCGGTATGGCTGAGTTTCTGGGCGCCCAAAAACAGGGCTTCCTTGCGGCGCAACCTGTCGGTCGCGCGCTTGCTGCGCAGGGCCAGCAGGGTGATGGTGGTCAGTGCGATCAGGCAACGCACGAAACCGGCGATGAGGCGGTGATCACGATAGCCTTCCTCGACAACGAAACTGGCGCTCAGCATGGCGATGCAACTCAAGGCGACAGTGAGGAAGACCGGCACAGAGAAAATGTTCGCCGACATGAATACCAGCGTGATGTAGAAGAGGGTCGGTGCGATATCCAGATCGAGGTACGAGTTGGTAATGAAAATCATGCTGCCTGCCGCAATGGCGGCCAGAAAGGCTAAGGCATCGGATAACAAAAGTTGTTTGCAACGTTGAGTGATAGACATTTGTACTTCCAGTGTTTGCTATCGAACGGCAACTCGCACGGCCTATACCGGCAAACTCTTTGTGAGGGGCGTGAGGGGAGTGGAGCAATGGCACTACTGAAATGGGCTGTTCATCCGTCCTTTGGCGCAACTGTTCATCGGGGTTTGCGGGCGATCTGGCTTGAGAAAAAACGCCCGCCAGAAAAAGCAGTGGCGGGCGCTTGGGAAAAGCCCCGATCCAGCAAGGAGGGGGCTGGTCGGGATACAGGCATTGAGCTTCACATCACCGGGCGATGCCCGGCGAATGAATGACAGACTGGCGTCGCAGCCGGTTGATCATCAGCAAGCGCAGCACGTAACCGAGTTTGATGGCTGTCGGACCGAGGATCGTCATGGCATGGGCCGCCACCAGGCTGGGCAGCGATAGATACGGGTCCAGACCATAGGCGAGCGTTGCCCCGACGAGCAGTGCAATCATTCCACCCAGCAGCAGCGCGTGGGACACCTTCAACAGCCGATGCGGATTCTCGAAAAAACCATTCATACCGGTTACCTGGGGGTTTGCGTCATGAGCTGGCGTGAGTGACCACCGCGGACGGGTTGCCGGTATGCGGCCCGGCAACCCCGCGAGGCCTGCGTCTCAAGCCACCGGAATCAGCGGGTCGGCGGCGGCCAGCGCTGCGGCACGATCAGCCGCCGGCGGATAGATCCACACGGTGTTGATCTGGGTCTTGAGTTCCTTGGCCTCGCGGCCCAACAGCTTGACCCGGCGATCCCAGCCCTCGGTGAACACCGAGCCCCAGGCACCCAGGTCCAGACAGGTCACGTACTTGGGTTGGCTGTAGGGGATCGGCGCCACGCCCAGCAGTTCGGCTGCGACGTTGTTGCCGGCGTAGCGGCCCAGGGCAATCGCATGCTGGCAGGACATCGCCGCGAAGTTGCCCAGGTCATCGGTGGCGGCATAGGCGACGTCACCGGTGGCGAACACATCGGCGTGGCCGCGCACTTTCAGGTGCTGGTCGACATGCAAGCGACCCTGATGATCACGGGTGCCCTGGATTTGCCCGGTCAGCGGGCTGGCGCGGAAGCCGACGGTCCAGATCACTGTCTTCGCCTCGATGCGCTGGCCATCGGCGAGCGTCACGCCGTTGGCATCGACCGTCGCCACGGTTGCATCGAGCACCCAGTGAATTCCCAGATGTTGCGATGCCTCGACGATCGAGGGACGAATAGCGTCGCCCATCGCGGCGGCGATCTGTGGGCCACGGTCGACGACGATCACCCGGATATCGGCGTCGTCACCCAGGGCCTCACGCAGGCGGGCCGGCATTTCGGTCGCGGTTTCGATACCGGTGAAACCGCCGCCGGCCACCACCACGGTGTTGCGTGCCGCGCTGACCGGCAGATTCTTCAGCGACTTGATGTGGGCTTCCAGGCGTGTTGCCGCTTCAATCGAGTCAACGTCGAACGCGTGCTCAAGCATGCCATCGACCGGTGGGCGCATCAGGTGGCTGCCGGCGGCCAGCACCAGGCGGTCGTAGCTCAACTGACGCTGAACACCCTCGGCATCGGTGAAGCCGACCTGTTTGTTTTTCTCGTCGATCACCTCGGCCGAGCCCTGGACGAACTTCACCCCCACGGCGTCGAACAATTCATTCAAGGGCGCTTTCATGTTGTGCACGTTGGGTTCGTAGAAACGCGGGCGAATCCGCAACTCGGCCTGAGGAGCCAACACGGTGATCTCGACGTCATTTCGATCGTGCTGGTCCAGCAGGCGGGCAGCGCTCAGTGCGCTCCAGACACCACCGAATCCCGCACCAATTATCAAAATATACTGTTTCATTGTTTGGCTCCTGAAGAACAAAAGGTGTTGCGATGTCAGCGCGACCGCTTTGTTTGAATGGTTGCGAAGTAACCAGGCAAAACAAAACAGACGGCCTCGGCTTGATCTGAAACAGATGTTATTAGAGGGGATGTGTCTCTGGCACTTCTACAAAGGGTCAGCTGGAGTATGACTAGGCATTAACAAGTTATACCAAGGTGTTAGTTGTTCGGGGTGGTCGATGTTAGTTGCATCGGCTCAAGGCCATTTCGATACACTCGAGCAACTTTTCGGTGGAAAAGGGCTTGGGGAAAAAAGCGATCGGTTTCATCGCGCCGGCGCTGATCGGGCGTTGTGCGTCGGGGTTTCCGGTGATGAAGATGACCGGAATGTGAAAGCCCAGGGCCGACAGTACTTCATACATTTTTATTCCGTCCATTACCGGCATCTGGATATCGGAAATCAAACAGGAAGCAGCCTCTGGACCATCGGAGAACAGGAACTCGTGGGCACTTGCGTAGGTGTGCACGCTGTATCCGCTGGAACGCAATAAACTGTCCAGTGACATTCGAACCGATTCATCATTATCGACAACGGCAATGATTTCCTTATTGCGCATAGTTGTGTCCTGCGTGGCAGCGGTAGCACTTAGAGACTGTCCGCCATCATCGCAAGATACGCCGTCCTGAATGGGTGCGCAGTATACGTGCGTATAGTCACCTGATTGCCGGCGAAGCGGAGACCACTTCGGCCATGCGCACCAGGTCGGCGAATGATCGCGCGCCCATCTTGCGCATGGCCTGGCCGCGATGGATCTTCACAGTGATTTCGCTCAAGCCGATTTCTCCGGCAATTTGCTTGTTCATCAAACCCGACGCCGCCAACGCCATGACCGTTTGCTCCCGTGCAGTCAGGGTCTGGTGGCGCACACGCAAATCCTCGGCATGACGCTGGGTTTCGCGACGTTGTTTGTCTTGGGCATGGGCGGCGCACACGGCGTCGATCAAGTCCTGCTCGCGGAAGGGCTTGGTCAGGAAATCCACCGCGCCGGCCTTCATCGCCCGCACCGTCATGGCGATGTCGCCGTGCCCGGTGATAAACACGATTGGCACATTAATGCCGGCGGCGGCCAATTCCTTTTGAAAGTCCAGGCCGCTACTGCCTTGCAGCCGGACATCCAGTACCAGGCAACTGGGCGTGTCCGGTCGCTTGCACTTCATGAATTCGGCCACCGAGCCGAACAACTCGACCCGCAGGCCAATGGAGCGCAACAGGCTGCCGAGGGACTCGCGCAGAGGCGCGTCGTCGTCAACGATAAAAACCATGGATTCGTTGCAGGTGCTTTTATTCAGGGGATGTTGTTCGTTCATTGTTGATTCCCAAGGGAAGTGGACATACAACCGCCCTGCCGTGTTCCTTGCGATGGGCGCTACATTAAGTGCAGGCGGGGCTTGAGACACTCATACCTGTGGGCAGCCACGCCACGCCTTGGCGTGCCCCGGTCATACCTTTGTATCAGATGGCCGCTGCGTAGCCGGCGTCGTTGGCGACCCGTATCGGCAGGGCAAACAGAAACGAGCTGCCCTGGCCGGCGGCGCTGGTGGCCCAGAGCCGCCCTTCATGGAATTCGATGATCGAGCGGCAAATGGAAAGCCCCATGCCCAAGCCGTTTTCCTTGGTGGTGAAGAACGGCGTGAACAATTGCGCCAGCACATCGGAGGCGATGCCCGGGCCTTGATCGGTCACCTCCAGCACCGCCTCGTTGTCCCTCACCCAGGTGCGAATGCACAGCGCCCGGTCGTTGGGGTCGATGGCGTCCATGGCTTGGCACGCGTTGATGATCAGGTTGATGATGACTTGCTGCAGCTGGACGCGATCGGCACTGACCTGGGCGCCGAAAGCGGCGAGCTCGATTTGCGGGGTGATCTTGTGGTGGGCCAATTCGTATCGGACCAGGCCCAGGGTCTCGCTGACGATGTCGTTGAGCGATTCGTTGCGCCGCAGCGGGTCGCACTGGCGGGCCAGGGCCCTGATCCGGCGCGTGACCTCGCTGGCGCGGTTGGCGCTGGCGATGATCCGCTCCAGTGCCAGGCGTGCTTCGACCAGATCGGGCTGCGGTCGGCTCAACCAATTGCGGCAGGCTTCGCCGCTGCTGTAGATCGCCGCCAGCGGTTGATTGACTTCATGGGCGATGGACGCCGCCAACTCGCCGAGCGACGTCACACGGGTGACATGGGCCAACTGGGTCTGGGCACGGCAGAGTGCTTCTTCAGCTTGCCTGCTGGCGGTCACGTCCATCAACGCGCCCAGGTATTCAAAACACCCGTGCCGGGTCAAGAGCGGGGTGGCGAACAGGTGCAAATGCTTGATGCGCCCGTCGGGCATCAACAGGCGGTGTTTGACCTCGATCAGGGTTTCATGGCGTGCAGCCTTTTCGAAACCGGCCAATAGAAGGGGCAGGTCATCGGGGTGCGTGCGCGACAGCAACAAAGGCACAGAAGGGCGCGCGTCCACCGGAAACTCAAGTATCTGCGCGGCCTGTTCCGACCAGGAAATTCTCCCAAGGTCTGCGCGAAAGCCGAAACAAGCGGTCTGGGTCAGGCGCTGGGCACCGACCATGTAGACCTCCTTGTGACGCAGGTTGTCGGAGACCTGTTTGTTGCGCAGCGCCAGAAAGGTAATCGCCGCCAGTACGGCCAGACTGTGCAGCAATTGCGTGGTCCAATCCCAGCTGTGAAACCCGCCCTGATAAAGGTACATCGACGTCAGCACCCCCATGCAGAACAACGCGACGATGATCACCGCGCTGATCGAAAACAGGTTGATGACCATCAGCAGTAACACGATGTAAAGCGTGGTGGCGGGGAGGTCAGTCCGGGTTTCGGCGTTGCTCAATATCCCGCCCGCCACCATCAGACCCAACAGCCACACCAGCGTGTGTTCCAGCGGCTTGAGGTTGATGCCGGTCAGTAGGCGAGAAGTCCTTTGGCCTGTTTTGTACAGCATCTTGCTGCAGGTTCCTTTCAGGAAGAGATGCGCGCTGCGTGCATGGGCAGGCTTTTCGGTTCGGGTTTCGATCATGCGCGCCTCGGTTTTTTTTCGGCTGGGGGCGGAGAATCGGTTCAGTATCCTAGGAGCGCGCCCGCCCATTCCGTTAGGACAAAAAACCCGAAAAAACTGCCATGACGATGTCGCGCCTGCTGTCCGCTGAGTTCGTGCAAGTCATTAATCACATTGGTTTTTTTTCGTTGACGCTATACCGGGGTATCAGCGTGCCCACCTAACGCATGATCGTGATGTCCCCCTGTACGACAGACGTTTTTCATCCGCCGCCATAACCTGTTCACGCCACTTCCCGAACTCAATGGCCACGTGCCGGGTAGTCAACCTCATGAACAGAAACGACCTGCGTCGTGCCGATATCAACCTTCTGGTGGTCTTCGAGACAATGATGCATGAGCGAAATGTCACCCGCGTCAGCAAAAAACTGTTCCTCGGGCAACCCGCCATCAGCGGCGCCCTGAGCCGTTTGCGGGTGTTGTTCGATGACCCGTTGTTCATTCGTTCGGGACGGGTGATGGAGCCGACCGCACGGGCCGAGGAAATCTTCGCCAATCTGGCTCCGGCCCTGGACGGCATCGCCTCGGCATTGAGCCGTTGCCAGTCCTTCGATCCGTTGACCAGCGACGCGAGCTTTCATATCGGGCTTTCCGACGACGTCGAATACGCGCTGTTGCCGCGACTGTTACGACAGCTGCGTGTCGAGGCGCCGAACAGCACCTTGATCGTGCACCGCGTCGATCAGCAGCAGATGTCGCAACGGTTGACGAATGGTGACATCTCCGTGGGCATCAGCCACATCCTGGATCTGCCGGCCAACGCGCACCGCAAAGGCTTGCGGCCGATCCGGCCGATGTTGCTGCGGGCCGACACCCGATCCGGTCCGCTGGGCCTGGAGGAGTTTTGTCGCCGGCCTCATGCGGTGGTGTCGTCCATGGGCAATGCCATGGATGGCACCGACCACGCCCTTGGCCTGCTGGGCCGGCAACGCAAAGTCGTGCTGACCGTCCCGCAGTTCAGCACATTGCCGGTGTTGCTGGCGCAAAGCGACATGCTGGCCGTGGTGCCGGATTACGTCGCCAGGGCCATGACGTCTGTCGGGGGGATGAGGGCCGAGTCGGCGCCGCTGTCACTGCCGACCCGGGAGCTTTCCATTGCCTGGCGCGCGGCGGTGCACAACGATCCTGGCCAGCGCTGGTTACGCTCGCGTTGCTGCGCGTTTCTTGGCGAACCGGTCGAATTGCAGGTGGTGCCGACCTATCGACCGGCGTTGCGCCATGATCAGGCCTTGCTGGCGGCCAGGTAAGCGCCGAGGCGCCGTCCCATTTCCTCGCCCAGGGCCTGCAAGCCACTGAGCGGACGAACCATCACCTCGAACTCAACGATTTTTCCCTGCTCGTTGAAGCGGATCAGGTCGATGCCTTTGAGCTGTTTCTCGCCGACCCTGGCGCTGAATTCCAGCACCACATTCAAGCCGTCGGCGGCGGCCAATTCGCGGTGGTAGGCAAAGTCCTGAAAGACGTTGAACACCGTGTTGAGAATCATCGAGACCACCGGTGCCCCGGGATACGGCGTGTGCGCCATGGGCGAGCGGAACACCGCGTTGGGGTCGAGCAAACCGGGCAGGGCACTGAGGTCGCCGCTGCGGATCATCGCGTGCCACTGCTCCAGGGACGCGGCGGCGTCGGCTTGCAGTTTCAGTTCAGACATTTTCAACTCCTTTTTTTGTTGTTGTTCAAACCTTGCCTGATGCGGTTTCTCGACGGCGCCGGGTAATGGCCTCGACGGCATCGTCCGCCCACACACTGTAGATCGCCGGGCCGGGATGAAAACCATCCCGCGCCATCGAACCGGCCACGGGCGCCAGGCGGGTGGTCAGCATCGTACAGTGATCGTTGCCAGTCGCCAGCCCGGCGAGCCGTGTATTGAAACGCGCCGCCCGATTGCCCAGGTACCAGCGCAGCGGCTGCGGCAATGCTGGAAACAGGTGCATGGGTGGAAGAGGGGACATGACGACCTGCGTCGCCGCGAATTTATCGCGCAGCACATCGATCAACCGCTGTTGCAGGGTGATCCACTGATCGACCGACAACGTGCTGGTGACATCGTTGACGCCAATGGACAGCAGCACCACATCGAAGGGTTGCGGCGGGTGCTGTTCGAGCAGATCCAGCAGCGCCCGCGAGTCCAGGCCGGAGCGCGCCCAGAGCTTCCAGAGCACCCGATGATCCTTGGCCAGACGGCTGACCACTTGACCGCTCAGGGCTTCGGTCTGAGTCGATGCGCCGACACCGGCAGCGGCGCTATCACCCAGAATCAGCACACGAAGGTCCTTGCCGGAGCCCGCCACACCTTCGCGCTCGCCCTCGGCCTCCGGGAGCTTTGGCGTAACCCGCCGGGTGTGCGCACCCTGCATGAGTAACAAGGGGCCGAGCAGGATGTGGGCCAGCGTTTCAATCTTGCTCATGCCGAGGCTCCTGAGAGAAGAGCCATAGATTCGCTTAAAAATCGCCCACGAAAAAGCCCGGCTGATCAGGCCGGGCTTTTTGCGGGTATTGCGGTGAGGCGATGTGTTCAGGCGACGGTGTTGCCTTGCAGGTGGTCGGAGCCATCGGCAGCGACGGTGTTGCCTTGCAGACGGTCGGAGCCATCGGCAGCGACGGTGTTGCCTTGCAGGCGGTCGGAGCCATCGGCAGCGACAGTGTTGCCTTGCAGGCGGTCGGAGCCATCGGCAGCGACGGTGTTGCCTTGCAGACGGTCGGAGCCATCGGCGGCGACGGTGTTGCCTTGCAGACGGTCGGAGCCATCGGCAGCGACGCGGTTTTCGATCAGGCGGTCAGAGCCACCTTCAGCCACACGGCTTTCAATCAGGCGATCCGAGCCGCCTTCAGCGACTACAGGTTGAGCAGAGGTGGCGGCAAAAGCGTTCACTGCAAAGATCGAAAAAGCGATGCTGAGGATGGTTTGGCGTTTCATGATCGTGTGCTCCAAGGGTGTTGTTTGTTGGGTATGGAGCCCATGTTACGCCGCGGATTTTTTAAGAGAACTTCATTGAGTCAATGGTGACTATCGACGCAGTCAATGAATGGACCAAGGCGCTTTGTGCAGTCACTGGCTTGCCGGCGATGGCCATCTCAAGGGCGCCATCACCATCCCGCTGGATATCGCTGGCCTCATTGCTCAGCGATACAAAGCTCCCCGGTGGCGCGTATCAGCGCCTGGCCATGCAGCGCATCCTTGATCAGGCCGGAACGCTGGGCGGCCAACCAGGCCGGGCAGTCCGGGTCCACGCGATAAGGCGCGAAATCGGCGTATTGCTGCAACAGTCGGTTTTGCAATTCGTCCAGTTGTGGCCTGATTTTATTGAGGTCCGGCCGTGGCACGTCAGGCGCCTTGCTCGCCGCTTGCCACTGCGCCAGCAAGCCGTACTGCACCAGTTTGTTGGCTTCGATCTGGGCGGCGATCAACTCGGCTGCGTCCTCCGGGTCCACTTTGTGTTCGATCGCCTGCCGGCGGGCATTGGCGATGACCAGCGTCTCCCGGGCGGTATCCTGGATCGGCTTGCCACTGTCCCATTTGGTCAGTGCCACCTGATCAGCAAGATTCAAGCGCTCGTTGATCGTGGCCAGCAGCGGTTGCAACGCATCGGGTGCCGGGGTGGGAGCAGCGGCCTGGGTGCCGCTGGCGAGAACGCCAAGCAGGGCTCCCGTCAGCAACTGTGAAAGGCGTGGAAAGTGGAGCATAAGCAGACCTCATCGGGCGCGGAGTTCATACAGAGGTGTTATGTAGCACAGGCGCGCCGAACGAACGAGTGGTCGCGGCGCAATCAAGCGGACTCATGCCCGGCCAGCCGCCGCTCAATCTGCGCCAGTTCCCAGGTGCTGAGCAGACTCACCGGGTCGGTGCCGTAACGCTGCCAACCGGCGAGCGTCCGACCGTCCGAGCTGAGGCAATGCAGGCAGTGGCGCAGCTGATGCGCCTCGACCTCCAGCGTCAGGCGCCAACCCTCGATGTCTACCTGCAGCTGGCCGGCCACGGCTTGTTCGTCCAGGCGCTTTAATGTGCGAATGCCTTGGGCGACGTCACGTAATTGCTGATAAACCTCGCGGGCGGTCAAGGGGGGCACAAGTGTCTCCGACAGATACAGGGCAGGGGGGAATGGGGTGGCACAGGATAATCGATCAAGCACAAAACGGGTGCCCATGAAAAAGCCCGGCTGATCAGGCCGGGCTTTTTGCGGGTATTGCGGTGAGGCGATGTGTTCAGGCGACAGTGTTGCCTTGCAGGCGGTCGGAGCCATCGGCAGCGACGGTGTTGCCTTGCAGGCGGTCGGAGCCATCGGCGGCGACGGTGTTGCCTTGCAGGCGGTCGGAGCCATCGGCAGCGACAGTGTTGCCTTGCAGGCGGTCGGAGCCATCGGCAGCGACGGTGTTGCCTTGCAGACGGTCGGAGCCATCGGCGGCGACGGTGTTGCCTTGCAGACGGTCGGAGCCATCGGCAGCGACGCGGTTTTCGATCAGGCGGTCCGAGCCACCTTCAGCCACACGGCTTTCAATCAGGCGATCCGAGCCGCCTTCAGCGACTACAGGTTGAGCAGAGGTGGCGGCAAAAGCGTTCACTGCAAAGATCGAAAAAGCGATGCTGAGGATGGTTTGGCGTTTCATGATCGTGTGCTCCAGGGGTGTTGTTTGTTGGGTATGGAGCCCATGTTACGCCGAGGTTTTTTTAAGAGAACTTCATTGAGTCAATGATGACTATCGACGTAGTCAATGACTGTACGGCGGCGCTTTATGCAGGCGTCGGCTCGTTTTTTTCAAGTGCCCCCCGGTACAGATATCACCGCGCAATCGCCAACTACGAGTACCCGTCAACAACCTGCCGCGCATGACACCTGAATCAATCCGGCTGCTCGTCATCCGCAGGCACCAACTTCCAACTGTCATCCGGATCAAACAGCTTCATCGACTGCGCCAGCTTCTCACCGTCGGGTCCCAGGTCTTTCTCGAATACCTGACCGTCATGGCTGATCATGAAACTCATCACGCCGCTCTCGCCGTACTTCGCCGGCCAGGCGATCAGTGCAAAGCCCCGGCTCATCTTGTCGCCGATCAGGTAGCTATAGGCGCCGCCTGGCGCCGAAGGGCCCTGGCCATCGAGGATGCGGAAGCGGTAGCCATGCCAGTCCTGGCCGGCAATGGTCTTGCCGAACTCGGGGCCCAGCGGGCTGATCTGACCACTGTTGTCGTCCGCCCAGTAGAGCCCGTCGTGCTGGCCCGGGGTACTGAAGATTTTCTGCGCGTATTCAAGTGCGCCGTCACCGTCACGGTCCACTGACGCGTAGTCCATCTGGGCGTCGTGGTAAGCCAGCGCCGATTGCACCGCGGCGAGTTCGTTGCGACCAATTTGACGAGCGCGGATCTCGGCGTTGCCGGCCTTGATGTCGAAGCGCCAACCCTGCGCGCTTTTGACCAGGGGAATAGGCAATGTCCAGTGGTCACTTCCTACCGACAGAATCGCCTTGCCGTCGCTGGTTTTCTCAATGCTGTGTTGCTCGCGGTAATGCTTCAAGAACGCATCCACATCCTTGCGCTCCGCGCCTTCGCGCGGGATGTAGGTGCGCCATTCGTTGCCCAGCAGCTCGGTCAGGCGTTTCTGATCGGCGTGTTTTGTGCCCAGGGCTTCGACGAACGCCTGGGCAGCCTTTTCCGGGGTCGGAAATGCCTGCTGCGCCATGACCATGCATGACCAGGCCAAACCGGCCGTGATCGCCAGGGCATGACCCAGCAGGCCCTTGAAAACCGGTACTCGAGGATGGTTATTCAACGGCGGCCCCCCCTTTGACGCGCTGGTGGAGTGGACGGCCGACTGATCTGTTGACCGGCTGAACGCGAAGCGCTGGGACGCTGGACGGATGCCTGACTGGCCCGGCCACGACTGGCTTGCTGGTTGGCCTGGGACGGCGAGCGCGCGCCGGCGAAGGCATTGTCGCGGGCACTGCCCCGGCTGGCGGGCTTCGCGGCCGGCCGGTTTTGCGTGGTCTGGCGTGCCTGTGCATTGCCCTGTGCGCGTTGATTGCCTTGCGCGTTCTCTTTTCTGGGCTGCTGATTGTCCCGAGTATTCCTGGCCGCGCCCTGGCTTCTGTCAGCCGCTTGCGGTCTATCCGTGGCCTTGGACCTGTCGGCTGCCTTGGGCCTGTCTGCACCGGCTTGCAACCGATTGCCCGAGTCTCGCGCCTGGGCTTCGCGGGCCCGATCCCGGGCTTCGAGGTTGCTGGTGGCGGGGCGTTCGATGCCGTGTTTGTCCATCGAGCTACGGGCCTTCTCACGCGCCTGGGCACGCTGGGCATTGTCCCCCCGGTAGGCCTCACGCTGATTGGCACCGTCCAGTTGACGGCCGTACTGTTCGCGGCTTCTGGTGTCTCGATAGGGCACGCCATTGCGATGCACGGGGTTGTGCTGCCAGCTGTTATTGGTGATTCGGTTGTTGCCGTTGATGTTGTTGTAGCGATTGACGTTGATGTCGACGTCGTTAGTGCCCCAGTCGCATTCCCCCCACAACGCGCCGACGATTGCCACACCGGTCCCGAACGCCAGCCCGGCCATCAACGCCTGACCGGGGTAATAGGCCGGTGGCGGTGGATAGTAGGCCGGCGGCGACGCTGGATAAGGCCAGGTGCCGTAGGTGGTGGTCGGGTTATAGGTGGGGACGTACACCACCTGCGGATCGGCGGGCTGAATGATGATGGTGGAGCTGCTGGCAGGGGCCGGAGCGGGGGCCGAACTCGTCGCGGCGGGTGCCGGTGCCGGGGCGGGTGCCGCCACATTCTGGATCGTCACGTTCTGATACTGGTTGCTCTGCAGGTTGCCGGCGGCTTGCGCCTGACGACGCAAGCGTTGCACCCCCTCCATGACCTCGTCCGGTTGTGCCAGGAAGGCATCACCCAAGCGCTGAACCCACACCGGGTCCTGTCCCAGCGTCGCCAGCACCTGGGGGAAGGCGACCAGCGCCTGCACACTGGGGTCCCATGGCTGGTTTGCCACTTGCTTGACCGCGTCATCGCCCTTGGCGTCCGGATTGGCTTTCGACCAGGTGACCGCTTCGGCGACTTCCCCGGGGTAGGTCGTGGCCATCAGTACCTGTGCCAGCAGCGGGTCCGGGTAAAGCGCGATGGGCGCCAGCATCTGATCCAGTTGCTCCTGGGTAAACACGGCATCTTTCGCGGGCGCCGGGACCGGCGTGTCGGGGGCAGGGTTGGCGGTGGGGGTGGCGGTCTCTGCGGTCTGCGCAATGCAGGGCGCGCCGCTCAAAAAGAGGAACGCTGACAACGCATAAAGAATTGGAAGACGCATCGCAGCTCCCTGTGATCTGGCGATTGGAAAGGAGTGGATCAATGCCAGGGAGGTGACAGCGGACTTTGCAAGCCACAGACCTCGATGCCGTCCAGTAATAGTAGCAAACAAAAAATATCTGCCACTGAGATCGGCGGCGCAGCGAGGGAGGGACTGACTGCGCGGTAAGCAGGTGGGCGCCAGATGGGGCAGTCGGCCGACTACCCCGAAAATCCACGAAGGTTATGCACGCGGAAAAGAGGGGCCTCAGTCGCCCGTTTTCACCTTGGGAATGTACGCGGCACTGCCGGATTCATGGGCGTGAAACAGGCGGGCGCCGTTGTCGGGCCTGGTGGTGATCAACTGATGATCGGCAGTCAGATAACCCAGCGGCAACCGATTGATGTTTTCGTACTGTTCGAAAATGATCGTGCGTTCGGGATTCCAGCGCTCGCCACTTTTCTTCTCCAGCCACGCCATGAGCGCCGTGCTGTCACCGGTTTTTGGGAGGTCCGAGTCCGGCAGTACGTAGTAGAACGGTGAGCCGTGGTTTTGCAGGTACATGGGCAACTTGTTGTCGACGTCTACCAGCACCAGGCGCCATTCGTTCCACGGCGCCGTTTTGCTGGCTTCGGCACGCACATCCCTGGTGAACTGCATGACGCCGCCGTCTCCGCCGTTGGTCCAGGGGTAGGCGACACCCAGAATCAACCATAAAAAAACCGCCGCACCGGCAATGCCCTTGGTCCAGCCGGGGCCGCTGACTTTACCGGCAGCCTCGCGTTCGGTCATGCGCCGGGTGACCCACCAGGCCGCCAGCAACTGGGCAAACGGCACCAGCGGCAATACGTAATAACTGCGCCGGCTGCCACTGGCGGTGAAGAACAGGAACAACAACCCCAGGCCGCCGATCAGCCAGCGAACGTTGGGCTCGGTGTGCTTCCAGCTGCGCACGGCCACCCACAGGCCGAGTATCCAGCAGGGAGCCCAGGGCAGGGTGTAGACCGGCAGATAAAGCAGATAGGTGTAGATCGGGCCAAATTGGTCGAAAGGCTGAAAGAATCGGACCACATTTTCCCGAAAGACCAGCGCAAGCCCGCTCTCTCCATAGGTTGGCGTGCCATAGCGATGCGACAGCAGGAACGGCAGCATATAGAACGCACCCGCCACCAGAATCGCCAGGCACAGGCGTGGATTGAGATGGTTTTTCCAGCGCCCTTCGCCCAACAGGTGCGGCAGCAGGATAAGCCCGGGAAGAATGAACCCGATCAAACCCTTGAACAGCGAGGTCAGCGCCAGTATCAGGAAAAATACGATGTAGCGACTCAGGCGCGTGTCGTTGGGGCCGCGCCAATACCACCAGACCGCGCCCAGGACACCGCAAACCGTGAGGATGTCCGCCGTGGCGACCCGAGCCCAGAACACGAAAAAAAACGTCGTTGCCAGAAACCAGCCAGCGATCAGGCCCGTGCCTTTGCGATACAACTGTTCGCCGATCAGGTAGACCAGCCAGACGCTCAGCCACGCCGACAAGACCGAGGGCAGGCGTAGGGACCAGTGCCCGAGGCCACCCATCAAGTGGGCCGTGGCCGTGATCAACCAATAGGAGGGCAGTGGCTTGTCGTAATAGGGCATGCCCTTGAGATAAGGGTCGAAATAATCGCCAGTTTGCAACATTTGCAGGGCGATGTTGGCCCAACGGGTTTCCGGGCCCCAAAGCTCTCTGGCGCCCAGCCCGAAAAGCAACAAGAGCGCGGACACGCCCAGCAAAAGTAACAGCGCACCCTGATCACTTTTCAGAAAGCTGACTAACGATTTTTTCATGAGTTTTTCGCGCGTTGCGCTCACCGTGACGTCGGCGAAGCGGCTGAATCGTCAAGGCTATCGGTTGAAATGTGATGGAATTGTCAGTAGATCGCGAACAAATCATTGGTTGCGATTCAAGTCCAGTTAACACATGCATTAATGCAGGGCTGTGAACAACGGCATGAACAATTGTTCATGTAAGAACATTAGAGGGTGGAATTGCACCGAACACGAAAAAGCCCGGCTGATCAGGCCGGGCTTTTGCGGGGTACTGCGGAGCGAATGGCTTAGGCAGCGCGGTTCTCGATCAGGCGATCGGAACCACCTTCGGCAACGGTGTTGCCTTGCAGGCGATCCGAGCCATCGGCAGCGATGGTGTTGCCTTGCAGGCGATCGGAACCACCTTCGGCAACGGTGTTGCCTTGCAGGCGGTCGGAGCCATCGGCAGCGATGGTGTTGCCTTGCAGGCGGTCGGAGCCATCAGCGGCGACGGTGTTGCCTTGCAGGCGGTCGGAGCCATCGGCGGCGACGGTGTTGCCTTGCAGGCGGTCGGAGCCATCGGTGGCGACGGTGTTGCCTTGCAGGCGGTCCGAACCATCGGCAGCGACGCGGTTTTCGATCAGGCGGTCAGAGCCACCTTCAGCCACACGGCTTTCAATCAGGCGATCCGAGCCACCTTCAGCGACAACAGGCTGAACAGAGGTCGCGGCAAAAGCGTTAACGGCGAAGATCGAGAATGCGATGCTGAGGATGGTTTGGCGTTTCATGATCGTGTGCTCCGGGGTGTTGTTTGTTGGGTATGGAGCCCATGTTACGCCGCGGTTTTTTTAAGAGAACTTCATTGAGGTGATTGTGAACATCGACGGGATTGATAGGGCGAGCAGAACACCGCTGGTGAGCGTGATGAAGAGGCGAAGCCTATGCGGCGGTACATTGATTACATTGGGTATCAACTGTAATTCGCGATCACGTCATTATCAGTAATGCCCATCAGAAATAGAGTCCGCCTGACGATTTCGTTTACTGCGTAGTTAAGGTGCCTCCCATGATTCAGAGCATGATCAAAACGGCGGGGCTGGCCGCCCTGCTTGTCGCAAGCGCGGCAATGCCACTCGCCCAGGCCCAACCCTTGCCACTCGATAAAGTCGGTGCCTTGCATAATGAAGACGTGGAATGGCGCAACTTTCCGGCTTTCCCGAAAGAAGTGAAACTCGCTGTAATCGCCGGCGACCCCAGTAAACCCGCACCCTATGTAGTGCGAGTCAAAGTGCCCAATGGCATCAAATTAATGCCGCATACCCATCCGGAAGATCGTATCTACACCGTCATGTCCGGTGTGTTCTATATCGGCTTCGGCACTGTTTTCGATCCAGACAAACTGGTGGCCTATGGTCCGGGTAGCGTGGTGATACTCCCGGCCAATACGCCGCACTTTCACTGGGCGAAATCAGGGGAGTACATCTCGCAAGTCTACGGAACGGGGCCGTTGGGGCTTGAATACATCGATAGCCATGACGATCCGCGCAACGCGTCGAAGTGACAAAACCGTGCCCACGCCAATACCCCCTGTAGGAGCGAGCCTGCTCGCGAAAAACCCAAGGTCGCCGCCGGTAACCGGTTGCCAATGAAGCCGGAGCCATCAAGCAGCCCGCGTTTTCACACAGCCCGGTGCGCCACCGAGATAAGCCCGGTGCGCCGGACTGGATATCCGACACTACAGGATTACGTATTGGGCAATTGCGCCGACCAGTGTTTCATCTCTTCGGCAATGAAATGGTTAACCAAGTCGCTATACAACTTTTCGATCGCATCCGGGCTCAGGCCTTCGGCCTCTGCCCATTCGCGACGTGTCGCGAGCATGGCATCGAATCGCTCCCGGGCACGCACCGAGGCCGCAGAGGTCTTGAATTTCGAAGCCGCAAGCACGTACTGGAAACGCTTGCCCAACAGCTTGATAACGGCACGGTCGAGGGCATCGATCTCGCGTCTGATGTCCTCCATTCCGGCGCATTTTGAGGGTTGCAATTGATTGGAAACGTCCATGTGAGTCACTCCCTTTGCTGAAATAAAATGTGAAACGGCTGATGTGTTATTCAGGGTCTTTCTTTCCCGAGAGTCTCGAGCCGGTTACCTACCGATAAGCTCTCTCGCAGTGTCTGCCAATTGGCTACCCACCCGTGCTTTTAGCGTTTCTATGAAGCGGGTTATCTTCGCATCGACAAACTGGCGGGACGTGTAAACGGCATAAACATTGCGCTCGTAGGTATGGTACTCCGGCAAAACGCGCACGAGTTTTCCCGAGCGCAGATCGTCGATGGCCGAGAATCCGGCCAACAAGCCAATCCCCGCTCCGGATCGAACGGCGACTGCCATTGCATCCATATCATTTACGCTAAAGCTCGGCCCGGTGGGTACGAAAGTGGCGGTGCCGGATCTGCTTCTCAGTTGCCATTCATCCCGTGCGTAATCAACGGTGCCCAGCAACAGGCACTGATGATCGTTGAGGTCTTCAGGCGTCGCCGGTGGTGCATGTTGTGCCAGGTAGGCAGGGGACGCGACCAGCACGCAATGACTGACCCCAATCTTTTGACTGACGTACGCTGAATCCGGCAGCGTTCTGGCAATCAGAATTGAAACATCCAGTTGGTCTTCCAGCAGGTTCGGCATCCGTTGGGATAGCAGCAAATCGACCGTGACTTCCGGAAACTCCTTGCGGTACTCAAGGACGGCGCCGGTCACCAGATGACGCGCAAGGCCGGGCACGCTATGAACCCGTAGCGTGCCCTTGGGTTCCAGGATCGAATTACTCGCTTCGGCCTCAGCGTTTTCGAGGTCGGCCAGGATCGCCGTACAGCGTTCGTAAAATCGTCGACCGGCGTCAGTCACGGAAAGACGGCGAGTCGATCTTTGCAGCAGGCGGGCATCGAGCATTGTTTCGAGCGCGGAAACGGCACGGGACACATTGCCGACGGTCGAGTCCAGATGGTTGGCCACTGCGGTGAAAGTGCCCATCTCAACGACTTTTACGAACACAGACATATTTGAAAATTTGTCCATCCCTACCGTCCTTTTCTACCGGTTTAACGCTCAAGTTGCAGAGAGTATCCACTGAGGCTGTTCAGTGCTCGTGAGCGCAACGCCACCACTCACCGACCCCGCATCATGGACGTTGACTGTTGAGGACACAACTCAACGACGGCGCGTGATCTTCCCTCTGCACACAACAATGATTCCCTCGTGGCTATCTAAATCAAACCTGTCGCCCTCCATAGACTGGGTTGCACGGGCCGCCTGAACCGGCTCTGTCGTAAACCACCGAAGCGAGGACTCACGCAGCGCGCTTCGGTCCGATTCCTGACAATCAAGTGAAGGCCACAACTATGAACACGCCATACGACGCGCTCTATCTTTTCATGGGTGGTGAGTGGATCAGCGCTGAAGGGCGCGACACCGCAGCCGTCATAAACCCAGCCACGGAAACTGAAATCGGACGTGTGCCGCTGGCCACTTCATCCGACCTTGACCACGCCCTTGAGGTCGCCCGGCTCAGCTTCCAGACGTGGCGCCAGACGGTGCCGGACCAGCGCGCAAAAATTCTCAAGCGTGCCGCTGATCTCATCCTCGAGCGAGCGCCGCACATCGCATCCCAGATGACGCTGGAGGAGGGCAAACCCCTTGGCGAAAGCATGGACGAGGTCACGCGTGCAGCAGAGTATTTTGAATGGTTCGCCGAAAGCGCCCGTCGTATCGATGGCCGCGTCGTGCCGGCCAACCGCCCAGGCGTGTTGCAACTGGTGAAGCGCCAGCCAATCGGCCCGGTCGCAGCCTTCACGCCCTGGAATTTTCCGGCCATTACTCCGGCGCGCAAGTTGTCAGCTGCTTTGGCGGCAGGTTGCAGCGTCATTCTCAAACCCGGTGAAGAGAGCCCTTCCACGGCGCTGGCCCTTGCTCGCGCCCTTGATGATGCGGGCTTGCCCAAAGGCGTTCTACAAGTCGTTTTCGGTGTACCGGATCAAGTCTCCAGCCACCTGATTGCCTCGCCGATCATTCGCAAGGTGACCTTCACCGGTTCCGTACCGATTGGACGACTGCTGTCGGCCAGGGCAGCCGCAGGCGTCAAGCCAATCACTTTGGAACTGGGTGGCCACGGCCCTGTGCTGGTGTTTGAAGACGCCGACATTGAAAAGGCGGCAGTGGAAGGCGTGGCGAATCGGTTCCGGGGGACAGGGCAGGTCTGTATCTCGTCAACACGCTTCCTGATCCAGCGTGGTGCTTATCAGGCGTTCACCGATCACTTTGTCGCGGCAACCAACGCACTGAGAATCGGCAACGGCCTGGATCCCGATACTCAGGTCGGGCCACTCGCCAACCCAAGGCAATTGTCAAAGATGGAAGAACTGGTGGCTGACGCCGTCGAGAAAGGCGCGCGGGTACTTGCTGGCGGCGAATGCTTGCCAGGACAAGGCTATTTCTTCCAGCCCACCGTTTTGGCTGATGTGCCCATGAACGCTCGGGTCATGCATGAAGAACCCTTCGGCCCCATCGCGATTTTGATGCCCTTCGATACGTTGGCCGACGGCCTGGAAGAGGCCAACCGCCTGCCTTACGGGTTGTCTGCCTACGCCTTTACCGCTAACGCTCGAACCGCCATTGACGTCGCAGATGGCCTCGAGGCCGGAATGATCGGGATCAATCAATACCGAATTGTCGCCACTGAGCTTCCCTTTGGCGGCATGAAGGAGAGCGGTCATGGCTCAGAAGGCGGCATTGAAGGCATCGAACACGATCTGACCAACAAATTCATCAGCCAGATTTAAGGACGCCCGACATGTCGAACATCAATTTCAGCAGCCCTCGTGAAGCGGCCAGAGCGTTCACCCCAAAGCTGTCGCAGTTCGTCGACGCTACGCTCTATCCGCAAATATGGAGCGATCCGGCACTGTCTCCACGTGACCGCAGCCTGATAACGGTGGCTGCGTTGATTGCCGGTGGTCACGCCGAAGAGCTGCCTGCGCACCTGCGGCGCGCGGTCAGCAATGGGGTCACCCATGACGAAATATCCGCAGCGATCACCCACCTGGCGTTCTATGCAGGTTTACCAGCCGCCATCACCGCGTCCGCCATTGCCAATGCCACATTCACTCAATCGCAGGCGAAGCAGCCATGAAAGCCATCACCATTGAAGAATTCGGCAACCCCGACGTGCTGAAGTTGAAGGACGTTCCCGACCCCGTAGTGCGTCCTGCCGACCTGCTGGTGCGCGTCTATGCAGCCGGTGTCAATCGCGCGGATCTGACGCATCGCTCCGGTGGCTACGGGCGTCCTGATTTCGGAGACTCACCCATCATCGGGCTTGAGATCGCAGGCGAGGTCATCGATAAAGGCAATGCCGTCGTTGGTTTCGAAGTGGGGGATCGGGTGATGGGCGTGGTGGGTGGCGGGGCGTATGCCGAGCTGGCACGCATTGACTACCGCATGGCCATGCCAATTCCTGCTCAGCTGGATTACGTGCACGCGGCGGCGATTCCCGAGGTGTTTGTCACCGCTCATGAGGCGCTGATGCACCTGGCTCGACTCAAGCCAGGTGACTCGGTCTTGATTCATGCCGCCGCGGGTGGTGTTGGCTCCGCTGCGGTGCAGCTCGCTTATGCCACGGGTGCGACGGTTTATGCGACTACCGATGGCAGCAAGTTATCCCGCGTCGAGCATTTGGGTGCCGATGTCGCCATCGACTACAAGAACAGTGATTTCGCCGAAGTCATCGCCAGCAAAACCGATGGCCGGGGTGTTGATGTCATCATTGATTTCGTCGGCGAACCTTATTTCGCCCGCAACCTGGCTTCACTCGCTAACGGCGGGCGACTGATCCAGGTTGGTATCCTCGGCGGTGGCGGGAAGGTCGCCCTGGAACTGGAGCACATTCTCTACCGTCACCTGCAAATCATCGGCACGGTCATGAAATCCCGTACCCAGCCGGAGAAGCACGACATGATCAAGCGATTCCGCGAGCACTGGCTTGAACGGTTCGAAGGGGGAGGAAGCCTGGAGCCGGTAGTCGACAGTACCTTCCCCCTGTCACGCGCCGCAGATGCCCATCGCAGGATGGAGTCGTCCGAAAACGTCGGGAAGATCATTCTCACGATGCAGCCTGCGGACTTGCTCTAAGTCTGGTCTTCTGCAAGCGGTGCCTGTCCAAGTTACCTTGTGTCATCCTGGCAGGCATTCACTTGTGCAGATGGCTGGCACACCCTGCTGGTCCACGACATGGCCGACGTCCCGGCAGTGCTCGATGCCAGCACAAGGCTGGTGATGACCGGCCATTCCCTTAAGCCACGCATCGAATGGCGTGGTGAACGGCTGTTCCTCAATCCAGGCAGCGCGGGGCCACGGCGGTTCAAGTTACCGGTGACGTTGGCGTTGCTGGAAGTGCAAGAGGGGGCGATTGAGCCGCGATGGGTTTCGCTTTTTGAATGAGGGGGAAGCTGAAGGCTGGTCGTTCATGTCTTTGACAGACGGGCACCAGGTTCCGTCGAGCGAATGAGTAAAGGGGGCTGGGAAGCGTGCTGCGTCTTTTAGCGAGTGCCTGGATTGAGTCAAAACGGTTTTTTGGAAGGCAGATAAACGGGCCAGGAGCAGCCCCCGCCAGTGTCTACAATCGAGACGGAATCACTGATGTGGTCTAAAGTTGTAACGAATTAATTCATGGGTCATTACCTGTAGAGCAGATTCTTATAGGATGCAGTCCGCTTCTGCTGCTCTCCTTCAAGTCTGGGTGAACCACGATTATTGTGCATGGCAAAGCGACCTGACAAACTGGGCTCTGTAGCGGCGCAAGGTTTTCCGCGGAAGAACAAGCAAAAGCTGGATACAGGTTCAATTACGTCTAAAAATAAATACAGCACTAATGGGCACATGAACAATGAAAAATCCAGTCTTTCCAGCTGAGAGTTACAAATCCTTCAGCATTGTCATAGTGAATTACAAAACGCCCGAAATCACCAAGATATGCCTGGATTTATTGCACCAACACCTAGGTAATGACAACGTCCCAATATGGGTGGTTGACAACAATTCCGCTGATGAAAGTACTGAGTACTTACGAAGTCTCGATTGGATCAATTTAATCGAGCGCTCTGCTCCTGGACCGGAAATTGGTCACATCGCACATGGCAAGGCACTGGACCTGGTTTTACAGCGAGTTGAAACTGATTATTTATTTCTGATGCACACGGATACATTTGTTTTCGACAAAAATGTTTTCCCAATGATGTTGAGCAAGTGCTTGAAAAACCCGAAAGTCGTCGCCGTAGGTTGTGTTGAACAAATCAATCGTGGTACCGCGAGAACGCTTTGGCGCTTTAGCTCACGACTGTTCAAACATCATTACAGACGCCTGAAAATGTCCGTTGGATTACGCTCAAGAGAACCAAAACCGTACAGGGAAGTCTACTTGAAAAGTTTCTGTACATTGTGGAACTGCAAACTTGTCAAGCAACATGACATGCATTTTTCCATGGATGAGCGTGTACCAGGATACACTCTCCAAGACCGCATGACCGAGCTTGGCTATGTCGTAGAAATGTTATCGCCGCGTAAAATATTCAGCTATCTGGATCATATTCAGGCCGGCACCGTCGCAGCAGCTGGCGGCTATGACAAGACTCATAGACGAACCAAAATGTACAACAACATCCTTAATCGCCTGAACAAGGGTGACAGAAGGATCTAAGCTACGAGCAGACGCAGCGTGCTCAAGGTTGTTTCAAGTCACCCACAAGTCTATATGTCAAGTTATTGGAGCGGTAATGGCACCCATCACTCAAGCACTACCTATCACCCTGTCCCCGGAGCTTGATTTCGACCAAAACGCTGCCAGCGCCTTTGGCGACTCACTGATCAGTCACTATGTTAAGGCTACGCCATTTCCGCACATAGTCATCGACAATTTCTTGCGTGAAGAGCTGATTTCGCGTATCTGCTCGCACTTCCCAAGCGAACCGACCAACAATGAAATGCTCTACGAGCGCGGCTATAAAGGTCAACTAAAGCGCCAAATCAACCCCAACGAATGCGACCCTTTCTTGAAAACTGTTTTCAACGCCTTTAACTCGGCGCCCATGTTGCAGTTTCTTGAAAAGCTCACAGGCATTCACGGCTTGATACCCGACCCCTACTTTACCGGTGGTGGCCTGCATGAAACGAAAAGCGGTGGTTTCCTGGGCGTGCACTCGGACTTCAGGCTCAACAAAAAGCTGAACATCGAGCGCAGACTGAATGTCATCATTTATCTGAATGAAGACTGGCGAGAAGAATACGGAGGCAACCTGGAGCTTTGGGATGTCGGCATGAAGACCTGTCTTAAGAAAGTTCTGCCTGTTTACAATCGCTGCGTCATTTTCAACACAGACAAAGACAGCAATCATGGACACCCGGAACCTTTGACGACTCCAGAGCACATCACCCGCAGGTCTATAGCGCTTTACTACTACACCGCCGCAACCATGGCGATCGATCCCACACAAAGAAACAAAACCCACTACAAACCAAGGCCTAAAGATCGTTTGAGCCTGAAGTACTACATCAATAAATTAATCAAGAAGAAAAACTGAAGGGTATCGCCTGACGATCGATTTCGTGCATTTTTTAGCGTCAGGTTGCAAGAATAATGGGGGCGGATTTATATAGTGCAGTGAAAAAATACATACGGCCCCATCTTCCTTGAAAGTCAGCTAACGGCCGATGCTGTTGAAAAAGTCGGCCATGGTTTGCGCAACTAAAAAGTACACCTCCGAGATTGAAATCTTCACTTTCGGCAGAGTCTTCCAGACGCAGATCTCACGTAGCGGCGTGTCAAAAAGCGTTTTCACCAATACTCAAGTCTTAGGCCGTCTGCCTGCGTATAGCGAGAATCGCAGTGCCAAATCCGATGAACGTGACTCCCACCACCCGGCTAACCCAGCGGGCCAACTCGGGTCGTACCAGCAGGCCCTTGGCACGTGAGGCCAGCGCGGCATACAGGCTCAACGACGACACTGAAAGCGCCATGAAAATCGCGGTCAGGATCATGAATTGTGGGAACAGGGCTGCGCCTTGATCGATGAACTGCGGGAATAACGCCGTAAAAAACAGAGTCGCCTTGGGGTTGGAGAGCGCGGTAAAAAACGCCGACCTGTACAGTTTTAGCCGTGTGGGTCTGCGGCTTGGGCCCTCGTGAATGCCATCAGCCAGCAGCGGCGTCTTACTGAGCAACTGCCTCACCCCCAGGTAGAACAGATACCCGGCGCCAACAATCTTCACCATGTTGAACAACCCTTCGGAGCTGGCAAGCAGCGCCCCCAACCCCAGCATTGCAGCCCCCGACAGGCAGAACAGGCCAGTGGCATTGCCCAGCGAGGACCATATCGCGCTGCGTTGTCCATGGGCGAGACTGTTGTTGATCGCCATTAATGTCGCAGGCCCGGGGCTGGCGATGGCAATCGCGGCGACCAGGGTAAAAGCCAGCATCGTGTTCGGGTCCATGGTTCCAGGCTCCTGAATAACTGAGGGTATGCTATCGAATACTTCGTTAGCTGATGACGCAAATTACTCATCATCTACAGGCGTTACCGAAGCCCCGCCAGCGACGCCACGGCAATAGCCACCGTGAACAGCATTGGCAAGCGCCACGCGCTAACCTGCGAGTAATGAGTGATGGGGACGCCCATCAGCCGGTCCCGAACGCAGCTAACGGTCAAGAGCGGATATCCTTTCGACGCCAGACTATAGTGTCGAAGCGATTAACCGGTTCGACACTATCTCTCGGCTAGCTGAAAGGACTCGTATGAAGCAGAAAGCATTGTTCACTTTTTTCGCGTGCACCACCTTCACCTGCATGGCCTGTGCATATGCCGAGGAGCCGCTGCCCAAGCCAGGCGCAACGCCGGTGACGGTTGATAATTTCGTAAGGGCGGAGTCAGACCTGTACATCGGCTCACTGGCGGAACAGGGTGGCCTCGGCAAGCTGCTTCATCGTCGCGAAGCAGCCGACATCGAGCACCAGACCGTCATACGGCTCAATCGAGACACACTTTACAGCTCGGGGGTTTTCGACCTCGATGCGGGCCCGGTAACCATTACGCTGCCCGATCCCGGCAAGCGCTTCATGGCGCTGCAAATCATCAACGAAGACCACTACACCCCGAATGTTTTCTACGGTGCTGGCACGCACACCCTTACCCGCGAAGGCGTTGGCACGCGTTACGTGATCATTGCGATCCGCACGCTGGTCGACCCTAACAGCCCGGATGACGTCAAACAGGTCCACGCGTTACAGGACGCTATCAGCGTGAGCCAAAAGGATCCCGGCGCGCTGGAGCTGCCGCTATGGGATGCCGGTAGCCAGAAGAAAGTCCGTGATGCGCTGCTGGTGCTGTCTTCAACTATTCCCGACTTCAGGAAGGCGTTTGGCACTCGGGTCGACGTAGATCCCGTGCGCCACCTGGTGGGCTCTGCTGCCGCTTGGGGCGGTAACCCGGACAAGGACGCGACCTACCTGAACGTGACTCCGGCCAACAATGATGGGGAAGCGGTGTATCGCCTCACGGTGAAAGATGTTCCCGTCGATGGCTTCTGGTCAGTTAGCCTCTACAACGCTGAAGGGTACTTCGAAAAGAACGCCGCCAATGCCTACACGCTGAACAATCTGACGGCGAAAAAATCGGATGACGGTTCGATCACCATTCAGTTCGGTGGCTGTGACTTGAAGACTGCCAATTGCTTGCCGACCATGAAAGGCTGGAATTACACCGTGCGATTGTATCGGCCAAAAGCGGAAGTTCTCAGTGGCACGTGGAAGTTCCCCGATGCCAGACAGGTTAACTAAGCTCTGAATAATGGGGACGGATTCATATAGGAAAAAATAGATCCGTCACCATTTTCGTCATTTGCGATGGATGTATCAGTCGTCTCTGTCGTCACGATCGCGATAACGGTAATGACGGCTATCGCGGTCATGGTCGCGATGGTCATAACCCTGATCATAGTCATCCCTTTGGTCGTATCCGCGGCGATGATCGTGATATCGGCCATACCTTTCTCCATCATCCCAGTGAGGGCCGCAGCCTGCCAGCAAGAGCGAGCTGGAAATGGCCAGGATCATCATTACTGCGCGATTCATTTGCATGTCCTAAAGGTCAGGGGGATGAGACGGTGGCTGCCCGAAAATTTCGTTTGGCCAGCGTTTAACCGAGGGTATGACTACTCAATAACTTAATGATTCCGTTGAGTAATACAGAGAAGCGTGTATTCACGCCGGAGGCGTGCGCAGTAGATAAAAGCCTTTCAGCGATCGATAAGATCCAGGTCCTCCTTTATGGCGCTCGGGCGCCATTCAAAAAAGCCTTGCCGTCAGAATGGCCGGGAGTCTTGAGCAGATGTCAGGGTCATAACCACCGATATGCCGGAAAAAACCGATAAATCCAATATTCTGCAGGGTCCCGCCCGGCATTTCGCACACTCATAATTGGCTTACAACAAAGGGACACCCCTAAGGAGCGTAAGCCATGTACAAAGACCATATCGTCAAGGCGCGCATGACTGACAGCGCCCTGTTCATGGGGGTAGTCGCTGCAGTCATTTTCATCATCACGCTGGTCTGCGGTGTAGGTGAAGGCCGTCTTTCCACGTTGATGGGGCCAATCGTTCTCGACCTGAAAACTCCTCTGGCGCGTGACATCGCCGTCGGGGGGACCTTCACGATCACGGCCGTGCTGAATCTGTTCATCCTTGGGCGGTTTCCCTTGCGGGCGCAGATCATTACGGTCTGGTGCGAATTGCTGGTGCTGTTCCTTTTATTCTTCGACACCTTCAATCTTTCTTACAGCTTCATCGCGACCAAAGTCGGCTTCATGATTACCCAAGGGGTTTTCACCACCGTCTATGTGTCCGCGATTTCCATTGCCATTGCGTTTGTCCTGGCATTGCTGGGAGCGACGGCCCGTTTATCTTCCAACGGTTTCGCCATTGCCATCGCGAGCTTCTACACCTCGTTTTTCCGAGGTGTTCCGCTGCTCATCCAGATCTATCTCATTTACCTGGGCATTCCTCAGCTCGGCTACGTGGTCGGTGCCGTGCCGGCAGGGATTCTGGCGCTCTCGCTCTGCTACGGCGCCTACATGACGGAGATCTTCCGTGCGGGGATCAGCAGCATCCCGCGGGGTCAGTGGGAAGCCTCCCGGGCGATTGGCCTGAATCCATTTCAAACAATGACCCGGGTCATTCTTCCGCAGTCCATGCGCCTGATCATTCCGCCGACTGGCAACCAGTTCATCTCGATGCTCAAGGACAGCTCACTGGTGTCCGTGATCGGCGTCTGGGAACTGATGTTCCTGGCGCGAACACAAGGACGCGCCGAGTTCCGTCACCTGGAAATGCTCATCACCGCAGCCGTGTTGTATTGGCTGCTGTCGATCGTGCTGGAAACCGTTCAGTCGCGTCTGGAAAAGCACTTCAATCGCGTCCACCGCTGAATCAGGAGCCTTACGATGAATCAGCCGTCAGCTTCAGCAGTCACTGCCCCGTATCCCGCCATATCAATTCACGAGATGCAAAAATGGTATGGCGATTTTCATGTGCTCAAGGGGATCGACCTGCACATTTCCAGCGGCGAAATCGTGGTCGTCTGCGGTCCATCGGGTTCCGGAAAGTCGACATTGATTCGCTGCCTGAATCTGCTGGAAGACTTCCAGAAAGGCAAAGTGTTCATCGACGGAATCGAGTTGACCCGCAATGCCGCCTGCGTGGCCAGCATCCGGCGTCAGGTCGGCATGGTCTTCCAACAGTTCAATCTGTTTCCGCACATGACGGTGCTGGAGAACCTGATGCTGGGGCCGCGCCTGGTGAGCAGGCTCGATGAGTCGCAGGCTCGCCAACTGGCCTACGAGTACCTGGATCGAGTGCGGATCGGGAACCAGGCCGACAAGTACCCCAGCCAGCTCTCCGGCGGTCAGCAGCAACGCGTTGCCATCGCCCGAGCCCTCTGCATGCGACCACGCATCTTGCTGTTCGACGAACCCACCTCGGCACTTGATCCCGAAATGGTCAAGGAAGTGCTGGATGTCATGGGCGAACTGGCGCAGGACGGCATCACGATGGTGTGCGTCACCCACGAGATGGGGTTTGCCCGGCGGGTCGCCGACCGGATCATCTTCATGGATCAGGGTTGTATCGTCGAGCAGGCCAAACCCAATGAGTTTTTTGAGAACCCGCAGCATGAACGCGCCCGAGAATTTCTGTCACAGATTCTCAGCCACTGAGAAGCATCGTCACACCGTCCAACGTCATCGATAAAAACGACAAAGACCTGCACTCAACTACCTGGAGGCTTACTCATGATCTTGATCACTCGCTTCTTCACCACAGCGGCTATCGCCACAGCCGTCACGATCAGCTCAGGCGCCGCCTGGGCGGGCTCGACCCTCGACCGCATCCATGAAACCAAGGTGATCAAAGTGGCCACGGCCGCCAACTGGCCACCACAATCGTTCCTGGGGCCGGACAACAAGTTGCAAGGATTTGATATCGATGTCGCCACCGAAATCGGTCGCCGCCTGGGTAGCAAGGTCGACTTCGTCACCCCGGAATACGGGATCATCACCGCAGGGCGCTGGTCGAATCGCTGGGACTTGTCGGTCGGTTCGATGACGCCAACCACCGAGCGCTCCCGAGTCCTCGACTTCCCCGCGATCTACTACTACACACCCTATGTATTCGCCGTGCACAAGGACGCAGCCGGGGCAAAGGCGGCGGACCTGAACGACAAGATCATCGGCGTCGAAGCAGGCACCACGTCGGAGGACTATATCAATCGCCGGCTCAAGATCGACGCCGCCGATGTGCCGGCGTTCACCTACGACGTCACACCCGGCGAGGTGAAGACGTATGGCGACAGCATGGGCCCTCTGGATGATTTGCGTATGGGCAACGGGGTCCGACTGAACGCCACCCTGTCCGCGCTTCCAACTGTTGTCGCGGCCGTCAAGAATGGCTATCCCATCGTACGCGTGGAAGGTAAACCCGCTTACTACGAACCGCTGGCCATCGCCGTGGATAAAGGCGATGAGGCGTTCAATAGCGAATTGAGCAAGGCCATTGCGCAGATGAAAGCCGACGGAACGCTCAAGCAACTTTCCGAGAAGTGGTACGGCGCCGATCTCACCCAGGTGCAATAAATCCGGGTGCAATAAATTCCAGTGCAACAAACCCAATCACTGCAGGCGCCCGTTCCAAACGCGGCGCCCTGCATGACTGCGCCGCGAAGAAGGACAGGGGACTTCATGTACACGTATAACAACAATTACTACACCGCCACGATGAACGACACGGCTGAGCGCGCGGCGCTGTCAGGCAATGTCCAGGCCGATGTGTGTGTCATCGGCGCCGGCCTGGCGGGGCTGAGCACGGCCTGGGAGCTGGTCTCACGAGGAAAGTCCGTGGTGCTGCTCGAGGCAGGTCGTGTTGCCTGGGGGGCCTCCGGCCGTAACGGAGGCTTCGTTCTTCAGGGCTGGTCCGAAGGATTGTCATCCATCGAGCGGCGCTGCGGAAAAGCGACAGCCGCCGCCCTGTTCAAACTGTCGCTTGAAGGTGTCGACACTGTTCGCGACATGATCGCCCGTCATCAACTGCCAGGTTGCTCGCCAACGCCTGGAAAATTGAGCGTGGTTCGCTACGAGGATGGCGATAATCTCAAGCGTTTGCGCGACAGGATGGCGACGGATTTCGACTTCCACCTCGACTACCTGGATCGTCAGGCCGTGCGTGAAAAACTCAAGACGGAGCGCTATTTCCAGGCTCTGCGCGATACCCATGGATTTCACTTCCATCCCTTGAACTATTGCTTGGGCCTGGGCCGGCTGATTGAACGCAACGGCGCAAAGATTTACGAACAGTCGCCCATGAGCCGTGTCGAGAGCCGAAACGGGCGACACCGAGTCATCACTGACCAGGGCACTGTCGATTGCGCCAACGTGGTGTATTGCTGCGGCGGTTATGGCGGCCCCGAGTTCGGTAAATTACGCCGCGCCTTTCTGCCCATTGCGACCTACGCGGTGCTGACCGAACACTTGGGCGAGCGTCTGGCCGATGCGGTAGGCACCACCGATGCCGTGGGTGATAATCGCCGGGCCTCAGACTATTACCGAATCGTCGAAGGTGACCGACTGCTCTGGGGCGGTCGTATCACCACCAGGAACCTGCAGGACGAAAAGCGCCTGGGGCAGTTGCTGACGGAAGACATTCTCGACGTGTATCCGCAATTGCGCGGCATCAAGATCGAAAAAGCCTGGTCGGGACTGATGGGTTATGCGCGGCACAAGATGCCTCACATCGGCCCTCTCGGGAAGGGGCTATGGGCATGTACATCATTTGGTGGCCATGGTATGAACACGGCCCCTATCGGCGGGCGCGTCATTGCCGAAGCCATTTGCGGCGAGACCCATCGCTACCGTCTTTTCGATGCCTACGGCCTGGAATGGAATGGCGGCCCGCTCGGCCCGGCTGCGGCGCAAACGGTATATGCCGGTCTGAAAATGATGGACAAGTTTCAGGAAACGCGTTCGCAACGCAGGGCGAGTCAAAAAAACTGAAAACCACAGTGAGGTCAAGGCAGTGTTGATGGATGCGCAGAATCCCGGTCCGTTGTTTAACCTGACTGATAAGGACCGGCAGTTGCTTGGCCTGCTGCAGGCCAACGCCCGTGAGCCCACGGCATCATTGGCACGTAAACTCGAGGTCTCACGCTCTTCGGTGCAAGAACGCATCGCCCGCCTGGAAAAGGCCGGGGTCATTACCGGTTACAGCGTGCGCATCGACCAGAACAGACTCCAGCAGACAATCAACTGTTTCACCATGACCTCCTGCACCAACAAGAGTTATACCGATGTCATGACCTCGCTTCGCAAGATGGATGCGGTGCAGGCGGTGTATGCGGTCTCGGGCGAATCCGACTTCATCATCCATCTCGCCACGTCGACGCTGAGTGAACTCAATGCCGAGCTTACCCGGATCAACATGATCAAAGGCGTGGCGCACACCGCATCGCATATTGTGATGGAAACCAAATTCAGCCGGAAATTGACGGTTTAAAGCCTGCCCATCAACTCAGCGACCCAATCGATGAACACGCGCAGTTTGATGCTGATATGCCGGTTCGGGGGAAATGCCACGTAGATGGGCATCGGATCGAGGCTCCAGTTCTCGAACAGGGGCACCAATTCGCCGCGTGCTTCGAAGGTGTTGGACATGTACTTCGGCAGCCAAAGAACACCCAGCCCGGCCAGGCCGGCTGCGAGGTAGGCGTTGTCATCGTCGACTGCCAGTGCGTAGCGACCTTTGATCTGGATACGCTCAGCGTGGTTGTGCAGAGCATAGGGCACGGCTTTACCGGTGCGCGCCCACAAGAAACCGACGATACGATGCGGCGAATCTTCCAGCTCCCGCGGATGCGCTGGGATTCCGACGCGTGCCAGGTAGCTCGGCGCTGCAAAAACGCCAAGCTGGAGGTCGCCTACCTTCCGGGCCATTAACGACTGATCCTTTATCTCGCCGCCGCGCACCACGCAATCGACGTTCTCACCGATCATGTCCACGATACGGTCGCTGACGCCCATGTCGATCTGAATGTCCGGGTATCGCCTGTAAAACTCAGGCAATGCGGGGACCAGAATCATGCTGGCCAGCGGGCTTGGCACATCCACTCGCAATCGGCCCCTGGGCAGCGTCGAGGCGCCGGACAGGCTGGTCTCGGCGTCGTCCATGTCGGCCAGAAACCATCGGGGGATGATCTGGCCGTGAGGGAGCGGTACGGAAAGCGGTCCATCATGAACCGTTGGGCTGCAACGAGTCGCACGTCGGATCCAGGGAAATAATGGGGACGGAAATAATGGGGAAATAATGGGGACTGATTTATATAGTGCAGTGAAAGAACATAGTGAATAAATAGATCCGTCCCCATTTTCGTCAGGGAGATGAGCCTGCGAAATCAGGGGCGATTTAAAAAGCCCTGCTCTAGAATGGCCCCCAAATGAGCGTGGATCGCTTGTCAAGTACTCATTCAAAGGATGAACACGATGGGCCGCATCGACCATATCTGCCTGATGGCGATCTATAACGACAGGATGAACGCAAAGGTTTATGAAGCGGCCAGAAGTCTGACAGATGAAGAGCTGTCAGTGGACAGGAAAGCATTCTTTGGTTCTATTCTCGGGACGTTAAACCACCTGGTGGTCGGGGACACAATCTGGCTAAAGCGATTTGCCCAGCACCCAGCGAATTACTTGGCTCTGGAGCCGATTCGACAGCTTCCTGCCCCCCAAAGCCTCGACCAGTTACTGCTCTCAAATATCCGAGAACTTTCGACATATCGCGGTTGGCTCGATCAGGTAATTGTCGAGTGGTCTCGCGCCATTACAGAGTCAGATTTAGATTACACCCTCAATTACACAAGCATGAAAGGAGCTCCCGCTGACAAGAGCTTTTATGGCTTGGTCATGCATTTCTTCAACCACCAGACTCATCACCGAGGCCAAGCTACTACTTTGCTGTCACAAGCTGGTGTCGACGTAGGCGATACTGATCTGGTAGCCCTCATTCCTTACGAGTCCCGCGCATAATCTAAAAACCAGCACTAGACCGGGATTTTCATTTCGTGTCATACCGGTAAACCAGCGTGGCCATCTTAAATGACTGAAATGGGGGCGGATTTATATCGTGCGTATTACCTAACGGAATTTGAACATCATCTCGTAGTGGTCCTGGCGACAAGGCTTACAGATAACGGGCACGATCTTGGCTGCGCAAGGGGATGCTGGCTTATTGTGATCTACACTCCCGTGGCGGGTGAGTTGGCGCTTCGTCGCAGGAGTTACTCAGTCGCCAGGTAAAGAGACAGCCAGAGTTTCAGTTGGGGCGCGGTCTGGGTGGTGCGTGCCAGTCGACAGCAAAACGTTGCTCAGAACAAACGAGGTGAAAATGAACAGGAAGTCTGACCGGGGCTGGACAATGGCTGCGGCGCTCGTCGTGGTGGGTTCAACGCTTTTCACGGGGTGTGCGAGCAAGAACGACCCCATCGCACAGGCAGACAAGGCGGACGTGGCCAAGGGCGTACCTGCGCCGAGCCTCGAGCAGACCAAGGCGATCGCCGAGGAAGGCTTTATTTACGGCTTGCCGCTGGTGATGAACTACGCCGTGATGAACGAGTTCGCGGTGGACACCAAATCCAGCCAGTTCAAGGCCCCCTTCAATCAACTGCACAACGAGCATCGGGTCGCGACACCCGCTGATACCGCCGTCATTACGCCAAACAGCGACACCCCCTACTCGATACTCTGGACCGACCTGCGCGCAGAGCCCCTCGTGATCACCGTGCCGGCCGTCTCCAAAAAGCGCTACTACTCGGTGCAGCTAATCGACGGCAACACCTATAACTACGGCTACATCGGCAGCCGGGCAACTGCAAGTGCCCCCGGGAGCTATCTGATTGCAGGCCCCGATTGGAAAGGGGCGACACCGCCTGGCATCGATAAAGTGTTCAACTCCACGACTCCCTTCGCGCTGACGCTGATCCGGACCCAGTTGTTCAATCCAGCCGACATGCCCAATGTCGAGAAGGTTCAGGCGGGTTACAAGGTCCAGCCGCTTTCAGCCTTCCTCCATCAACCAGCGCCGGTCGCGGCCCCGAAGATTGATTTCGTACCGGCCACCACGGCTGGTATCAAGGACAATTTTTTCGAGTACCTGTCGGCCGCGTTGGAGTATGTGCCGCCTTCGGCCGACGACAAGGCGATTCGGTCGAAGCTGGCCAGCATCGGTGTAGGCCCCGGCCGGCGCTTCGAATTCAAAGACCTCTCGCTCGAACACAAGGCGGTGGTCCTGCTGGGGATGAAAGCTGGCGATGAGAAGGTTGACAAGTTTCTCTCGAGCGGCATGAAAAACATCAACGGCTGGAACGTCGGCGCGTTCTTTGGCGACCAGGCGTTCTACAAGGGCGACTGGCTGATGCGTGCCGGCGCCGCGAGGGGCGGCCTTTACGGCAATGACGCCGTTGAGGCGATGTACCCCTATACCCGCACCGACGGTAAAGGCCAGACGCTGGATACCAGCAAGCGCAATTACACGCTGACCTTCCCGGCGGGCAAGCTGCCGCCAGTGAATGCCTTTTGGTCGGTGACCCTGTACGACGGCAAGAGCCAGCTGCTGATCAACAACCCGCTCAACCGTTACCTGATCAATTCGCCGATGCTGCCGGCCATGAAGAAAAACGCGGATGGCTCACTGACGCTGTACATCCAGAAGGACTCCCCCGGCAAGGCAAAGGAAAGCAACTGGCTGCCGGCGCCTGACGATACGGTCTATCTGGTGATGCGTCTCTACTGGCCGAAGACCGCACCGCCTTCGATTCTTCCCGCTGGCGAAGGCAGCTGGCAGCCACCGGCGCTGGTGGTTTCGAAGTAGTGCGACCCATTGCCGACACTCGCTGCAGGTTGGTGTTGGCAGGTGCTGCTTGTCGCCAATAGCTGCCGATCATGAAGGGCAGCTATTGGCCGATTCTGTTGAAAAAGTCGGTTTTTCAGGAAGCGTGACACTGAACTTGGCCTTCAACTGAGAACCTATTCACCACT
>NZ_JAFEHE010000035.1:0-55783 GCF_016887925.1 Pseudomonas sp. MIL9 | reverse complement strand
CTCGCTGTCGTTGGCTTCTATAAGAATGCCACCGTGGCGCACAGACGCCTCGGCTTGGGCGAGTCCATTCAATTACAAAGGGCGGTGAAAATACCGAATGCCAGACAGCACAAAGGGGAGCCGAAGCTCCCCTTTAATTTTTCGTTGCGCGTGCTCTTTTTTTATTATTGAGGGGCGGTCTGTTGTTGTTTTTGGTGACCGTGACCCTTTACCGCTGTTTTTTTCGATCCCCATCCGGGATCAAGAGCAAACGTATTTTTTTGAGCGCTGATCTACTTTCTCGCTGAGCGATCCAACCGATTCGGGAGCTACCTGAAGGTAGTTTTATTGTTCTCTGCCCGGTTGCGGGTAACTCCGAAAAGCACCCTGAAAAGCACACCTTCTCCAAAAAAATCTGTTAGCTGCGTCTCTGCCGTGTTGTTTTTGTTATGTCAGAGTCGTTACGTCTTGTTTTTATTGGTTGTGCCGCTTTTTTTATTCTTGTTATGCCATAGAGATAGCAGGTGTCGTGCCAACTTTTAAAAATACTTTAAAATCAATAGCTTAATAAAAGTGTAAGGTTTTTCCCTCAGGTAAACCCCGACAATTTGTTTCCGTGTTACTCGCTTTTGCCCCACGCCCAGCCGCAGCGGTAACACCCGGACACAACCGCGCCCTCACTGAGCGCTACGTGCCTTGGCCACGCGCGAACCGGTGGGCCGCCCCAGCACTGTGCAGATTTGCTGGCCGGCGAGGATCAGGGCGTCCAGGTCGATTCCCGTGTCGATACCCAGCCCATTGAGCAGGTACACCACATCTTCCGTGGCGACGTTACCGCTGGCGCCCTTGGCGTAAGGGCAGCCGCCGAGGCCGGCGATGGAGCTGTCGAATACCGAGATACCTTCCAGCAGGCTGGCGTAGATGTTGGCCATGGCCTGGCCGTAGGTGTCGTGGAAGTGCCCGGCCAGTTTGTCCCGTGGCACGACAGCGGAAACCACGTCGAACATCTTGCGGGTGGCGCCCGCGGTGCCGGTGCCGATGGTGTCGCCCAGGGATACCTCGTAGCAGCCCATGGCGTAGAGCTCGCGGGCGACCCGAGCGACTTGTTCCGGTGCGACGTTACCTTCATAGGGGCAGCCCAGCACACAGGACACGTAACCACGCACGGTCACGCCGTGTTGTCTGGCCGCCTCCATGATCGGCACGAAACGCTCCAGGCTTTCGCTGATCGAGCAATTGATGTTGCGTTGGGAAAACGCTTCGGAGGCCGCCGCAAACACCGCGACTTCCTTGACCCCGGAGGCGATGGCGTCTTCAAACCCTCGAAGGTTGGGGGCGAGCGCGCCGTAAGTCACCCCGGGTTTACGCTGGATCTGCGCGAAGACATCCGCAGAGCCCGCCATCTGCGGTACCCATTTGGGCGAGACGAAACTGCCGACTTCTATATAGCCCAGGCCGGCAGCCGTCAGCGCGTCGACCAGTTGTACCTTGTCGGCAACGCTGATGGGTTGGGCTTCATTTTGCAGACCGTCGCGCGGGCCGACTTCGACAAGGCGTACGTGGGTGGGGAGGGACATGGCATTGGACCTGTGCTGATTGTTCGGAGAACCCTGTAGGAGCGAGCCTGCTCGCGATGGGCTCCCAGGCACCGCGTTTATCCAGCAAACACGCGTTATCGTTAACGACCATCGCGAGCAAGCTCGCTCCCACAAGGGGATTGTGTTGTCTTATTGAAGCGATTCCTGGCTTTTGAGGGTCTGTTCCAGCGCCTGGACGCAGCGTTCTTCCGCCGTATCGAGTTCGAGTTTCATCTGCTCGATGTCCAGCAGTTGCTGTTCCAGCTGTTCCCGACGCTCGCTGATTTTCGCCAGCATGCTGTGCAATTGCTTGGTGTTACCGCTGGAAGGGTCGTAAAGCTCGATCAGCTCGCGGCATTCGGCCAGGGAGAAGCCGATGCGCTTGCCTCGCAGGATCAGCTTCAGGCTGACCTTGTCGCGGGGCGAATAGATGCGTTCCTGACCTCGCCGTTCGGGGCTGAGCAGGCCTTGCTCTTCATAGAAGCGAATCGCCCGGGTGGTGATGTCGAGCTCGCGGGCGAGGTCGGAAATGCTGTAGGTCTGGCTGCTCATGGAAGCGCTCGCAAAAGGTCATGGCGCTAAGCTAATGGCAGGTTGACGTTTACGTCAAGGGGCAGGGGATGACTGCTGTTCTTGCCGGCCCCATCGCGAGCAGGCTCGCTCCCACAACGTTTTTCGGCGTACACAATCAAGTGCGTGACAAATTGACCCGTGGGAGCGCGGCGTGCCGGTGATGAACGATGACGCGGTAACACGCCCTACGCCTTTTCCAGCTTTTTCTCGTGCGCCGTCACCTGCTGGCACAACTCGATCATCTGCTCGCGCATCCAGCGGTTGGCCGGATCCTGGTCGGTGCTTTCGTGCCAGTACAGGTGGGTTTCCACCGGCGGCACATCGTTGACCGGCAAGCTGAAGGCGTGCAGATCGTTACGACGGGCGAAGCGCTCCGGAACGGTCATGACCATGTCGGTCTGCTGCAGCACTTGCGATGCCATCAGGTAATGCTGTGAGCGCAGGGCGATCTTGCGCTGGATGCCCATCTTGCCGAGGGCCAGGTCGACATGCCCCAGACCGCTACGGCGGCTGGAAATATGGATGTGGGTCAGGCCCAGATAATCATCGAGGGTGAATTTTTCCTTGCCCGCCAACGGATGCCCCTTGCGCATGGCGCATACATAGCGGTCTTCCATCAACTTGACGTGGCGCACTTGCGGGTCGGTGTTGAGCGGCGCATCCACCGCAAAATCGAGGCGACCGGCGGCCAGTTCCTTGGTGGTCTCGCGGCGCTTGGACAGGAAACTCTCGATGATCACCGTGGGGGCGAGACGGCGCAGGCGCTGGAACAACGGTGGCAGAATCACCGCCTCGGTCAGGTCGGTCATGCTGATGCGGTAGGTCTTGACCGCCTGCAACGGGTTGAAAATGCGGCTTTCCTGCACCGATACCCGCAGCAGGGAAAGGGCGTTGCGTACCGGGCCGATGATGTTCTGGGCCATCGGCGTCGGCACCATGCCCTGGGCGGTGCGCACGAACAAAGGGTCGTTGAAGGTTTCGCGCAGGCGGGCCAGTGCGTTGGATACCGCCGGTTGGGTAATCCCGACGATCTGCCCGGCGCGGGTCAGGTTGGCTTCGGTGTAGATCGCGTCGAAGACGATGAAAAGGTTGAGATCGACCTTGCTCAGATTCATTACGCGGCTCTCTTATTGTGTGGGCGGCTGGCCTTGAAGATCAGCCGATCATATATCGGTGATGAATGTTAATACACGCCGAGAATAGGCTAGGTAAATTTTCGTAGCTGTTCTAGCATCGATTGCATGATCTAAACAACCTCCCCCAAGAAGGTATCTTGCTCATGGATTTCGCTTATTCGCCCAAGGTTCAGGAACTGCGTGAGCGCGTGACAGCGTTCATGGACACCTACGTCTATCCCGCTGAAACCGTGTTCGAGCGCCAGGTTGCCGAGGGCGACCGCTGGCAGCCGACCGCGATCATGGAAGAACTCAAACTCAAGGCCAAGGCGGAGGGCCTGTGGAATTTGTTTCTGCCTGAGTCAGAGCTCGGTGCCGGCCTGACCAACCTCGAATACGCGCCCCTGGCCGAGATCATGGGGCGCTCGCTGCTGGGGCCTGAGCCGTTCAACTGCTCCGCGCCCGACACCGGCAACATGGAAGTGCTGGTGCGCTACGCCAACGAAGAACAGAAGCAACGCTGGCTCGAGCCGCTGCTGCGCGGCGAAATCCGCTCGGCATTTGCCATGACCGAACCGGACGTCGCATCGTCCGACGCCACCAACATGGCCGCCCGTGCCGTGCGCGATGGCGACGAGTGGGTGATCAACGGCAAGAAATGGTGGACCTCCGGGGCCTGCGATCCACGCTGCAAAATCCTGATCTTCATGGGCCTGAGCAACCCTGATGCACCGCGCCATGCACAGCACTCGATGATTCTGGTTCCGGTGGATACCCCCGGCGTAAAGATCCTGCGTCCGCTGCCGGTGTTCGGTTATGACGACGCGCCCCACGGTCACGCCGAAGTGCTGTTCGAAAACGTGCGTGTGCCGTACGAAAACGTCCTGCTGGGTGAAGGACGCGGCTTCGAAATCGCTCAGGGTCGCCTCGGCCCGGGCCGGATTCACCACTGCATGCGTTCGATCGGCATGGCCGAACGTGCCCTGGAATTGATGTGCAAACGCTCGGTGAACCGCACGGCGTTCGGCAAACCCCTGGCGCGACTGGGTGGCAACATCGACAAGATCGCCGACTCGCGGATGGAAATCGACATGGCGCGCCTGCTGACGTTGAAAGCGGCGTACATGATGGATACCGTCGGCAACAAAGTGGCGAAGAGCGAAATCGCGCAGATCAAGGTGGTGGCGCCGAACGTGGCGTTGCGGGTGATTGACCGGGCGATCCAGATTCACGGCGGGGCAGGGGTCTCCAACGATTTCCCGCTGGCCTACATGTATGCGATGCAGCGCACCCTGCGCCTGGCCGACGGTCCGGACGAAGTGCACCGTGCGGCAATCGGCAAGTTCGAAATCGGCAAGTACGTGCCAAAGGAAATGATGCGTAGCGGGCAGTAACAGGCACCGAGTCATCGTTCATCGCGGGCTAGCCCGGCTCCCACAGGTTTAGTGTGATCCTTGTGGGAGCGGGCTTGCCCGCGATGGCGTCGGCCCATTCAACACATCTACATCAAATTCAATACACCCAAACCTCAACCCGCCGATTCTTGATCCGCCCCTCATCGGCGCTATTGGCCGCCACAGGCATTTCGGCGCCAAACCCGCGAACGTCGCGCAGCACCACGCCACTTTTCACCAGTTCGCGCCGCACCGCCATGGCCCGCAGTTTTGACAGCAGGTCAGCGCGGGCCGGGTCGCTCTTGGCATCGCCAAACCCTACTAGTGTGACCTGCCGATCGGTTTTGCCGTGCTGCTTTATATAGTCGAGCACTCGGGACAGGTCCTGTCGCGCCTTGTTGTCCAGGCTGGCGCTGCCTTCCTCGAAGCGAAAGTTAACGGTCAGGCGCTGGGCGTGGCGGCTGAGTCCCTGGTAGGCCTCGGGCATCAGTGCGTTGGGTGTGACGGTCATGGCCTGCACGGTCTGGGCGATAAACCCGTTGGCCGCGACAATCGCCTGACCCTGGCCGCTTTGCGCGAACGTCACCAGCGCGTCGGCCCAGGGATTTTTCCCGTTGGGCGGCAGGTAGAGGAACAAGCGGCGGGACAGGGGATAGTCTTCCGTGGCGATCAGGCTGTTGAGCGGCAGCATGGCCTGGGATTGGCCGTCGACAATCGCCACCGGTTTGGCCGAGCGCACGTACGGCAGGCCAATGAAGCCGATGCCTTGTGGATCGAGGCTGACCGCGTCCGACAATTGCTCGCTGGATTCGAAACGTTTCGCTGCACCGCTCAGGGTTTTCCCGCGACGGCTGAGGACCAGTTCCTTGAAGGTGTCATAGGTGCCGGAGTGATCATCCCGCGCATACAGATGAATGGCGCCGCCACGGCCGCCGAGTTCTTCCCAGGTTTTGACCTCGCCACTGAAGAGGCGTGCCAGTTGCTCGGTATCGAGTTGGTTCAGCGGGTTTTGCGGGTGAAGGATAATCGCCAGGCCGTCGATGGCGATGACCTGCTCGGCGGCCGCGCTTTTCAGATCACCCAGGGATCGGAGGTCAACCAACTCGCTGTCCTTGATCGGGCGCGATGAAGCGGCCAGATCGGCCCTGCCGGCCTTCAGTGCGCTGAAGCCGGTGCTGGAGCCGTGGGCCGCGAGTTCGACCTCGACCCGGCGTCCTTGCGGGGTTTCACCGACAATCCGCAGTTCGTTGGCCTTGTCCGGCGCTTCGCTGTGCACCTTGAGCAAGCCCTGTTCGCGCAACAGTCCTTCGACCAGCGCCGGACCGAGTGCCGCTCCGATGGTATTGGAGCCCTGGATGCTTAGCACCGGGCCATGGTCGGGCACCGGCAAACTGTTGGCCGAGGTCATCAGCGGCAAGCAGGTGCACAGCATCAACAGGAACAAACCGCGCAGCGTCATGCCGGCACCTTGAATGGCTAAAGGAGGTGCCGGGAGATTAAGTCAGTAGGGTTTCAGAGAGATGACAGTTTTCCAATGTGGGAGTGAGCCTGCTCGCGATGAGGGCCTGGCATTCAATTTTCAGTTGGATGACAGTCCGTCATCGCGAGCAGGCTCGCTCCCACAGAAGAGGGTAATCAGCTCAACTCAAGCCAGATCGGCGCGTGATCGGAGGGTTTTTCCATGCCGCGCAGTTCGTAGTCCACGCCCGCGTCCTTGACCCGCGGCAACAGGCCATGGGACGCCATGATCAGGTCGATGCGCAGTCCGCGCTTGGGCTCGTCTTCAAAACCGCGGCTGCGGTAGTCGAACCAGCTGAACATGTCGGTCACCTCCGGGTTCAGGTGACGGAAACTGTCCACCAGGCCCCAGTTTTTCAGGCGGGCCATCCACTCGCGCTCTTCCGGCAGGAAGCTGCATTTACCGGTTTTCAGCCAACGCTTCATGTTGTCGGGGCCGATCCCGATGTCACAGTCTTCCGGTGAAATGTTCACATCGCCCATGACCACCAACGGCTGATCGTTCCGGAACTGGCTTTCCAGCAGTTGCTGCAGATCGCTGTAGAAACGTTCCTTGGCCGGGAATTTGGTCGGGTGGTCGCGACTTTCGCCTTGAGGGAAATAGCCGTTCATGATGGTCACCGGCACGTCATTGGCGTCGGCGAACGTGCCCCAGATAAAGCGCCGCTGGGCATCTTCATCGTCGGTGGCGAAGCCTTTGTGCAGCACCAGCGGTTCTTTGCGCGACAGCAGGGCGACGCCGTAGTGACCTTTTTGTCCATGGAAATACACGTGGTAGCCCAGGGCTCTGACTTCATCGAGCGGAAACTGGTCGTCATGGACCTTGGTTTCCTGCAGGCCGATCACGTCGGGCTGGTGTTTGTCGATCAGCGCCGCCAGCTGATGGGGACGGGCACGCAGCCCGTTGATGTTGAAGGAGACGATCTTCATGGTCGGCAGTCCTGGCAAAAGGGCGATGCTAGCTGACATGTCGGCATCGGGCCAGTGTCGGTGCAGCCGGCTTTTACATTGACTGACTGATCTGCGAGTCTGGTCTATACCTGTGGGGGGGGGAACTGTGTTGCCACCCAAAGGCTCCTACCAACAAGAGCACAGCCGTTCGAGCTGTGCCGGGGAGAATGACCGTCATGCCCGAAACGTCCACCGCCATCGCCGATATTCACATGCTCGACAGGGGCTATTCCCGCGAAGCACGTTCCCTGTTGTACCAGGCTTACCGGCACGAGCCGACGTTCGGCTACCTGTTCGAAGCCGAGCGCCCCGGCTATGAACAGCGGGTGCGCGCCACGGTGCGTGAGCTGGTCAAGCAACACTTTCTCCAGGATTTGCCGGCCATCGGCCTGCTGGTCAACGATCGCTTGATCGGCATCGCCCTGATCGCGCCGCCGCAACGGCGCCTGGGCATCACTGAAAGTTGGGCCTGGCAGCTGCGGATGGTGCTGAGCACCGGGTTTCGCTGCACCCGTCGCTACCTTGAATATCACGATGCGGTGATGGCTTGCGTGCCGTCCGACTCGGTGCACCTGCTGCCATTGCTGGGGATTCATCCGCAATTCCAGGGCAAGCACTTCGGCGAACAACTGCTGCAAGCGGTGCACAACTGGTGCGCGGTGGATGAACATTCTCAGGGCGTGGTGCTCGACACCGGCAATCCGCGTTACCTGGAGTTCTATAAGCGACAGGGTTATGAGGAAATTGGTGAGGTCGCTGTAGGACCGATCCGCGAACACGTGTTTTTTCACGCCAATCCTCAAGTCGTACAAACCGCAACGGCATAACCGTCGAACTTTTGGGGCGCACCGGGCTCTATCACGCTCCCATGTTCATCAAGCATGCTCGTGATAGCATCCGCGCCTATGAAGTTTCCAGGAAGAATTACCAGTGGCGTGCTGATGCTGATTTCCAGCTGCGCGGCACTGGCCCAAAGTGAATTGGATGTTCGGATCAAACCGTCCAACGATGAACTGAAAGCCAATATAGAGGGCTATGTCGGCAGTCTCGGCGATCGTGACGAAGAGGCCTTGCTGCGCTTCAGTCGGGGCGCCGAGGAACAGGCGCGCAAGGCCGCCCAGGCCTTGGGTTATTACCAGCCGCACATCGACAGCGACGTGAAGGGCGGCAAGACGCCACGCCTGATACTGAACATCGACCCCGGCGAACCGGTGCATCTGCGCAACGTCACCATCCGCATCGACGGCCCGGCCGCCTCGCTCAAATCCTTTCGTGTGCCCAATGACCATTCGCTGAAAACCGGTGCGGTGCTCAACCATGGCCATTATGAAGATGCCAAGCGGCTGATCCAGAACCAGGCCTCGCGCTATGGCTTTTTCAGCGGGCGTTTTACCCGTTCGACACTGTCGGTGGACCCGCGAGCCGGCGTGGCCGATATCGAGCTGGTCTATGACAGCGGTCCGCGTTACGCCCTGGGCAAGGTCAGTTTCGAAGGCGACACGCCCTTCGACGAAGACCTGCTGCAACGCATGGTGCCATTCAAGGCGGGTGCGCCCTATGACTCCGAGCTGATTGCCGAACTCAACCAGGCCCTGCAATCGAGCGGTTATTTCGAGGGCGTGCGGGTGGACGCGGCGCCGACCGCGTCCAGGGACAACGTGATCCCGGTGGACGTCCGGCTCGAAACCCGCAAGCCGCGGACCATGGGCCTGGGCCTGGGTTACTCCACCGATGTCGGCCCGCGGATCAAAGCCAACTGGACGCGGCACTGGGTCAATCCGCAGGGGCACAGCTATGGCTGGGAAACCGAGGTCTCGGCGCCACGGCAAAACGTCGGGGTGTTCTATGACATTCCGCTGGACCCACCACTGACGGACAAACTGCGTTTCGCCGGTGGCTATCAGAATGAAGAAATCGCGGACAGGGACAGCCTCAGCAAACTCCTGACCATCGGTCCCGAATGGCACAGCAAGTTGCCCAGCGGATGGCAGCGGGTGGTGTCGCTCAAGTGGCAACACGAGGAGTACCGGCTCGGCGATGACTCGGGACTCAGTAACCTGCTGATGCCCGGCGTGAGCTATTCGTACCTCAAAAGCGATAACCGCATCGACCCGCACAATGGCTATCGCCTGCAATTCGAAAGCAAGGTGGCCAAGGAAGGTCTGGGGTCGGATAACAACCTGGTGTACGGCACGGCGCTGGTGAAGGGCTTGACCACAGTGTTCGACAAACACCGCTTCCTCGGTCGGGTGCAGGTCGGCGGCAGTGCCACCAACGGCTATAAGTCGGTGCCACCGTCGCTGCGCTTCTTCGCCGGTGGCGATCAGAGCGTGCGCGGCTATGACTACCAGAGCCTGTCCCCGGAAAACAATGAGGGTGACCGCATCGGTGGCCGCTACATGGTCGCCGCCAGCGCGGAGTATCAATATTCCATCGCCGAAAAATGGCGTGTCGCCACGTTCATCGACCAGGGCAATTCCTTCAATACACTTGAACTGCCGAATCTGAAGACCGGTGTCGGTATCGGTGTGCGCTGGGTCTCGCCAGTGGGGCCGATCCGCCTCGACCTGGCTCACGCGATGGACGACGATGGCGGCATTCGACTGCACTTTTCCATGGGGCCCGAGTTGTGAAGCGTGGTTTGAACATATCGCTGCTGGCGGTCCTGACGCTGCTGATGCTGGTCGCCCTGACCCTGGCCACGGTGTTGGGCACGGCGGCGGGCAGTCGCTGGGCGCTTGGCTTTGTGCCGGGTTTGAGCCTCGACAACTTCCAGGGGCGCCTGGGCGGGCAATGGAGCGCCGACCGCGTTGTGTGGCAGCAAGACGCCAGCCAGGTCGAACTGAACAAGGTGATTTTTGCCTGGTCGCCGCTGTGCCTGACGCGCATGACCTTGTGCATCGAGCAATTGCAGGCTGATCAGGTCAGCCTGCAATTCCCGCCGGGCGGTGAAGAACAAAGCAGCGGGCCGATCAGCCTGCCGGATTTGAAATTGCCGGTGGCGCTGGAACTGGGTGACGTGCAGGTCGGCAGCTTGCGGTTCAACGGCAGCGAGCAGCTCAAGGGCTTGAAACTGACGGCGCACTGGACCGAGAAGGGGATGCAGATCGACTCGGTGAAACTGCAGCGGGACGATCTGAACCTGAATTTGACCGGGCAGTTGCAACCTGGCGGCAACTGGCCGCTCACCGCTGAAGGCCAATTGACCCTGTCGACGCCTGCGCCCTGGACGCTGGCCCTGAAAATCGACGGCGATTTGCTCAAGACCCTCAACCTGAAAGCCGACAGCAGCGGATACCTCAACGGCCAACTGACCGGTCAACTGCAACCCTTGGTGGAGAACCTGCCGGCCAAGGTGCGCATCACCGCTGACGGTTTCAAGCCCAGCGCCGACCTGCCGGACACCCTGCAACTCAATCAGCTTGAACTCACGGGCGACGGCGACCTGAAAAACGGCTACGCGCTGCTCGGCAAGGCCACGTTGCCGGCCGAACAAGGACCTGTAGCGCTGGTGTTGCAAGGCAAGGTCGACGCCAATGGCGCGCAGATTGCCGCGCTCGACCTGACGGCCAGCGACAAGCAAAACCTAAAACTCACGGGGCAAGTCGACTGGAGCAAAGGCCTGAGTGCCGAGGCGAAAATCGATTGGCTGGACTTCCCGTGGCACCGCCTCTATCCGCTGATCGATGAGCCGCAAGTGGCTCTGCGCAGCTTCAATGGCGAAGTTTCCTACACGGACGGTAAGTACCTCGGCCACTTCAACGCCGCGCTGGACGGTCCGGCCGGGGCGTTCAGCCTGACCAGTCCGTTCGCGGGTGACCTGACGAAAATCTACCTGCAACAGATTCAACTCACGGCTGGCCAGGGCAAGGCTGAAGGGCATCTGAACCTGCAGTTCGCCAATGGCATCGCCTGGGATACCGCGCTGGATTTGTCGGCGATCAACCCGGCGTACTGGGTGGCGGAATTGCCCGGCACCCTGGCCGGCCCATTGCGCAGCCAAGGGGAAATCAAGGATGAAAAACTCAGCCTGAGCGCCGACCTCGATTTGAAAGGAAAACTGCGTGGTCAGCCTGCGGTGATCCAGGCCAGGGCCAATGGCGGCGGCGAGCAGTGGAACCTCGATGCGCTGCAGATTCGCCTGGGCGACAACAGCATCAACGGCAAGGGCAGCCTGCAACAGAAACTCGCCGGGCAGATCGATATCAAGCTGCCGCGTCTGGCCCAGCTCTGGCCGCAATTGCGCGGCCAGCTCAATGGCCGGATCGATGTCGCCGGCACGCTCAAGGCACCGCAAGGCAAGCTGGACCTGCAAGGCACTCAGCTGGCGTTCGCCGACAATCGGCTGCAAAGCCTGAACCTGGACGCCACCCTCGACAGCGCGCAACGGGCGAAAATCGACCTCAAGGGCAGCGGGATCCAGGCCGGCGACACCTCCCTTGGCACCCTGACCGCCAGTGGGCAGGGCGATATCAAAAACCAGAAACTGACCCTCGATCTGCAAGGGCCGAAGCTGAAACTGGCCCTCGGTCTCGACGGCATCCTGGACAAAGGCAACTGGCGCGGACGCCTGGCCAGCGGCGATATCCAGGCCGGTGGCCAGGACTGGAAGCTGCAAGGCCCGGCAAAACTGGAGCGGCTGGCGGATGGCAAGATCAACTTCGGTGCCCATTGCTGGCAGTCCGGCCCGGCCAGTTTGTGCGGCGAAGACCAGCGTCTGATGCCTGATCCGAAACTGCGCTATCACCTCAAGCAGTTCCCCATCGAAAGCCTCGCGCAGTGGTTGCCCAAAGACTTTGCCTGGCAGGGTCGACTCAACGCCGACGTGCAACTGGATCTTCCAGCCAGCGGTCCGAACGGCCAGGTCAGCCTCGACGCCAGCGGTGGCCTCTTGCGCATGCGCGAGAAAGACCAGTGGCTGGACTTCCCGTACCAGACCCTGAAACTCACCAGCAAATTCACGCCAAAACGCATCGACACCGACCTCAACTTCGTCGGCGGCAAGCTCGGCGAACTGATGGTGCAGGCACAGATCAACCCGCTGCCCAAGAACAAACCCCTGAGCGGTTCCTTCCGCTTGAGTGGCCTGGACCTGTCGGTGGCGCGACCGTTTGTGCCCATGGTCGAAAAGCTGACTGGCCGTTTGAATGGCAGCGGTACGATTTCCGGTGGGCTGCTGGCGCCCCAGGTCAATGGCAATCTGTTGCTCAGCGATGGCCAGGTTTCCGGGCCGGAACTGCCAATGGAGATCGAGGCGTTGCAACTTCAGGCCGTCATCGCCGGCGAAACCGTGCAATTGAACGGTGGCTGGAAAAGCGGCAAGACCGGCCAGGGCAGTTTGAGCGGTAGCGTTGCCTGGGGTCAGGCGCTGGTGGTGGACCTGGCGCTCAAGGGCACGCAGTTGCCGGTCACCATCGAGCCCTACGCCAAGCTTGAAGTGGCGCCGGACCTGAAGATCTCGATCAAGGACGACAAGCTCGCGGTTTCCGGGAAAGTGCAGGTGCCCAGGGGGGAAATCACCATTCGCGAGTTGCCGCCATCGACGGTCAAAGTCTCCGGTGACACGGTGATCGTCGGCCAGCAGACCGAAGAGGGCAAGCCGCCGATGGCCACGCTGATGGACATCGATGTGGTGGTGGGCGAGGACAAACTGAGCTTCGCCGGGTTTGGTCTTACGGCCAACCTGCAAGGCCACGTTCACATCGGCGACAACATGGACACCCGGGGTGAACTCTGGCTCAACGACGGCCGTTATCGCGCCTACGGTCAGCGGTTGACCGTGCGCCGGGCGCGCTTGCTGTTTGCCGGCCCGATCGATCAGCCGTACCTCGACATCGAAGCCATTCGCAAGACCGACGACGTGATCGCCGGCATTCGCTTGAGCGGCAGCGCCGAGCAGCCGACCACGCAGATTTTCTCCGAGCCGGCCATGAGTCAGGAACAGGCGCTGTCCTACCTGGTGTTGGGCCGTCCGCTGAGCAGCAACGGCGAGGACAACAACATGCTCGCCCAGGCGGCCCTTGGTTTGGGGCTGATGGGCAGTTCCGGGGTCACCAGCGGGCTGGCCAAGAATCTGGGTATTCAGGACTTCCAGCTCGACACCCAGGGCAGCGGCAACACCACCAGCGTGGTGGCGAGTGGCAACCTCTCCGAGAAGCTCAGCCTGCGCTATGGCGTGGGCGTGTTCGAACCGGCGAACACCATTGCCTTGCGTTACAAATTGAGCAAAAAGGTCTACCTCGAAGCCGCTGGCGGCGTGGCCAGTTCGCTGGACATCTTCTACAAGCGGGATTTCTAGGTCCCGCTCTCTCCAAAACCTGCTCTCAACCTTCGCTGGCTTGCCAGCGAAGGCATCACCGCGTTCGCCGTTAATATCCGACGCCATTAGTCAACTAATTACAAAGCATGCTAACTATTGCGTTGACATTCGCTGCCTAAGCAGTAATATCTCGACATACATTCACTGCCTAGGCAGCTAACTGGTGTCCAGATGAAACATTTCACCCCAGACGATTTCCATAATTGCCACCTTGGCCTGCTGCTCGGACGCGCTGCGCTGCTCAAGGACCGGATTATCGACACCCACATGGAGCCCCACGGCATCACCGCCGCGCAGTTCAAGGTGCTGATCATCATGGCCCAGTTCGGCGTCGATACCCCGGCCGAGCTGTGCCGGCACCTGTCGTTGGACAGCGGTTCGATGACCCGGATGCTCGATCGTCTGGAACAGAAAGGTTTCCTTGCCCGCCAACGCTCCGAAGCCGATCGCCGGCAGGTCCAGCTGGTGTTGACCGAAGAGGGTCAGAAGCTGGCCGCTCTGTTGCCGCACATTGGCGCCGAAGCCATGAACGAACTGGCGGGCGGCATCACCCCTGAAGAGTTGAAGACCCTGGAACAGATCCTGAAGAAAATCCTGGTGGCAGCCGGTGACGCGATCACCTTGCTGCGGGTAGGTGACAAATGAGCAGCAAAACCCTGCGTACCGGTTTCAGCCTGGTGCTGTTGGCCATGACGCTCGCCGGCTGTGCCAATTACAGCGGCCTGAACACCGAAGGCGTCAGCCTCGAGGCGAAAAACCTCAAGGCCGGGCAATCCCTTAGTGGTGTGACTCTGTCGCCGGCGGCCTGGCCGAAAAGCGACTGGTGGAAAAGCCTCGGCGACCCTCAGCTCGACGGCCTGATTCGCGAAGCCCTGCACGACAGTCCCGACATGCAGATCGCCGACGCCCGTGCCCATCAGGCCAGCGCTGCCGCTTATGCCGCCGATGCCGCGCGGATGCCGACCCTCGATGCCAGCGCCGGCGTGACCCGTTCGCGTCTGGCCCGTGATCAAGACCCGAGCGGGCAGGGCGACAACTACTCCACCCTGCGTAACATCGGCGCCAGTTTCAATTACAACTTCGATCTCTGGGGTGGCCAACGGGACGCCTGGGAAGCCGCATTGGGCCAGGCCCGTGCCGCTGAAATCGATCAACAGGCCGCGCAGTTGACCTTGTCCGCCGACGTGGCCCGCGCTTACAGCGATCTGGGGCAGGCGCACATCGTTTACGACCTGTCCGCCGAAGACCTCAAGCGCACCCGGCAGATGCTCGATTTGAGCCAGCGCCGCCTGAGCGCCGGGATCGACAGTCAGTATCAGTTCCAGCAGACCGAAAGCCTGGAGGCCACCTCTGAAGCGAACCTGATCGACGCCGAAAAACGCCTGCAAAGCGCCAAAATCGCGCTGGCCGTGTTGCTGGGCAAGGGCCCGGATCGCGGTAACGAGATCGCCCGGCCGAAAGTCCTTCAGGCCAGCGCCGTGGCGTTGCCGTCGGTGCTGCCGGCCGAGTTGCTCGGTCGTCGTCCGGACCTGGTGGCCGCGCGCTGGCGGGTTGAGGCGGCCAGCAAGAACATCGACGCGGGCAAAACCCGGTTTTATCCCAACTTGAACCTGAGCGCGGCGGCCGGTGCCCAATCTTTGTTGGGCGATGCGATGTTCGGTTCGGCCAGTCGTTTCTTTAACGTCGGGCCGACGATTTCACTGCCGATCTTCGATGGCGGCCGCCTGCGCGCCGACCTCGATTCCCGCGACGCCGATTACGACCTCGCGGTGGCGCAGTACAACAAAAGCCTGGTGAAGGCGTTGGGGGATGTCAGCGACAGCATCAACCAGTTGCGTGATATCGGTCGGCAAATCGCCGCCCAGCAACACGCCACGGACATCGCCCAGGACTCTTACAACACCGTGGTCCAGCGGTACGGTTCCGGCATCGGCAACTACCTGGACGTGCTCAGCATCGAGCAACAGTTGCTCCAGGCCCAGCGGCAGCTGGCCAACCTGAACGCCGAGCAGATCGACTTGTCGATCCAATTGATGCAGGCGCTGGGTGGCGGGTTTACGCCCGACAACCTCGCGTCTGCCAACACATCGCCAGCCACGCTGAGCCACTAATTCAAGGTATTTGCCATGGCCACTGCCGATACAACTCAAACTGCTGAAAACACTCCAGGCAATCCCAACGCGGGCAAGCGCAAGTTCATGCTGCTGATTCTCGCGGTGGCAGTGGCGCTGAGCGGGGCGGGCGTCTGGGCCTACCACGAGTTTTACGGTCGCTGGAGCGAGAGTACCGACGACGCCTATGTGAACGGCAACGTGGTGGAAATCACGCCGCTGGTCACTGGCACCGTGGTCAGCATCGGCGCCGATGATGGCGATCTGGTGCACGAAGGTCAGGTATTGGTGAACTTCGACCCGAACGATGCCGAAATCGGTTTGCAAAGTGCCCAGGCCAATCTGGCCCGTACCGTGCGTCAGGTGCGCGGCCTGTACAGCAACGTCGACGGCCAGAAAGCCCAGGTCAATGCCCAGCAGGCAGAAGTGCAGAAAGCCCAGGACAATTTCAATCGCCGCAAGAACCTCGCGGCGGGCGGGGCGATTTCCCAGGAAGAACTGTCCCACGCCCGTGATGACCTGACTTCGGCGCAAAACGCCTTGGCCGATGCGAAGCAGCGACTGAAAACCACCAGCGCCCTGGTGGATGACACCGTGGTGTCGTCGCATCCGGACGTGATGGCTGCCGCCGCGCAATTGCGCCAGGCGTACCTGAACAACTCGCGCAGCACCTTGATTGCACCGGTCACCGGTTATGTGGCCAAGCGCACCGTGCAGCTCGGTCAGCGTGTGCAGCCGGGCACGGCCCTGATGGCGGTAATACCGCTGGACCAGTTGTGGATCGACGCCAACTTCAAGGAAACCCAGTTGCGTGACATGCGCATCGGCCAGCCAGTGGAAATCGAAACCGACCTTTACGGCAGTGCCGTGAAATACAGCGGCACCATCGACAGCCTTGGCGCCGGTACTGGCAGCGCGTTCGCCCTGTTGCCCGCGCAGAACGCCACCGGTAACTGGATCAAGATCGTGCAGCGCGTGCCGGTGCGGATTCACGTCAACGCCGATGAGCTGGCCAAACACCCTCTGCGGGTCGGCCTGTCGACCGTGGTCGATGTGAACCTGCATGACCAGAGTGGCCCGGTGCTGGCGCAACAGCCACCGCAAAAGGCGTCGTTCAGCACCAACATCTATGACCGTCAGTTGGCCGAGGCCGACGCGATGATCACTCAACTGATCCACGACAACAGCGCCGCGGTCAGCAAAACCGCGCAACGCTGATTCGCCTGTGTGCAGCACGCCGCCCCTCTGTGGGAGCGAGCTTGCTCGCGATGGCGGTTTGCCAGTCAATGAATGTGTTGAATGTTCATTCGCTATCGCGAGCAGGCTCGCTCCCACAGGGTCAGCTGTGTCTGTAACAGACGCAGCGCCAACAAGGTTTCAAAGGATTCGCGATGAGCAATAACGCGTCTTTCACACCCCCCAGCCTGGTGCTCAGCACCATCGGCTTGTCGCTGGCGACCTTCATGCAGGTGCTCGACACCACCATCGCCAACGTGGCGCTGCCGACGATTTCCGGCAACCTCGGGGTGAGTTCGGAGCAGGGCACCTGGGTCATCACTTCGTTTGCCGTCAGCAACGCCATTGCCTTGCCGCTGACTGGCTGGCTCAGCCGGCGGTTCGGTGAGGTGAAGCTGTTTGTCTGGGCGACGCTGCTGTTCGTGCTTGCTTCGTTCCTGTGCGGTATTTCCACCTCCATGCCGGAACTGGTGGGCTTTCGCGTGCTGCAAGGGGTGGTGGCGGGGCCGTTGTATCCGATGACCCAAACACTGCTGATTGCGGTCTACCCCCCGGCGAAACGGGGGATGGCGCTGGCGCTGTTGGCGATGGTCACGGTGGTGGCGCCGATTGCCGGGCCGATCCTCGGCGGTTGGATCACCGACAGTTACAGCTGGCCGTGGATTTTCTTCATCAACGTGCCGATCGGTTTGTTCGCCGCGTGGGTGGTCACCCGGCAGATGAAGAAACGTCCGGTGGTCACCAGCCGCCAACCCATGGATTACGTGGGTCTGATCGCGTTGATCATCGGTGTCGGCGCATTGCAGATTGTTCTCGACAAAGGCAACGACGCCGATTGGTTCGAGTCCAGTTTCATCGTTATCGGCTCGGTGATTTCCGTGGTCGCCCTGGCGTTTTTCGTGATCTGGGAAATGACTGATGAGCACCCGGTGGTGAACTTGCGGCTGTTCGCCCACCGCAACTTCCGCTTTGGCACCCTCGTGTTGGTGCTGGGCTATGCCGGATTCTTCGGGATCAACCTGATCCTGCCGCAATGGTTGCAGACCCGCTTGGGCTACACCGCGACCTGGGCCGGTTTTGCCGTGGCGCCGTTGGGCATTCTGCCGGTGCTGCTGTCGCCTTTCGTCGGCAAATACGCACCGCGATTCGACATGCGGGTGCTGGCGGGCGGGGCATTCCTGGCCATCGGTCTGAGTTGTTTCATGCGTGCCGGCTTCACCAATGAGGTGGATTTCCAGCACATCGCCCTGGTGCAATTGTTCATGGGTATCGGCGTGGCGCTGTTCTTCATGCCGACCCTGACCATCCTGCTGTCGGACCTGCCGCCCAGCCAGATTGCCGACGGTTCGGGGCTGGCGACGTTCCTGCGGACACTGGGCGGCAGCTTCGCCGCCTCACTGACGACCTGGATCTGGATTCGCCGCGCCGACCAGCACCATGCCTACCTGACCGAAAGCATCACCCCGTTCGACCCGGCAACCCGCGAGGCATTGCATCAATTGGGCGGGGCAGGGGCCAAGGCTTATACGCAGATGGACCAAATGGTGATCAGCCAGGCGTACATCATGTCCACGGTGGACTACTTCACGCTGCTGGGCTGGATGTTCATGGGGCTGATCCTGATCGTATGGCTGGCCAAGCCCCCCTTTACCGCCAAGGCCGGGCCGGCGGCCTCCGCCGGGCATTGATACAAACGCAATCCCTGTGGGAGCGAGCAGGCTCGCTCCTACAGTTTTTTGTTGTGCAAATTAGTTGGCGGGGGCAGCCAATTGCGGCGGCGGGGCGAAATCGAACGGCGCCAACGCAAACCCGTGATCATCCACTTGCAACGCCCAACCCTGGCGATCCCAATCCCCCAGCACAATGCGCCGCGCAGCTTGATCGCCCAGTTGCAGCTTGTGCACGGCGGGGCGATGGGTATGGCCGTGAATCAGGGTTTTCACCCCGTATTCCTGCATGATCCGCGGAATTTCTTCGGGCGTGACATCAACGATGTCGTTGGCCTTCATCCGCGTTTGCGCACGGCTTTCACTGCGCAGCTTGCGCGCCAGTTTATGCCGGGTGCGCAGCGGCAGATGCCGCAGGATGAACAGCGTGACGGGGTTACGCAGGTAGCGACGCAGCTTCATGTAGGCTTCGTCGCGGGTGCAGAGGCTGTCGCCGTGCATCAATAGCACCGGCTCGCCTGCCAGTTGCACGACACTCGGATCCTTCAGCAAGGTGCAGCCGGCCTGTTTGCAAAAGGCCTGGCCGAGCAGGAAGTCGCGATTGCCGTGCATCAGAAAGATGGCCGTGCCGCTGTCGCTGAGGTCGCGCAGGGCCTGGCAGATGGAGCGCTGGAACGGCGTCATGGCATCGTCGCCAATCCATGCCTCGAAAAAGTCGCCCAGAATGTACAGCGCACTCGCCGAGCGGGCGCGTCCGGCGAGCAAATCCAGAAACGCCCGGGTAATGTCCGGGCGCTCCTCTTCCAGATGCAAGTCTGAAATCAGCAATATCACTCAATGATCTCGGCTTTCTCGATGATCACGTCGTCTGCTGGTACGTCCTGGTGGCCGGCCTTCATCGTGGTGGAAACACCCTTGATCTTGTCGACAACGTCGGTGCCTGCAACGACTTTGCCGAACACGGCGTAGCCCCAGCCCTGAGTGGTCTTGGCGCTGTGGTTCAGGAAGCTGTTGTCAGCCACGTTGATGAAGAACTGGGCGGAAGCCGAATGCGGCTCCATGGTGCGTGCCATGGCCACGCTGTACTTCTCGTTCGGCAGACCGTTGTCGGCTTCGTTCTGGATGCTTGGGCGCTTGTCTTTCTTTTCTTTCATGCCAGGCTCGAAACCGCCGCCCTGGATCATGAAGTTACCGATGACGCGGTGGAAAACAGTGTTTTCGTAGTGACCGGCTTTGACGTATTCGATGAAGTTGGCCACGGTGATCGGGGCTTTCTCGGCGTTCAGTTCCAGGACGATGTCGCCATGGTTGGTGGTCAGTTTGACTTGGGTCATGATTACTACTCATTCAGGGAATTCGTGGATTTCGGGACATTGCGGTCCCTTCACCGGTTCAGCCGTTTTCGGCCAAGATGCGCAGTTTAGCGTGCCAGACGCGAATTTCGAGGCTGTTTTTCATTTACGCCCCATTAAATGCGACCGTTTGCAGGCCTGCTCTGTCAGCTGCTTGACGGCATCGGCTATGATAGCGGCTTTGTTTTGTCCGGCCTTTATTACGGCCACGCACTTGTACGTTCAAGGATCCTATGAGCAAGCCCACTGTCGACCCTACCTCGAATGCCAAGACCGGCCCTGCCGTGCCGGTCAATTTCCTGCGGCCGATCATCCAGGCAGACCTGGACTCGGGCAAGCACACGCAGATCGTCACGCGTTTCCCGCCTGAGCCCAACGGCTACCTGCACATCGGTCACGCCAAGTCGATCTGCGTGAACTTCGGCCTGGCCCAGGAGTTCGGCGGCGTCACGCACCTGCGTTTCGACGACACCAACCCGGCCAAGGAAGACCAGGAATACATCGACGCAATCGAAAGCGACGTCAAATGGCTGGGCTTCGAATGGTCCGGTGAAGTGCGCTATGCCTCGCAGTATTTCGACCAGTTGCACGACTGGGCCGTCGAGCTGATCAAGGCCGGCAAGGCCTATGTCGACGACCTGACCCCTGAGCAGGCCAAGGAATACCGTGGCAGCCTGACCGAGCCTGGCAAGAACAGCCCGTTCCGCGACCGTTCGGTGGAAGAGAACCTCGACTGGTTCGCGCGCATGCGCGCCGGTGAATTCCCGGACGGTGCACGGGTGCTGCGAGCCAAGATCGACATGGCCTCGCCGAACATGAACCTGCGTGACCCGATCATGTATCGCATCCGTCACGCTCACCACCACCAGACCGGTGACAAGTGGTGCATCTACCCGAACTACGACTTCACCCACGGTCAGTCGGACGCCATCGAAGGCATCACTCACTCGATCTGCACCCTGGAATTCGAAAGCCACCGTCCGCTGTACGAGTGGTTCCTCGAGAACCTGCCGGTGCCGGCCAACCCGCGCCAGTACGAGTTCAGCCGCCTGAACCTGAACTACACCATCACCAGCAAGCGCAAGCTCAAGCAGTTGGTCGATGAACAGCACGTCAATGGCTGGGACGACCCGCGCATGTCCACGCTGTCGGGTTTCCGTCGCCGTGGCTACACGCCGAAATCGATCCGCAACTTCTGCGAGATGATCGGCACCAACCGTTCCGACGGCGTGGTCGACTTCGGCATGCTCGAATTCAGCATCCGCGACGACCTCGACCACAGCGCCCCGCGCGCCATGTGCGTACTGCGTCCGCTGAAAGTCGTAATCACCAACTACCCGGAAGGCCAGGTCGAGAACCTCGAACTGCCATGCCATCCGAAAGAAGACATGGGCGTGCGCGTCCTGCCGTTCGCCCGTGAGATCTACATCGACCGTGAAGACTTCATGGAAGAGCCGCCAAAAGGCTACAAGCGCCTGGAGCCAAACGGCGAAGTGCGCCTGCGCGGCAGCTACGTGATCCGTGCCGACGAAGCGATCAAGGACGCCGACGGCAACATCGTCGAGCTGCGTTGCTCGTACGACCCGGACACCCTGGGCAAGAACCCCGAAGGCCGCAAGGTCAAGGGCGTGGTCCACTGGGTGCCGGCCGCTGCCAGCGTCGAGTGCGAAGTCCGTCTGTACGATCGTCTGTTCCGCTCGCCGAACCCGGAGAAGGCCGAAGACAGCGCGAGTTTCCTGGACAACATCAACCCTGATTCGCTGCAGGTACTCACCGGTTGTCGTGCTGAACCCTCGCTGGGCAATGCACAGCCGGAAGACCGTTTCCAGTTCGAGCGCGAAGGCTACTTCGTCGCCGATATCAAGGATTCGAAACCAGGTCAGCCGGTATTCAACCGTACCGTGACCCTGCGTGATTCGTGGGGCCAGTGATTTAGCGTCAAGGAATTAACGTGCTTACGATCTACAACACGCTCACCAAGAGCAAAGAAGTCTTCAAGCCGCTGGATGGCAACAAGGTGCGCATGTACGTGTGCGGCATGACCGTGTACGACTACTGCCACCTGGGCCACGGCCGCAGCATGGTCGCGTTCGACCTGATCACCCGCTGGCTGCGTTTCAGCGGTTACGACCTGACGTACGTGCGCAACATCACCGACATCGACGACAAGATCATCAATCGGGCCAACGAGAACGGCGAGTCGTTCGAAGCCTTGACCGAGCGCATGATCGCGGCGATGCACGAAGATGAAGCGCGCCTGAACATCAAGAAACCGGACATGGAGCCGCGCGCCACGGATCACATCCCTGGCATGCACGCCATGATCCAGACCCTGATCGACAAGGGTTACGCCTACGCCCCGGGCAATGGCGACGTGTATTACCGCGTCGCCAAGTTCATGGGCTACGGCAAGCTGTCGCGCAAGAAGATCGAAGACCTGCGCATCGGCGCGCGGATCGAAGTCGGCGAGTCCAAGCAGGACCCGCTGGACTTCGTGCTGTGGAAAGCCGCCAAGCCGGGCGAGCCAAGCTGGGAATCGCCGTGGGGCGCCGGGCGTCCGGGCTGGCACATCGAATGCTCGGTGATGTCGACCTGCTGCCTCGGCGAGACCTTCGACATTCATGGCGGCGGCAGTGACCTCGAGTTCCCGCACCATGAAAACGAAATCGCCCAGAGCGAAGCGGCCACCGGCAAGACCTACGCCAACGCGTGGATGCATTGCGGCATGATTCGTATCAATGGCGAGAAGATGTCCAAGTCCTTGAACAACTTCTTCACCATTCGCGACGTGCTGGAAAAGTATCACCCGGAGGTCGTGCGTTACCTGCTGGTATCCAGTCACTACCGCAGCGCGATCAACTATTCGGAAGACAACCTCAAGGACGCCAAGGGCGCTCTCGAGCGTTTCTACCACGCGCTGAAGGGCCTGCCGAGCGTGGCTCCGGCTGGCGGCGAAGCGTTCGTCGAGCGCTTCACCACGGTGATGAACGACGACTTCGGCACGCCTGAAGCCTGTGCGGTGTTGTTCGAGATGGTGCGCGAGATCAACCGCCTGCGCGAGAGCGATCTCGATGCGGCGGCCGGTCTGGCGGCGCGCCTGAAAGAGCTGGCCAGCGTGCTGGGCGTGTTGCAGCTTGAAGCCGACGACTTCCTGCAGGCCGGTGCCGAAGGGCGCGTGGATGCCGCTGAAGTGGAAGCGCTGATTGCTGCGCGTCTGGCGGCTCGTGCCGGGAAAGACTGGGCCGAATCCGACCGCATCCGCGACCAGCTCACCGCCATGGGCGTGGTGCTGGAAGACGGCAAGGGTGGGACGACCTGGCGCCTGGCTGACTGATTGCTTGATCGGTAAAAAACAAAACCCGCCTTGTGCGGGTTTTTGTTTTTAGGGGGCTGCTCGCTGATTCTGCGCTGACAGGACGGGCGTCATCGCTGGCAAGCCAGCTCCCACAGTGTCCGTGTCGTACACAAAGTCTATGCAGCCCGCTGCACCTGTGGGAGCTGGCTTGCCAGCGATGGGGCCCATCTGGGCAATCCATCATTCCGTCTGGCGAAGTCGTTTGTAGAGGGTGTTGCGACTTACGCCAAGCCTGCGCGCCAAATGCGAGATGTTCCCCCCAACCGCCTGCAACTGCCGATTCAACTCATCGGCATCATCAAGATCCACCGCCAACGGCTCCGGCGTCTCCACCGGCTCCATCTCCAGGTCGACAAAGAAATCATCCGGCAAATGCTCCGGCCGCACCGGTTGTTCCTCAGCCATGGCCAGCGCCACCTGCATCACGCTGCTGACCTGGCGCAGGTTGCCGGGCCACGGATGACGGCTGAACAGCTCCTGAACTTCATCGCTAAGACCCGCCCATTGGGTGGGCTCCCGATGCTGCTCCCACAAACGCTTGAACAGTGCCTGCTTGTCGCTACGCTCGCGCAGCGGCGGCAACTCCAGGGTCAGGCCGCCGATGCGGTAGTACAAATCTTCGCGGAAACGCCCCAATTGCACCTGCTCGCGCAAGGAGCGGTTGGTCGCGGAGATGATGCGGATGTCCACCGGAAACAAGTCACTGCTGCCCACCGGTTGTACGCAGCGCTCCTGCAACACCCGTAGCAAGCGGGCCTGGGTCGGCAGCGGCATGTCGCCGATTTCGTCGAGGAACAAGGTGCCTTTGTCGGCCTTGCGGATCAGGCCGATGCTGCCTTTCTGGTTCGCTCCGGTGAACGCGCCTTTCTCGTAGCCAAACAGCTCGGACTCTACCAGTTCGGCGGGGATCGCAGCACAGTTGACGGCAATGAACGCTTGTTTATGGCGGGAGCTGGCTTGATGCAGGGCCTTGACGAAGACTTCCTTGCCGACCCCGGTTTCCCCGTGAATCAACAGCGGAATGTCTTTCTCCAGCAAGCGCTCGGCCTGGCGCACGGCCTTTTCCACGCGACTGTCGCCAAAGTGCAGGGTCTTCAGGCTGATGGTGGCGGGTTTAGCGTCCGCCACGGCGCTCTTGGGGTCAGCACGTTTGCTTTCAGAAAACAGCCGCGGCTGAATCGTTGCCTGCTTCGGCCGTTTCAACAGGCACTGGAAGCGGTTGCGTCCGCGAGTCTGCAGGGCGAAGGGCAGGCCTTCGGGCTGATTCAGCAGTTCCAGCAGCGAGACGTTGAACAGGCTCTCCACACTGACTCGCGACAGGCGGATACCCAACAGGTTGTCAGCCCGGCGGTTGGCGGACAGCACCTGGCCATTTTCATCGAAAATCAGCAACCCGGCCCACTGGCTGTCGAGGTTGTTCAGGCCCGTGTTGAAGGTCAACTGGAAATGCTGGCCGTGGAACAGGTTGAGGATCAGCCGGTTTTCCACGGTCTGGCTCATCATCTTGACCATGCCCAGGGTGTGGGACGGCGGCAGGTAGCTGTCGCTGGAGACATCCAGCACGGCAATGACCTTGCGCTCAGCGTCGAAAATCGGCGCGGCGGAACCGGTCATGAAGCGGTTGGCCTTGAGAAAGTGTTCATCGTGTTCGATGTGCACCGCTTGTTCGCAGGCCAAAGCGGTGCCGATGGCGTTGGTCCCGCTGCAGTGCTCCAGCCAACTGGCGCCGGCGCTGAAACCGCGGGTCAGGCTCGGTTCGATGAAGCGCTGGGTGCCCCATGACGTCAGCACCTGGCCCTGATTGTCGGCGAGCATGATCAGGCAATTGGAGTTGCTGAGGATGTTCTCGTAATACGGCAGGACTTCCTGGTGGGTGGTCTGCACCAGGGAGTGTTGGCTCTCGAGCAACTGCGCGATGCCTTCGGCGGGCAATTGATCGAACGCCGGAGCGCTTTGATGATTGAGACCGAACGCGCGGCAGCGGGACCAGGAGTCCTGGATGATGGCGTCGTGGGACAGCGGCAGGGCAGGTGGGGCCATTACAAGTCAGCCTCTGATTAACGCTTTTATTGTTGTTATTGGTTTTCCTTTTGGGAGCGAGCCTGCTCGCGAAAAGGGCTTGTCAGGCGACATGAATGTTGCCTGATCCAACGCCATCGCGAGCAGGCTCGCTCCCACAGGTTTTGCGTCCGTTTCAGGGTGCGTGAAACGGTCTGTAGAGTGTTGTTCACTAATGTTCATTGTCAATCGGTGAACTGTTCAATTGTTCACTTTCGATTGTTCATTTGTGTTCATCAACGAACGTGACTCGGTAGTCACGCTCAAGGATTTTTATCCAAATCAACGGCTTGTGATTTTTGGCATGGTTGTCGCTATGTAGCTCCGGTCGCTTGACTCCAAAAATAAAAAAGGCCGAGCCATGTCATTAACCCTGGAGCATGTCAGCCGTACCGTCGAGGGCCAGGCCTGGATCGACGATGCGTGCCTGAGTTTCGAACCCGGTTCCTTCAACGTATTGCTGGGGCGCACGCTGTCCGGCAAAACCAGTCTCATGCGCTTGATGGCCGGGCTGGACAAGCCTGATACCGGGCGCATCCTGATGAATGGCGTGGATGTCACCCAACGCCCGGTGCGCCTGCGCAATGTGTCGATGGTGTATCAGCAGTTCATCAACTACCCGACCATGACGGTGTTCGAGAACATCGCTTCGCCGTTGCGTCAGGCCCGCGTGTCCAATGAGCAGATCCAGAGCAAGGTGCTGGAAACCGCCAGGATGCTGCGCATCGAGAAGTTTCTGCAGCGTTATCCGCTGGAGCTCTCCGGGGGCCAGCAACAGCGGACGGCCATGGCCCGGGCGCTGGTCAAGGACGCCGAACTGATCCTGTTCGATGAGCCACTGGTCAACCTCGACTACAAACTGCGCGAGGAACTGCGCCAGGAAATGCGCGAGCTGTTCAAGGCCCGCCACACCATCGCGATCTACGCCACCACCGAACCCAACGAGGCGCTGGCCCTCGGCGGCACCACGACCATTCTTCACGAGGGTCGGGTGATCCAGAGCGGCAAGTCTTCTGCGGTCTATCACCAGCCGCAGACCGTGCTGGCGGCCGAGCTGTTTTCCGAACCGCCGATCAACCTGATGCCGGGGCGCATCGCCGGTAACGAAGTGAGTTTCGCCAATTTCGTGCATTTCCCGCTGAACGTCGATTTGCGGCCGGTGGGCGAGGGCGAATTTCGCTTCGGCGTGCGGCCCAGCCATATCTCGCTGGTGCCGAGCAACGACGACGACCTGGAATTGGCAGTGACCGTCGAAGTCGCGGAAATCAGCGGCTCGGAAACCTTCCTGCACGTGCGCAACGAGCATTTCCTGCTGGTGCTGCACTTGCCCGGTGTCCACGAATACGACGTCGATGCGCCGATCCGCATCTACATCCCGACCCATAAACTGTTTGTGTTCGATACGCAGGGGCGGCTGGTCCAGGCGCCGGGCCGGCGTGTCGCGAGGGTTGCCTGATGGCCGAAATCCGTTTGCAGAACCTCGCCCACAGCTACACCAAAACCCCGGGCGGACCCGAGGATTACGCGATCCGCGAGATGGACCACATCTGGGAGCAGGGCGGAGCCTATGCCTTGCTCGGCCCGTCGGGGTGCGGCAAGTCGACCTTGCTCAACATCATTTCCGGGTTGCTCAGCCCGTCGCAGGGCCGTGTGTTGTTCGATGGCAAAGCAGTCAATGACCTGACCCCGGAGAAGCGCAACATCGCCCAGGTTTTCCAGTTTCCGGTGGTCTACGACACCATGACGGTGTTCGACAACCTGGCTTTCCCGCTGCGCAATCAGGGCATGGCCGAGGCGAAAATTCACACCAAGGTGCAGGAAATCGCTGAAGTCCTCGACCTGCAGAACCTGCTGAGCAAAAAGGCGCGCAACCTCACCGCCGACGAAAAGCAGAAAGTGTCCATGGGCCGTGGACTGGTGCGCGATGACGTGTCGGCGATTCTCTTCGATGAACCGCTGACCGTGATCGACCCGCACCTGAAGTGGAAGCTGCGGCGCAAGCTCAAGCAGATCCATGAGCAGTTCAACATCACCATGGTCTATGTCACCCACGATCAACTGGAAGCCTCGACCTTTGCCGACAAGATCGCGGTGATGTACGGCGGGCAGATCGTGCAGTTCGGCACGCCACGGGAATTGTTCGAGCGGCCGAGTCACACCTTTGTCGGTTACTTCATCGGCAGCCCGGGGATGAACCTGATCGAGGTGCAGCCGCAACCGGGCGGCGTCGGTTTCGCTTCGACCCATTTGCCATTGTCCGCCGCCATGCAGCAACGCATCGCCGAGACCGAATGGAAAACCCTGAAAGTCGGTATCCGACCCGAGTTCGTCCATGTGTGGGAAGAGCCATTCGATGACGCGATGCGGGCTCACGTCGTACACGTCGAAGACCTCGGCACTTACAAGATCATGACCCTGAACCTCGATGGCGTGCCGCTGAAAGTACGCCTGGCCGAAGACAAACCGGTGCCTGAAGGCACGGCGTACATCAGTTTTCCGGGCCAGTGGCTGATGGTCTACGCCGACGAATTCCTGCTGGAGCCCCATGCCGTCAACGAAGCAAAGGCCAATGAAGAGGCGCAGCCATGAACAAGGTGCAGAACAACAAGGCCTGGTGGCTGGTGCTCCCGGTGTTCCTGCTGGTGGCGTTCAGTGCGGTGATCCCGATGATGACCGTGGTCAACTACTCGGTGCAGGACATTTTCGACCAGTCCAGCCGCTACTTCGTCGGCGCCGACTGGTACAGGCAAGTGCTGCTCGATCCGCGCCTGCATGACTCGCTGCTGCGCCAGTTCATCTACTCGGCCTGTGTGTTGCTGATTGAAATTCCCCTGGGCATTGCCATCGCCCTGACCATGCCGACCAAGGGGCGCTGGTCGTCGCTGGTGCTGATTGTGCTGGCGATCCCGTTGCTTATTCCGTGGAACGTGGTGGGCACCATCTGGCAGATCTTCGGCCGCGCGGACATCGGTCTGCTGGGTTCTAGCCTCAATGCCCTGGGTATCAGCTACAACTACGCGGCGAACACCATGGACGCCTGGGTCACCGTGCTGGTGATGGACGTCTGGCACTGGACGTCACTGGTGGCGCTGTTGTGTTTCTCCGGTCTGCGGGCGATTCCGGACGTGTATTACCAGGCGGCGCGGATCGATCGGGCTTCGGCCTGGGCGGTGTTCCGGCACATTCAGTTGCCCAAGCTCAAGAGCGTGCTGCTGATCGCGGTGATGCTGCGCTTCATGGACAGTTTCATGATCTACACCGAACCGTTCGTGCTCACGGGCGGCGGGCCGGGTAATGCCACGACCTTCCTCAGTCAGACATTGACCCAGATGGCCGTAGGGCAATTCGACCTGGGCCCTGCCGCGGCGTTTTCGCTGGTGTATTTCCTGATCATCCTGTTGGTGTCGTGGCTGTTTTATACCGCCATGACTCACTCTGACGCCAACCGCTGAGGCCCGCCATGAGCAAGAGAAAGCTGATTCCGCTGCTGCTCTACATCCTGTTCCTGCTGGTGCCGATCTACTGGTTGCTGAACATGTCCTTCAAGAGCAACACCGAAATCCTCGGCGGCCTGACGCTGTTTCCCGCGGATTTCACCCTGCATAACTACAAAGTGATCTTCACCGATCCGAGCTGGTACACCGGTTACCTCAACTCGCTGTACTACGTGAGCCTGAACACGGTGATCTCCCTGAGCGTGGCGCTGCCGGCGGCCTATGCGTTCTCGCGTTACCGTTTCCTCGGTGACAAGCACCTGTTCTTCTGGCTGCTGACCAACCGCATGGCACCGCCGGCGGTGTTCCTGTTGCCATTCTTCCAGCTGTATTCGTCGATCGGGCTGTTCGACACCCACATAGCCGTCGCCCTGGCGCACTGCCTGTTTAACGTACCGCTGGCGGTGTGGATTCTCGAGGGGTTCATGTCCGGCGTGCCCAAGGAAATCGACGAAACCGCCTACATCGATGGCTACAGTTTTCCCAAGTTCTTCGTGAAGATTTTCATCCCGCTGATCGGCTCCGGCATCGGTGTCACGGCGTTTTTCTGCTTCATGTTTTCCTGGGTCGAACTGCTGCTGGCGCGCACCCTGACGTCGGTGAACGCCAAACCGATCGCGGCGGTGATGACCCGCACGGTCTCGGCGTCAGGCATCGACTGGGGCGTGCTGGCGGCGGCGGGGGTGTTGACCATTTTGCCGGGCATGCTGGTGATCTGGTTTGTTCGCAACCACGTGGCCAAGGGCTTTGCCCTGGGCCGGGTATGAGGAACTGATGATGGAATGGATGAGTTGGACGGTTCCCACCGCAGCGTTCTTCGTCGTCATTGGCCTGATTCTGGTGGGCATGACGACTTGGGAATTGCGTTCGCCGAGCATTCTTCGGCGTGGTTTTCTGCCGATTGCCACCACCCGTGGCGACCGGCTGTTTATCGGTCTTCTCGGTAGCGCCTACCTGCATCTGCTGGTCATCGGCGTAACCGACTGGAGCATCTGGGTCGCCTTCGCGTCGTCCTTGGTGTGGCTGTTGGCTGTGATGCGTTGGGGCTAGTCGAATCGCTCGGCAATGTTGCTCCGAAACCCTAAAAGGAGGTCTCTATGTTCGACAAAAACAATAAGCTGCGACATAGCATTTCATTGGCAGCCATGCTGGCACTCAGCGGTTTGAGCGCAACGGCCTGGGCCGATGCCTATGAAGACGCTGCGAAGAAATGGATCGGCAGCGAGTTCAAACCGTCCACCCTGACGGCTGATCAGCAGCTCGAGGAGTTGAAGTGGTTCATCAAGGCCGCCGAGCCGTTTCGCGGGATGGACATCAAGGTCGTTTCCGAAACCCTGACCACCCACGAATATGAATCCAAGGTGCTGGCCAAGGCCTTCACCGAGATCACCGGGATCAAGGTGACCCACGACCTGCTGCAAGAAGGCGATGTGGTGGAAAAACTGCAGACCGTGATGCAGTCGGACAAGAGCATCTATGACGGCTGGGTCAACGACTCGGACCTGATCGGTACGCACTTCCGATACGGCAAGACTGAAGCCATCACCGACCTGATGGCCAATGAAGGCAAGAACTTCACTTCGCCGACTCTGGACCTCAAGGACTTCATTGGCACCTCCTTCACGACTGCGCCGGACGGCAAGCTCTATCAGTTGCCCGATCAGCAGTTCGCCAACCTGTACTGGTTCCGCGCCGACTGGTTTGAGCGCCCGGACCTCAAGGCCAAGTTCAAGGAGAAATACGGCTACGAGCTGGGCGTGCCGGTGAACTGGTCGGCCTATGAAGACATCGCCAAGTTCTTCAGCGAAGACGTCAAGGAAATCGACGGCAAGCGGGTCTACGGGCACATGGACTACGGCAAGAAAGACCCATCCCTGGGCTGGCGTTTCACCGATGCCTGGTTCTCCATGGCCGGTGGTGGCGACAAGGGCTTGCCCAACGGTTTGCCGGTGGACGAGTGGGGCATTCGCGTCGAGGATTGCCATCCGGTGGGCTCCAGCGTGACCCGCGGTGGCGACACCAACGGCCCGGCGGCGGTCTTCGCCACCCAGAAGTACGTCGACTGGATGAAGGCCTACGCTCCACCGGAAGCGGCGGGCATGACCTTCTCCGAATCCGGCCCCGTGCCTTCCCAGGGCAACATCGCCCAGCAGATCTTCTGGTACACCGCGTTCACGGCCGACATGACCAAGCCGGGTCTGCCGGTGGTGAATGCCGACGGCACGCCGAAATGGCGCATGGCACCGTCGCCGCGCGGCCCGTACTGGGAGGAGGGCATGAAGCTGGGGTATCAGGACGTGGGTTCCTGGACGTTCATGAAGTCCACGCCTGAGAAGCAAAAACTCGCCGCCTGGCTCTATGCGCAGTTCGTGACGTCGAAAACCGTGTCACTGAAGAAAACCATCGTCGGCCTGACGCCAATCCGCGAGTCGGACATCAACTCGCAAGCCATGACCGACCTGGCGCCGAAGCTCGGTGGCCTGGTGGAGTTCTACCGCAGCCCGGCCCGCGTGCAATGGACCCCGACCGGGACCAACGTGCCTGATTATCCTCGCCTCGCGCAGTTGTGGTGGAGCCACATCGCCGAAGCGGCCAGCGGCGAGAAAACTCCGCAGCAGGCACTGGACGGTCTGGCCAAGGACCAGGACGCCATCATGTCCCGCCTGGAACGTTCGAAAGCGCAAACCACCTGCGCGCCGAAGATGAACCCGGAACGCGACGCGCAATACTGGTTCGACCAGCCGGGCGCACCGAAACCGAAACTGGCCAACGAGAAGCCTAAAGGGGAGACCGTGAGCTACAACGAACTGCTGAAGTCGTGGGCAGATGCGCGTAAGTAAATGACTGGAGAGTGAAAGGCGAACGGCACCGGAAGGTGCCGTTTTTTTTGCTGGCTGTGCCACCGCGTTCGCCGGCAAGCCGGCTCCTGCAGATGCAGCGCCGGCCGAAGCCCCACGATCCTTTGTAGCTGGCTTGCCAGCGATGGCGTCGTGTCGGTCAGCACGGAATGGTGAGGACAGCGCTGCCGGTCCAGCAACGGCCAGAATGCAAAAACGGCACCCGAAGGTGCCGTTTCTGTTTGCTACCGATAACGCTAAGCGATCAACCCGCCAGGCCCGATTGTTGAACCAGGCTCAGCAGCGGTTGTGGGTACAGGCCGAGGAAGAATGCCAGTACCGCGATGGCCAGCAGCATCACGCCGCCTGCTTTCTGTTCCCAGTGCAGTTGCGCATCGTGGCGACGCAGGTTCGGTTCGATCAGGTACAGGGTGACCATCACACGCAGGTAGTAGAACACGCCGATGGCGCTGCCCAGTACCAGCGAGCCGACCAGCCACCATTGCTGGGATTCGACACCGGTGGCGATGATGTAGAACTTGCCGATGAAGCCCGCGGTCAGCGGGATACCAGCCAGGGACAACATCATCACGGTCAGTACGGCAGTCAGGTACGGACGGCGCCAGAACAGGCCGCGGTATTCGTACAGGGCGTCCGCGTCACGGCCTTTGTACGGCGAGGACATCAGGGTGATCACGCCGAAGGCGCCGAGGCTGGTGATCACGTAGGTGACCAGGTACACGCCGATAGCTTCCACGGCCATGCCTTTGCTCGCCACCAGGGCGATCAGCAGGTAACCGAAGTGGGCGATGGACGAGTAACCCAGCAGACGCTTGAGGTTGCTCTGGGTCAGGGCCAGCAGGTTACCGAACAGGATCGACGCGATGGCGATGATGGTCAGTACGTTGCTCAGCACACCGCTGCTTGCCGCTGGCGAGATCTGGAACAGACGCACCATCACGGCAAACACGGCGACCTTGGAAGCGGTTGCCAGGAACGCTGCGACCGGCGCTGGAGCACCTTCGTAAACGTCCGGGGTCCACAAGTGGAACGGTACCAGCGACAGCTTGAACGCCAGGCCGATCAGCATCATGCCCAGGCCCAGTTGCGCCAGCGAGCTAGGCAGACCGGTAGCCGCCAGCGCCTGACCGATACCGACGAAGCTCAGGGAGCCGGAGTCAGCGTAGAGCAGGGCCATACCGAACAACAGGAACGCGGAACCGGCTGCCGACAGCACCATGTACTTGATGCCGGCTTCCAGCGAACGCTTGTTGAAGAAGGCGTAGGCCACCAGACCGTAGACCGGCACCGACAGCAGCTCCAGACCGATGAACAACCCGGCCAGGTGCTGCGCGCTGACCAGAACCAGGCCACCGGCGGCGGCCATCAGGATCAGCAGGTACAGTTCTTCACGGTTGCCCGGGTAACCCGAACCGCCCTCGCCGAGGTAGGCGTGGGCGAGGGTGACGCAGGCGAGGGTGGCGACCAGGATCAGCGCCATGTACAGGCAGGCGAAGGTGTCGATTTGCAGCAATGGCGTCACGGCCAGGGGCGCGACTTTCAGGGCTGGCAGGATCGACAGCAGCGCCAGGTTCAGACCCGCCACGGAAATCAGGAAGGTCTGCGAGTGGTTGCGGCGCCAGGCGATCGCCAGCATCGCCACGATGATCGTGGCGCTGGTGATCAACAACGGCGCAAGCGCGATAAAGTGTTGAGTCGTGAATTCCATAGCGCTCTTACCGTGCCGAAGCGAGTTGAGTGAAGGCGGTGCCGAGCCACTGCTGCACGCCATGCATCGTCGCGGCAGAGGTGTCGAGGAACGGTTGCGGGTAGACGCCGATGTAGACCAGCAGCGCTGCCAGACCGACCACCATGATCAGTTCGCGAGCATCCATGCCCTGCAGGACCGCGTCCGATTTGGACGGGCCGAAGTAGGCACGGTGGATCATGATCAGCGAGTAGACCGAACCGAACACCAGGCCGGACGTCGCGATCACGGTGACCCATGGAGCGCTGGCGAAGGTGCCGATCAGGATCAGGAACTCGCCGACGAAGTTACCGGTACCCGGCAAGCCCAGGGACGCGGCTGCAAAGAACAGGCTGATGGCCGGCAGGTAGGCGATCTTCGACCACAGGCCGCCCATTTCACGCATGTCGCGGGTGTGGGTGCGTTCGTACAACTGACCGCTGAGGATAAAGAGTGCCGCGGCCGAAAGACCGTGCGCCAGCATCTGAATCACCGCGCCCTGCAGCGCCAGTTGGCTGCCGGAGTAGATGCCGATCAGTACGAAGCCCATGTGGGAAACGGACGAGAAGGCGATCAGACGCTTGATGTCGGTTTGCGCGAACGCCAGGAACGCACCGTAGAAGATCCCGATCAGACCCAGGGTCATGGCGATCGGCGCGAACTCGGCCGACGCATTCGGGAACAGCGGCAGGGCGAAACGCAGCAGGCCGTAGGCAGCGGTTTTCAGCAAGATACCGGCCAGGTCCACGGAACCTGCGGTCGGCGCCTGGGCGTGAGCGTCAGGCAACCAGGAGTGGAACGGTACGACTGGCAGCTTGACCGCGAAGGCGATGAAGAAGCCGAGCATCAGGACGTACTCGGTGGTCATCGACATCTTGGTTTTCAACAGGTCGGCGTAGTTGAAGGTCATCACGCCGGTGTTGCTGAAGTTGACCAGTACCAGACCCAGGATCGCCACCAGCATGATCAGGCCGGAAGCCTGAGTGAAGATGAAGAACTTGGTCGCCGCGTAGATCCGGGTTTTCTTGCCGTCCGAAGAACTGTGACCCCAGAGCGCGATGAGGAAGTACATCGGCACCAGCATCATTTCCCAGAAGAAGAAGAACATGAACAGATCGAGGGCCAGGAACACGCCGACGACACCGCCCAGGATCCACATCAGGTTCAGGTGGAAGAAGCCGACGTGGCGCTGGATCTCTTTCCACGAGCAGAGTACCGAGAGGACACCCAGCAGGCCGGTCAGCAGGATCATCAACAGCGACAGGCCGTCGAGGGCCAGGTGCACGTTGATGCCGAAGCGCTGGATCCAGACGTGCTTGAATTCAAGCGACCAGGTCGGATCGGCGCCAGGCGCCGGGGCAAATGAATAATCACCGTGGGCCCACAGCCAAAGGCCGAGAGCGAGTTCCAGGGTCATGGTCAACAGCGCAATCCAGCGGGGGAGGGTGGCGCCGAAGCGCTCACCCATCCAGCACAGCAGGCCGCCGATGAAGGGGATCAGGATTAGCCAAGGCAGAATCATGACGGGCTCAATTCCTTTCGCAAGTTCGCAAGGTTCATATCAGACCGCTACCAGCACGACGGCGCCAATTACCAGCACGGCACCAGCAGCCATCGAGGCGGCATACCAACGCAGTTGACCGGTCTCGGTACGGCTCAGGGCGGTGTTGCCGCCTTTGGCCATGCGCGGGATCAGACCGATGGTCTGGTCGAGCGGGTCTTTGCGCAGGATGTAGCTGATCGCCAGGTATGGCTTGACGAACAGTTTGTCGTAGATCCAGTCGAAGCCCCAGGCCGCGAACCACCAGGCCGACAGGAAACGGCCGATGCCGCTGTTGGCGATGGCGGTCACGAAGCGACGCTTGCCGAGGAACAGCAGCGCGGCCAGCAGGATACCGGCCAGGGCGATGGCGCCCGAAGCGAGTTCCAGACTGTGCTTGGCTTCGCCACCGGCATGGCCGACGCTTTCCGGCAGTACGCCGTGCAACGGTGGAACGATCATCGCGCCGACGAAAGTCGACAGGACGATCAGCACCGACAGCGGCAACCAGTGAGCAATGCCGTGACCGGCGTGGGCTTCGGTCTTCGCTTCACCGTGGAACGTGATGAAGATCAGGCGGAAGGTGTACAGCGAGGTCATGAACGCGCCGACCAGACCGGCGTAAAGCAGACCGTGGTTACCGCTGGCGAACGCTTCCCAGAGGATTTCGTCCTTGGAGTAGAAGCCCGCAGTCACCAGTGGCAGGGCCGCCAGGGCCGCGCCGCCCACGATGAAGCTGGCGTAGGCCAGAGGCAGTTTTTTCCACAGGCCACCCATCTTGAAGATGTTCTGCTCGTGGTGGCAGGCAACGATCACCGCACCGGAGGCAAGGAACAGCAGGGCCTTGAAGAAGGCGTGGGTCATCAGGTGGAAGATCGCGCCATCCCAGGCGCCAACGCCCAGGGCCAGGAACATGTAGCCGATCTGGCTCATGGTCGAGTAGGCGAGGATACGCTTGATGTCGGTCTGTACCAGTGCGGCGAAACCTGCAAGCACCAGGGTCACGCCACCGACGATGCCCACCAGGTGCAGGATTTCCGGCGCCAGGGTGAACAGGCCGTGAGTACGGGCGATCAGGTAGACACCGGCGGTTACCATGGTCGCGGCGTGGATCAGTGCCGAAACCGGAGTAGGACCGGCCATCGCGTCCGCCAGCCAGGTTTGCAGCGGCAGTTGCGCGGATTTACCGACAGCGCCACCCAGCAGCATCAGGGTAGCCAGGACCATCCAGAAGTTGCCGGCCTGGAATTTCTGTGGTGCCAGCACCAGCAGTTCCTGGATGTTCAGCGTGCCCAGTTGAGCGAACAGGATGAACAGGCCGATGGCCATGAACACGTCACCGATACGGGTCACGATGAAGGCCTTGAGTGCCGCGTTACCGTTGTTGCGGTTGCTGTAGTAGAAACCGATCAACAGGTACGAGCACAGGCCCACGCCTTCCCAGCCGAAGTACAGGAACAACAGGTTATCGCCCAGTACCAGGAACAGCATGCTGGCGATAAACAGGTTGGTGTAGGCGAAGAAGCGCGAGTAGCCGTCTTCACCGCGCATGTACCAGGACGCGAACAGGTGGATCAGGAAGCCGACGCCCACCACCACACCGAGCATGGTGATCGACAGGCCGTCGATGTACAGGGCGAAGTCAGGCTTGAAGCCTTCGACCGCCATCCATTGCCACAGCACCAGGGTGTAGTGACCACCCTCGGGTGGCGCGACATTGAATTGCCAGATCACGTAGGCCGCGACCACTGCGGACAGGCCGATGGAGCCGACGCCGATCAGTGCCGAGAGGTTTTCCGAGAAGCGTCCGCGGGAGAACGACAGCAGGAGAAACCCGATCAGGGGAAATACGAAAGTCAGAAAGATCATGTTCATCCGCGCATCTCACTGGCAGCGTCGATATCGAGCGTGTGGAAGCGGCGATACAGTTGCAGCAGGATCGCCAGGCCGATACTGGCCTCGGCGGCAGCCAGGCTGATCACCAGGATGAACATGATCTGTCCATCCGGCTGCGCCCAGCGGCTACCGGCAACGATGAACGCCAGGGCGGAGGCATTCATCATGACCTCCAGGCTCATCAGCACGAAAAGGATGTTGCGGCGGACCATCAGGCCGACCAGACCGAGGCAGAACAGGATGCCGGCGACCGCCAGACCATGCTCCATGGGGATAGCAGGCATCGTCATTGCTCCTTGGCTTCGTTGCGGCCCAAGTGGAACGCCGTGACGGCTGCGGCGAGCAGCAGCATCGAGGCGAGTTCGACCACCAGCAGATAAGGACCGAACAGGCTGATGCCCACGGCCTTGGCGTCCACGGTGGTGTGGCCGATGGCCTGGCCGCTCTGGTGGGAGAACAGCACATACAGCAGTTCCACCAGCAGCAAGGCGGCGAGGGCGACCGGGCCGCCCCATATGCCGGGCTTGAGCCAGACGCGCTCTTGCTGAACCGAGGCCGGGCCCAGGTTCAGCATCATCACCACGAACACGAACAGCACCATGATGGCGCCAGCGTAGGCGATCACTTCCAGCACACCGGCAAACGGCGCGCCAAGGGCGAAGAACGTCATCGCCACGGAGATCAGCGAAATGATCAGGTAGAGCAGGGCGTGCACGGGGTTGGTGTTGGTGACCACGCGAAGCGTGGAGACCACAGCGATACCCGATGCGAAATAGAAAGCGAATTCCATCTTTCTTCCTTAAGGCAGCAAGCTCTTCACGTTGATCGGTTCGGCTTCATTCTGCGCGGAGCCTTTTGGCTTACCGGCAATCGCCATACCTGCAACACGATAGAAGTTGTAATCAGGGTTTTTGCCGGGGCCGGAGATCAGCAGATCTTCTTTCTCGTAAACCAGGTCCTGACGTTTGAACTCGGCCATTTCGAAATCCGGCGTGAGCTGGATCGCGGTGGTCGGGCAGGCTTCCTCGCAGAGGCCGCAGAAAATGCAGCGCGAGAAGTTGATGCGGAAGAACTCCGGGTACCAGCGACCGTCTTCGGTTTCAGCTTTCTGCAGCGAGATGCAACCGACCGGGCAAGCCACGGCGCACAGGTTGCACGCTACACAACGCTCTTCGCCGTCGGGGTCGCGGGTCAGGACGATACGCCCACGGTAGCGCGGCGGCAGGTAGACCGGTTCTTCCGGGTACTGCAGCGTGTCGCGCTTGCGGAAGGCGTGGCCGAAAATCATCACCAGGCTGCGAAGCTGGGTGTAGAGGCCATGCACGATGTCAAATATGTACTTCATGATTCTCTATCCTCACTGAGCCGCGACGGCGGGCGTGTTGAGCAACACGATCGCAGCGGTCACCAGCATGTTGACGAGGGTCAGCGGCAGGCAGAACTTCCAGCTGAAATCCATCACTTGGTCATACCGTGGGCGCGGAATCGAAGCGCGCAACAGGATGAACATCATGATGAAGAACGCGGTTTTCAGCGCGAACCAGATGAACGGGATCTGCGGCAGGATGCCGAACGGACCGTGCCAGCCACCGAAGAACAAGGTCACCAGCAGTGCCGAAATCAACACGATGCCGATGTACTCGCCGACGAAGAACATGCCCCATTTCATGCCGGCGTATTCAATGTGGTAACCGTCGGCCAGTTCCTGTTCCGCTTCCGGCTGGTCGAACGGGTGACGGTGAGTCACGGCCACGCCAGCGATGAAGAAGGTCAGGAAACCGAAGATCTGCGGAATGATGAACCACAGGTGCTGGGCCTGGTAATCAACGATGTCGCGCATGTTGAACGAGCCGACCTGGATCACGATGCCCATCAGCGACAGGCCCATGAACACTTCGTACGACACGGTTTGCGCCGAAGCCCGCAAGCTGCCCAGCAGGGCGAACTTGTTGTTGCTCGACCAACCGGCGAACAGCACCGCGTAGACCGACAGACCGGCCATGGCGAAGAAGAACAGGATGCCGATGTTCAGGTCCGCCACGCCCCAGGTCGGGGTGACCGGGATGATCGCGAAGGCAATCAGCAGGGCGCTCATGGCCACGACCGGTGCCAGGGTGAAGATCATCTTGTCGGCGAACGGCGGCGTCCAGTCTTCCTTGAAGAACATCTTGATCATGTCGGCGGCGATCTGGAATGCGCCGAACGGACCGACGCGGTTCGGACCGTAACGGTCTTGCCAGAGGGCGAGCAAGCGACGCTCGACCCAGCTCAGCAGTGCACCGCAGACCACCACGGCCAGCAGAATCACCACGGCCTTGAGGACCGCGATGATGATGTCGATCACTTCAGGAGTGAACAAGGTCATTGAGCTGCCTCCTGCAGACCGTCAACGGATTTGCCGAAGATCGCTGGCGGAATGCCGGCGATGCCCGCTGGCAATGCCACCAGGCCGGCGCCCAGTTCTTCATTGATGCGCAGTGGCAGACGCAGGGTCTGGCCAGCCACGTTCAGGCTCAGCAGTGCGCCGTCGTTGACACCCAGACGGTCGGCTTCGGACTTGGCCAGGGAGACGTAGGCCGCCGGGATGCGTTCCTGAACCGGAGCGGCTTTCGAAGAGGTTTCTTCGCTGCCGAACAAGTGGAAGAACGGCACAACCTGCCAGGTGCCCTGGGCCGGGTTGAACGCGCGCGGAACGTTGGCGAACCACTTCAGCGAATCACCGGTGCTTTCGATCAGGCGGGTGCCCGGGTCGCCAGCGCGGATGTGACCACCGACTTCGTCCTGGAACTTGTTCCAGGCTTGCGGCGAGTTCCAGCCCGGAGACCAGGCGAATGGCACTTGCTGACGGGGTTCGACCGAACCCGAGTAACCTTCCATCGAGAAGGCGAACGCGGTGTCTTTGTCCTGCGGTGTACGGGGTTCGTGCACGCTGATGTCGGCACGCATGGCGGTACGACCGGAGTAGCGCAGCGGTTCGCGCGCCAGTTTCAGGCCCTTGATGCGGAACGCGGCGGACGGTGCCGCGTCGACGATGGCCGACAGTTGTGGAGTGCTCGAGGCGACCGCAGCGGTGACGTGGTCCAGCTGCGTCCAGTCGATCGGCTGGTTGAGCAGGGTCGAACGCAGGGCATGCAGCCAGCGCCAGCCTTCGTGAACCAGGATGCTGGCGTCCATGTATTGCGGGTCGAAAACCTGGAAGAAGCGCTGGGCACGGCCTTCCTGGCTGACCAGGGTACCGTCGCCCTCAGCGAAGCTGGCAGCCGGCAGGACCAGGTGCGCGCGATCGCTGGTGGCGGTCTTCTGATGGTCCGCCACGATCACCACTTTCGCGGCGGTCAGGGCGGCATCGACCTTGGCTTTGTCGGTACGGGTGTACAGATCGTTTTCCAGCACGACGATGGCGTCGGCCTTTCCGTCGATCACCGCTTGCAGGGCTGCATCGACCGATTCGCCACCGAGCATGGCCAGGCCGAGGCTGTTGGCCTCTGGCACGATCAGGCTGATGGAGCCGTTCTTCTCGCGCAGCTTCAGGGCCTTGGCGATGTTCGCGGCGGCTTCGATCAAGGCTTTGGAGCCCAGGGACGTACCGGCGATGATCAGTGGGCGCTTGGCGGCGAGCAGGGCGTCGGCGATGCGCTTGGCCAGCTCGAGGGCTTCGGCGTCCAGACCTTCAACGGCAGGAGCGCTGGCATCGAGGGCGTGAGCCACGGCGAAACCGATGCGGGCCAGGTCGTCCGGCGCGGCGTGAACGCACTCTTCGGCCACGTCGTCGAGCTTGGTTTCAGCCAGGCTGGCGATGAACAGCGGGTTCAGCGCGTGCTGACCGATGTTCTTCACCGCGGCGTCGAGCCAAGGCTGTACGCGCATGGCTTCGGCCATGTCTTCGGCCTTGCCCTTGACCGATTGGCGCAGGGCCAGGGCCATGCGTGCAGCGGTTTGGGTCAGGTCTTCACCGAGGACGAACACGGCGTCGTGGTCTTCGATGTCGCGCATGTTCGGTACAGGCAGCGGGCTGTCTTTCAGCACTTGCAGGACCAGGCGGATGCGCTCCAGTTCGGAGGCTTCGATACCGGAGTAGAAGTGCTCGGCACCGACCAGTTCGAGCAACGCGTAGTTGCTTTCGAGGCTGGCGCGGGGCGAACCGATACCGACGATGTTGCGGCCGCGCAGCAGGTCGGCGGCTTTATCCAGCGCTTCGTCCAGACCCAGCTTGGTGCCGTTGGCCAGCAGTGGCTGACGCGGACGGTCTTCGCGGTTGACGTAGCCATAGCCGAAACGGCCACGGTCGCACAGGAAGTACTGGTTTACCGAGCCGTTGAAACGGTTTTCGATACGGCGCAATTCGCCGTAGCGTTCGCCCGGGGAGATGTTACAGCCGCTGGAGCAGCCATGGCAGATGCTCGGCGAGAACTGCATGTCCCACTTGCGGTTGTAGCGCTCGGAGTGAGTCTTGTCGGTGAACACACCGGTCGGGCAGACCTCGGTGAGGTTGCCGGAGAATTCGCTTTCCAGGGTGCCGTCTTCAACGCGACCGAAGTACACGTTGTCGTGGGCGCCGAACACGCCGAGGTCGGTGCCGCCGGCGTAGTCCTTGTAGTAGCGCACGCAGCGATAGCAAGCGATGCAGCGGTTCATTTCGTGGGCAATGAACGGGCCGAGTTCCTGGTTCTGGTGGGTACGCTTGGTGAAGCGGTAACGGCGCTCGTTGTGGCCGGTCATCACCGTCATGTCTTGCAGGTGGCAGTGACCGCCTTCTTCACAGACCGGGCAGTCGTGAGGGTGGTTGGTCATCAGCCATTCGACAACACTGGCGCGGAAAGCCTTGGATTCTTCATCTTCGATGGAGATCCAGGTGTTGTCGGTGGCAGGGGTCATGCAGGACATGACGATACGACCACGGGTGTCGTTCTCGTCGGTGTACTGCTTGACCGCGCACTGGCGGCAAGCGCCAACGCTGCCCAGGGCAGGGTGCCAGCAGAAATAAGGGATATCGAGGCCTAGCGACAGACATGCCTGTAACAGGTTGTCTGCCCCATCGACTTCGAGCTCTTTGCCGTCTACGTGGATAGTGGCCATGGTTCAAAGTTCTTCGTTGGCCCGGTGTCAGCGGGCGTGGCTAATGGAATCTTGTTGTTCGTCCGAATCCAAACAGCCCTTGAAAGGCGTCATCGAACGAAAGACGAAGGGCACGGACCCTTCGCCTTTTTAAGCATTTACGCGCCGACTACGATCGGCCTTGCCAGAGGCGGGACGGCGGCGCTGGTGGGCGCGATGCCGGCTTCGAACTCTGGACGGAAGTATTTGATTGCGCTGCCCAACGGCTCCACGGCGCCCGGTGCGTGAGCACAGAAGGTCTTGCCCGGGCCGAGGAAACCGACCAGACCCAGCAGGGTCTCGATGTCGCCTGGCTGACCCTGACCGTTCTCGATGGCCATCAGGAGCTTGACGCTCCATGGCAAGCCATCGCGGCAAGGGGTGCAGAAACCACAGGATTCGCGAGCGAAGAACTGCTCCATGTTGCGCAGCAGGGACACCATGTTGACGCTGTCGTCGACCGCCATGGCCAGGCCGGTACCCATACGGGTGCCCACCTTGGCGATGCCGCCGGCGTACATTTGTGCGTCCAGGTGCTCAGGCAACAGGAAACCGGTACCGGCGCCGCCAGGCTGCCAGCACTTGAGCTTGTAACCGTCGCGCATGCCACCGGCGTAGTCTTCGAACAGTTCGCGAGCGGTTACGCCGAATGGCAGTTCCCACAGGCCTGGGTTCTTGACCTTGCCGGAGAAGCCCATGAGCTTGGTGCCCATGTCTTCGCTGCCTTCGCGGGCCAACGACTTGTACCAGTCCACGCCGTCGGCAATGATCGCCGGCACGTTGCACAGGGTCTCGACGTTGTTCACGCAGGTCGGCTTGCCCCAGACGCCAACGGCGGCGGGGAAGGGCGGCTTGGAGCGCGGGTTGGCGCGGCGGCCTTCGAGGGAGTTGATCAGTGCGGTTTCTTCACCGCAGATGTAACGCCCGGCGCCGGTGTGGACGAACAGCTCGAAATCGAAGCCGCTGCCGAGGATGTTCTTGCCCAGCAGGCCCGCGGCCTTGGCTTCTTCCACGGCACGGTTGAGGTGCTTGGCGGCGGTGGTGTATTCGCCGCGCAGGAAGATGTAGCCACGGTAGGTTTTCAGTGCGCGGGCACTGATCAGCATGCCTTCGATCAGCAGATGGGGCAGTTGCTCCATCAGCATGCGGTCTTTCCAGGTGTTGGGTTCCATTTCATCCGCGTTGCACAGCAGGTAGCGGATGTTGATGGATTCGTCTTTTGGCATCAGGCCCCACTTCACGCCAGTGGGGAAGCCTGCACCGCCACGACCCTTGAGGCCGGAGTCCTTCACGGTCTGGACGATGTCGTCCTGGGCCATGTCGGCGAAGGCCTTGCGGGCAGCGGCGTAACCGTTCTTGGCCTGGTACTCGTCGAGCCAGACGGCTTCGCCGTCGTCACGCAGACGCCAGGTGAGCGGGTGAGTCTCGGCCGAACGCTTGATGCGGTTGGCCGGACCGAAGGAAGTCAGGGTCATACGTAGCCCTCGAGCAATTTGGCAACGCCTGCTGGCTGCACATCACCGAACGTGTCGTCGTCGATCATCAACGCCGGTGCCTTGTCGCAGTTGCCGAGGCAGCAGACCGGCAGCAGGGTGAAACGACCGTCGGCGGTGGTTTGACCCAGGCCGATGCCGAGCTTGCTCTGGATTTCGCTGACCACGGACTCGTGGCCGCCGATGTAGCAGACCATGCTGTCGCAGACGCGAATGATGTGGCGGCCAACCGGTTGACGGAAGATCTGGCTGTAGAACGTCGCCACGCCTTCAACGTCGCTGGCCGGAATGCCGAGGATCTCGCCGATGGCGTACAGGGCGCCGTCCGGCACCCAGCCACGTTCCTTCTGGACGATCTTCAGGGCTTCGATCGACGCCGCGCGCGGGTCTTCGTAGTGATGCAGCTCGTGCTCGATGGCCGAGCGCTCGGTTTCGCTCAGGGCGAAACGGTCTGTCTGGATAAGCGTGCTGTTCATGCTTAGCGGTCCACGTCGGCCATAACGAAATCGATACTACCCAGGTACGCGATCAAGTCCGCGACCATGCTGCCTTTGATCACCGAAGGGATCTGCTGCAGGTGCGGGAAGCTTGGGGTGCGAATCCGGGTGCGGTAGCTCATGGTGCCGCCATCGCTCGTAAGGTAATAACTGTTGATGCCCTTGGTCGCTTCGATCATCTGGAAGGATTCGTTGGCCGGCATCACCGGGCCCCACGAAACTTGCAGGAAGTGCGTGATCAGGGTCTCGATGTGCTGCAGGGTGCGCTCTTTCGGTGGCGGCGTGGTCAGCGGGTGATCCGCCTTGTACGGGCCTTCCGGCATGTTGCGCAGGCACTGGTCGATGATCTTGATGCTCTGGCGCATTTCCTCGACGCGCACGATGCAGCGGTCATAGGCATCGCCGTTGGCGGCCAGCGGCACTTCGAATTCGAAGTTCTCATAGCCCGAATATGGACGCGCCTTGCGCAGGTCGAAGTCGCAACCGGTCGAACGCAGGCCGGCACCGGTGACACCCCATTCCAGGGCTTCCTTGGTGTTGTAGGCCGCGACGCCGATGGTACGGCCACGCAGGATGCTGTTGTCGAGGGCGGCTTTCTGGTATTCGTCCAGGCGCTTTGGCATCCATTCGACGAAATCCTTGACCAGTTTTTCCCAGCCGCGCGGCAGGTCGTGGGCGACGCCACCGATGCGGTACCAGGCCGGGTGCAGACGGAAACCGGTAATGGCTTCGATCACCGTGTATGCCTTCTGGCGGTCGGTGAAGGTGAAGAACACCGGGGTCATGGCGCCGACGTCCTGGATGTAGGTACCCAGGAACAGCAGGTGGCTGGTGATCCGGAAGAACTCGGCCATCATGATGCGGATGACGTCGACCTTCTCGGGCACCTTGATGCCGGCCAGCTTCTCGACCGAGAGCACGTACGGCAGGTTGTTCATCACGCCGCCGAGGTAGTCGATACGGTCGGTGTACGGAATGAAGCTGTGCCAGGACTGACGCTCGGCCATCTTCTCGGCGCCACGGTGGTGGTAACCGATGTCCGGTACGCAGTCGACGATCTCTTCGCCGTCCAGCTGCAGGATGATGCGGAACGCACCGTGCGCCGAAGGGTGGTTCGGGCCGAGGTTGAGGAACATGTAGTCCTCGTTCGGGCCGGAACGCTTCATGCCCCAGTCTTCAGGCTTGAAGCGCGCGGCTTCTTCCTCGAGCTGTTGCTTGGCCAGGGTCAGGCTGTACGGATCGAATTCGGTGGCGCGCGCAGGGAAGTCCTTGCGCAGCGGGTGACCTTCCCAGGTCGGCGGCATCATGATGCGCGACAGGTGAGGGTGGCCTTTGAAGTCGATGCCGTACATGTCCCAGACTTCACGCTCGTACCAGTTGGCGTTCGGCCAGATGCTGGTGACGGTCGGCAGGCTGAGGTCGCTCTCGGAGAGGGCAACCTTGATCATGACGTCGCTGTTACGTTCGATCGACATCAAGTGATAGAACACAGAGAAGTCGGCGCCGCTCGGCAGCCCTTGACGCTTGGTGCGCAGACGCTCATCCACGCCGTGCAGGTCATAGAGCATGACGTACGGCTTGGGCAGGTTACGCAGGAAAGTCAGGACTTCGACGAGTTTGGCACGGGCAACCCAAAGCACCGGCATGCCGGTGCGGGTAGGCTGGGCGGTGAACGCCTCGGGGCCAAAACGGTTGTTCAGTTCGACGACCACATCCTGGTCGTCAGCCTTATAAGGCGGGATGTACAGAGCACTGCCTGTAGTCATGATTTTTTTATCGCTTTCGGTCAACGTAAAGAATGAAGCCAGCTTCTCGTTTCTTTGAAACAGCAGATCTGGATCAGACTTCGTCGGGGCTGCGCAGGTTGGTTACCTGAATACGCTGTTCGCGGCGCTTTTCCTTCTCGGAAGGCATCTCGGCGCGGTAAACGCCTTGATCGCCAACGACCCAGGAAAGTGGGCGACGCTCCTGGCCAATCGACTCCTGCAACAGCATCAAGCCTTGCAGGAAAGCTTCAGGGCGGGGCGGGCAGCCAGGCACGTAGACGTCCACGGGCAGGAACTTGTCCACCCCTTGAACGACAGAGTAGATGTCGTACATGCCACCGGAGTTGGCGCACGAACCCATGGAGATGACCCATTTAGGTTCGAGCATTTGCTCGTACAGACGCTGAATGATCGGCGCCATCTTGATGAAGCAGGTACCGGCGATAACCATGAAATCCGCCTGACGCGGTGATGCCCGGATAACTTCGGCGCCAAAGCGCGCGATGTCGTGGGGCGCCGTGAAGGCGGTGGTCATTTCCACATAGCAGCACGAAAGGCCGAAGTTATACGGCCACAGGGAGTTCTTGCGACCCCAGTTGATCGTGCCGTTAAGCACGTCTTCGAGCTTGCCCATGAAAATGTTTTTGTGGACTTGATCTTCTAACGGATCGGAAACGGTTTCCCGTTCGCCAATCGGATACTGCTCGTTAGGAGCATCGGGGTCGATCCTGGTGAGATTGTATTGCATTGCCAAAGCCTCATTGTTTCAGCTTCGCTTGCCGCTTGCGCCGAGCTTCCGGAGCCCAGTCAAGGGCGCCCACTCGGAATAGGTAGACAAGACCTGCCAACAGAATTGCTATGAAAACGAGAGCTTCGACGAATCCGGTCCAGCCGCTTTCGCGGACGGACACAGACCATGCAAAGAGAAAGAGGGCTTCGATATCGAAGATCACGAAAAGCATCGCGACCAGATAGAATTTGGCAGAGAGCCGCAAGCGGGCGCCACCTGTGGGTAGCATGCCGGACTCGAACGGTTCGTTTTTGCTGCGGCCCCAGGCTTTTGACCCGAGGAGGCTGGAGACGCCGAGCATGAAGGCACAGAGGCCGACTACGCCCAGAAGGAAAATGGCAAAGCCCCAGTTGTGGGCCATGAGTCCTGTCGCTTCGGGCATGCTGGTAATCCTTAACAGAGAGCAAAGGTCTCTGAGCTTGAAAAGAAACAACGCAGTGACGATATGTCGCAGCAATCAATCGCGCTGATTTTATGGCTAAACACTCGGCAAGTAAAATTCCTATAGCGAAATTATTTACCGAAATAAGGACATAGCGAGTGGCAAAAGCGCTGTAGCCCTTGCGTTACGGGCATTAGGTGGCATTTCGTCAATTATGTTTTGTAGGGATTGTAACGAACATAGTTTCACCTGAATGATAATCAATATCATTTGCGTTGGTTTTGAATCTGTTTAACGGGTCAGTGTTCGTTAAGTTGTCTTATATGCACGTTACTTGAAGTAGCGGCGGTGATCTTTTTAGCGGATTTTTCCGATGTTGATGCCGCTCTGGATCAGTATTTTTCCAGATCGCCACCAGCCCCTGTAGGAGCGAGCTTGCTCGCGATGGTGGTCAGCGATGACGCTGGGGGCCTGACACCCCGCGGCGCCCTCGGGGTCATCGCGAGCAGGCTCGCTCCTACAGAAGGGGGCGTTCATTGAAACGCAGGCAAAAAAACGCCCCGAACCAGTCGGGGCGTCAGATGTGCAGCGCTGCGGTTAGCTTTCTATCCGGTCCGCAGCGGCTGTCATTTCAGGTGAAGCAGATCAGTGGAACTGTTCTTCTTCGGTCGAACCGGTCAGCGCGGTTACCGAAGACGAGCCACCCTGGATCACGGTGGTCATGTCGTCGAAGTAGCCGGTGCCCACTTCCTGCTGGTGAGCCACGAAGGTGTAACCCTTGGCGGCGTCGGCGAATTCCTGCTCCTGCAGTTTCACGTAGGCAGTCATGTCGTTGCGGGCGTAGTCGTGCGCCAGGTTGAACATGCTGTGCCACATGTTGTGAATGCCGGCCAGGGTGATGAACTGGTGCTTGTAGCCCATGGCGGACAGTTCACGCTGGAACTTGGCGATGGTCGCGTCGTCCAGGTTTTTCTTCCAGTTGAAGGAAGGCGAGCAGTTGTACGACAGCAGTTGGTCCGGGTATTCCTTCTTGATCGCTTCGGCGAAGCGACGAGCTTCTTCCAGATCAGGCTTGGCGGTTTCGCACCAGATCAGGTCGGCGTACGGCGCGTAGGCCAGGCCGCGAGCGATAGCCTGGTCGAGACCGGCGCGCACTTTGTAGAAGCCTTCCTGTGTACGTTCGCCAGTGACGAATGGCTGGTCGTACGGATCGCAATCGGAAGTCAGCAGGTCAGCAGCGTTAGCGTCGGTACGGGCCAGGATGATGGTCGGAGTACCGGCAACGTCAGCGGCCAGGCGAGCAGCGATCAGCTTCTGTACGGCTTCCTGGGTCGGTACCAGTACCTTGCCGCCCATGTGGCCGCACTTCTTCACCGAAGCCAGCTGGTCTTCGAAGTGAACGCCGGCGGCGCCTGCTTCGATCATGCTCTTCATCAGCTCGTAGGCGTTCAGTACGCCGCCGAAACCGGCTTCAGCGTCAGCCACGATTGGCGCGAAGTAGTCGATGTAACCTTCGTCGCCCGGGTTCTTGCCGGCTTTCCACTGGATCTGGTCAGCACGACGGAACGAGTTGTTGATGCGCTTGACCACGGTTGGAACCGAATCCACCGGGTACAGCGACTGGTCCGGGTACATCGATTCGGCGGAGTTGTTGTCCGCAGCTACTTGCCAGCCCGACAGGTAGATCGCCTGGATGCCGGCCTTGACTTGTTGCACAGCCTGGCCGCCGGTCAGGGCGCCCATGCAGTTGACGAAATCTTTCTCAGGACGGAAGGCTGGCTTGGCACCTTGGGTAACCAGGTTCCACAGCTTTTCGGCGCCCATTTTTGCAAAAGTGTGCTCAGGTTGAACCGAGCCACGCAGGCGGACGACGTCAGCAGCGGAGTAAGTGCGTGTCACGCCTTTCCAGCGCGGGTTTTCAGCCCAGTCTTTTTCGAGGGCTGCAATTTGCTGTTCGCGTGTCAGTGCCATGGAGATAAACCTCGTCGCATAGGTCTTGGGGTGGAAAATTCCTGCTCCTGCCACGTACGCATCCTGAAATTGGCGTAAGAGGCTGCTCGCTGACCAGAAGCTTAGGCGGTCAAGTCGGGTTCGGCGGGGGAGGCGACGGGATGAACGATGGGCTCGAGGGGAAGTGAGCAGGTACGGGCGGACTGCGGGCGCATTCGGGCGTCGTGGGCCTTGGTGCGAACATCAGTGTGGTGCCGGGTTACCTAATTACGCTTCCGTCCCTCGGGACAACTTCGTTCCAGTCGACAACCTCGTCAAACACACCTTGTGGGCGGTACAGACACGAATCGGCTTGCGTGGGGTAAGTTGCAAGCGGCGACTCGAAGGCCCTTGCCGGGGCCTCTGATTAGCGGGAGCGAGGCCATCATGCCTTCGGTTTTTTGGCTCGTCAAACACTTTGTAGTGCTTTTTTTCAAGCACTACATCTTTGGTCTAATACGACTTGCCAGTCAGTTTTCGGTGACTTAGTCCAAAGTATCGACTTTCACCCGTAGCGTCATGTCATCCCGGCCTTGAGTCGAGTAGCTGCGGGTATGGCCCTGTTTGTCGGCCTGTGTCTGGCTGTTCACGCCAGCCAGCAGGATCCATTCGCCCAAGTGTCCGGTGACGGTTGTGTCGGTACTTTGTACGTTCACTACATCGGGACGTTCCTGGCTCATGCGGTCATGGTTGGTGCTGATCGACAGGTGAACGATGTCACCGGTGACGCTGGCGGTGACATAGAACCCCTGAGTGACGTTGCGGTATTCGGTCTGGCTGCGCAGGTCGCCGTAGGAATCGGTCTGGCTGGTGGTGAGCGGTACGCTCTGGCCGACCTGGATCAGTGCCGGCGTGCCTTCGCTGGCCTGGACTTGCTGAATGCCGCCATTACGGCTGGCGGTGTTGTAACTGATGATGCGGGTCTGGTTGGGCTTGGCGCCGTTCACCGAATATCCCTGGTCGCCCTGGGTGTTGTTGTCACTGGTATCGACCGTGATCAGCAGGCGTTTTGGCGCCGTGTCGAGCTGGGAAAGAAGGGCTTTAAGTTCGTCGATCTTGCGCTGATCAGCGTTGACTATAAGCTGATTCCCGTAAGCGCTGACCTGGCCGTCCTTGCCGATGAAATCCTGTGCGACCGGCAACATGTCGGCGCTGGTGTGGTAGTTCAATGGCACGATTTCGGTGGCTGCCATGACCGAAAAACTGCAGGTCACCAACAGCGTGGTGAGCAGGGTGCGTAGGGACATATCCGTTATCTCCGCAATCAAAGGCTTGATAGTGCCACTTTGTCGGCCCGTAATGGGGCAAGTTGAATCGTAGACAGCAAAACGCCCCGGCATCCGAAAATGGCGAGGCGTTTTGTGGTGTTTGCGTGTTGCTTTTGTGGTGAGGGAGCAAGCTCCTTCACCACAGGTATCAAGCCGAATGGCGAACCATATCGACATGCGGAATCCCTGCTTCCAGGAACTCCTCACTGACCATGCTGAAGCCCAGGCGCTCATAGAACGCCGTGGCTTGGACCTGGGCGCTGAGCATCTGCTGTTTTAGCCCGCGCTTTTCGGCTTCGCCGATGACCGCTTGCATCAACGCATCGCCGACTTTCAGGCCGCGCCAATCCTTGAGTACCGACACTCGGCCAACGTGACCGTCAGGCAGCAGGCGGGCGGTACCGATTGGAAAGTCGCCTTCGAATGCCAGGAAGTGCACGGCAGTCGCGTCGTCGGCATCCCACTCAAGTTCAGGTGGAACGCATTGCTCGGCGACGAACACCGTCTCACGAATGCGCCGGATCTCGGCGTTGTCCTTTTGCCAGTCTGCGACACGTACGTGAATCTTATTCATCGGCAAACCCCAGGCTACCTTGCTTGACCAGCTCGCACAGCAGGCTGCGGCCATCTTCGTCGCTCAGCCATTGGTCGAGGTTGTCGCTGTGCAGTGCATCGGCGGCGCAGATCATCTTCAGCAGCTCGCGCAATTTGCCCGGCAGATAACGGCTCTGGCCGCTGGCGAACAGCAGCAAGTCATCATCGACTTCCGACCAGGCCAGGCGTGCGCTTGGGTTGCGGATCAGTACGGCGCCCTGTTCGAGTGCGCTGAGGACGTCTTCCTCTTCGACGTCTTCCGGGCCGACGACCAGTTCCGGATAGCGTGGCTCGGTCATGAACTGGCCGAACCAGGTCAGCAGCAGGCGTTCGTCGCTCATGTGTTCGGCCAGCAGGCCTTTCAGGCGGTCGAGGGCGTCGTGCTGGATCTGGTGCGGATCGACCGCAGGCAGGGCGTCGGCGTCGGTGTAACGCTCTTCGTCAGGCAGGAACTGGCTGAGGAAGTCAGTGAAGTGGGTCAGTACTTCAGCAGCGCTCGGTGCGCGGAAGCCGACGGAGTAAGTCAGGCAGTCATCGACCGCGACGCCGCAGTGGGCCAGGCGCGGTGGCAGGTAGAGCATGTCACCCGGTTCCAGCACCCACTCATCGGTCGCTTCGAATTCGGCGAGGATGCGCAAGTCCGCGTGCTGCAGCAGCGGGCTTTCGGAGTCGCACATCTGGCCGATCTTCCAGTTGCGCTTGCCGTGGCCTTGCAGCAGGAACACGTCGTAGTTGTCGAAATGCGGGCCGACGCTGCCACCTGGTGCCGCGTAGCTGATCATTACGTCGTCGATGCGCCAGCTCGGCAGGAAACGGAAGTGCTCCAGCAGTTCGCCGACTTCCGGAACGAACTGGTCCACGGCTTGCACCAGCAGGGTCCACTCACGTTCCGGCAGTTTGCTGAATTCGTCCTCGGCAAACGGGCCGCGACGCAGTTCCCAAGGGCGCTCGCCATGCTCGATGATCAGGCGCGATTCGACTTCTTCTTCCAGCGCCAGGCCGGCCAATTCGTCGGCATCGAGCGGGCTTTCGAAGTCCGGGATGGCCTGACGGATCAACAGCGGCTTTTTCTGCCAGTAGTCGCGCAGGAACTCCCGTGCCGTGATGCCGCCCAAAAGTTGAAGAGGAATGTCAGGATTCATGTGTAACCTATTGAAAAAATGCACTTTTCATACGGGAATAAAAACGCCCGGCGCGGCCGGGCGTCTTAAAAGGGTCAAGCGGTCGATCAGATGCGTCTGGCTTGCTCTGCAGCGTTACCGATGTAGTTTGCCGGGGTAAGCAATTTCAGTTCGGCCTTGGCGGCGGCTGGCATGTCCAGGCCGTCGATGAAAGTCTGCAACGCTTCAGGGCTGATGCCCTTGCCGCGGGTCAATTCTTTCAGCTTCTCGTACGGGTTTTCGATGTTGTAGCGGCGCATCACGGTCTGGATGGGCTCGGCCAGGACTTCCCAGCACGCGTCCAGGTCGGCGGCGATTTTCTGCTCGTTGAGCTCCAGCTTGCTGATGCCTTTGAGGCTTGCTTCGTACGCGATCACGCTGTGGGCAAAGCCGACGCCGAGGTTACGCAGGACGGTGGAGTCGGTCAGGTCGCGCTGCCAGCGGGAGATTGGCAGTTTGCTCGCCAGGTGCTGGAACAGTGCGTTGGCGATGCCCAGGTTGCCTTCGGAGTTTTCGAAGTCGATCGGGTTGACCTTGTGCGGCATGGTCGACGAACCGATTTCGCCTGCGATGGTGCGCTGCTTGAAGTAGCCCAGGGAGATGTAGCCCCAGATGTCGCGGTCGAAGTCGATCAGGATGGTGTTGAAGCGGGCGATCGCATCGAACAGCTCGGCGATGTAGTCGTGCGGCTCGATTTGCGTGGTGTACGGGTTGAAGCCCAGGCCCAGCTCGTCTTCGATGAAGGCGCGGGCGTTGGCTTCCCAGTCGATCTCAGGGTAGGCCGACAGGTGTGCGTTGTAGTTGCCGACGGCGCCGTTGATCTTGCCCAGCAGCGGAACGGCAGCGACTTGAGCGATTTGACGCTCCAGGCGGTAAACCACGTTCGCCAGCTCTTTGCCCAGGGTGGTCGGCGAAGCCGGTTGACCGTGGGTGCGCGACAGCATTGGCACGTCAGCGAAACGGATGGCCAGTTCGCGGATGGCGTTGGCGGTCTGGCGCATCAGCGGCAGCATCACGTCATCGCGGCCTTCGCGCAGCATCAGGGCGTGGGACAGGTTGTTGATGTCCTCGCTGGTGCAGGCAAAGTGGATGAACTCGCTGACCTTGGCCAGTTCCGGCAGCTTGGCCGCTTGCTCTTTGAGCAGGTATTCGATGGCTTTTACGTCGTGGTTGGTGGTGCGCTCGATCTCTTTGACGCGCTCGGCGTGCTCCAGAGAGAAGTTTTCCGCCAGGGTGTTCAACACCGCGTTGGCTTCGGCGGAGAACGCCGGCACTTCGCTGATGGCAGGGTGAGCGGCCAGACGCTGGAGCCAGCGTACTTCAACCAGAACGCGGGCACGGATCAGGCCGTACTCGCTGAAAATTGGGCGCAGGGCCTGGGTTTTGCCGGCGTAGCGGCCGTCAACAGGGGAAACCGCAGTGAGCGAAGAGAGCTGCATGGGGTGTTCTCGGACAGTCGGGCAACGAAATGGGGCGCGTATCATACATGAAAAAATCCGCCGGTCCGTTGCCAACTGACCAGCGTATTACGCGTTACTGACTACAAAAGGGTGTTGCGGATGCGCCTCAGCTGGCGCGCATCAAGGGATAAAGCTCTTTCAGCAATTTGCGCCGGCTGATCACCAACTGCCAGCGATGGCCGCCCAGCTGCCGCCACAGGCGTGCAGAGCGAATGCCGGCCAGCAATAGCGCGCGAATTTTCGACGCGTTACTCGGTTGCTGCAGGTTGCGCATGTCGCCGTGGACCTGGATGCGTTGGCGCAAGGTGCTCAGGGTGTCCTGGTACAGCGCGCCACACGCGGCGATCACGTTTTCATGGGCCGGGCCGAAGTGTTCGACCTGGGACTGAATCTGGGGCAGACGTTTGCCGATGATGTCCAGCATGTCGCTGCGCTTGGCCAGTTGGCGCTCAAGGCCGAGCATGGCCAGCGCGTAGCGCAGCGGTTCGCGCTGCAGGGCGCTCGGATCGCGTTCGAGGGCGCCGATCAAGGCGCGATAGCCTTCGCGCAGATTGATATCGTCGCCGCCGTAGACTTCCAGGGTGTCCTTGGGGTCGCGGATCAGCAGGCTACCCAGCATGCAGGTCAGGCCGGCCTCGTTGGTCTGGCCGGTCTTGGCAATTTTATCGACCAGCACGGCGGCGAGAAACACGCCGCCCAGTGCCGTCAGTTGCTCCTGGGTCGGGCTCATTGGGGCTGCCCTTTGCCGGTGCTCTTGCTGGTCCAGGGTTCCGCCACTTCGATCACTCCGCCACCCAGGCAGATTTCACCGTCATAGAACACCACGGACTGGCCCGGAGTGACCGCGCGTTGCGGGTCGTCAAACGTGGCGCGGTAACCGGTGGTGGTTTTTTCCAGGGTGCAGGGCTGGTCGCTCTGGCGATAGCGGACCTTGGCGGTCAGTCTGCGCGGCTCGCTCAGGTCGATCGGATTGACCCAGTAGATGTCCGAAGCGAGCAGGGCGCGGGAGAACAACCACGGGTGGTCATTGCCCTGGCCGACGATCAGTTCGTTGTGTTCCAGGTCCTTGACCAGCACGTACCACGGCTCGTCGCTGGCGTCTTTCAATCCGCCGATGCCCAGGCCCTGGCGCTGGCCAATGGTGTGATACATCAGGCCATGGTGGCGGCCGATGACTTCACCTTCGGTGGTCTTGATCTCGCCCGGTTGTGCCGGCAGGTACTGCTTGAGGAAGTCGCTGAAGCGACGTTCGCCGATAAAGCAGATCCCGGTGGAGTCCTTTTTCTTCGCGGTCGCCAGTTCGTATTTCTCGGCAATCGCGCGTACTTCCGGCTTTTCCAGCTCGCCGACCGGAAACAGGGTCTTGGCGATCTGTTCGCCGCCGACGGCGTGCAGGAAATAGCTCTGGTCCTTGTTCGCGTCCAGGCCCTTGAGCAATTCGGTGCGACCGTCGATGTCACGGCGGCGCACGTAGTGGCCGGTGGCGATCAGGTCGGCGCCCAGCATCATGGCGTAGTCGAGGAACGCCTTGAACTTGATTTCGCGGTTGCACAGGATGTCCGGGTTCGGCGTGCGGCCGGCCTTGTATTCGGCCAGGAAGTGCTCGAAGACGTTGTCCCAGTACTCGGCGGCGAAGTTGGCGGTGTGCAGCTTGATTCCGATCTTGTCGCACACAGCCTGGGCATCCGCCAGGTCATCCATGGCGGTGCAGTATTCCGTTCCATCGTCTTCTTCCCAGTTCTTCATGAACAGGCCTTCCACCTCATAACCCTGCTCGATCAGCAGGAGGGCGGAAACGGAAGAGTCCACGCCGCCGGACATGCCGACAATGACGCGCTTCTTTTGTGTGTCAGAAGGGGCTGGATCACGCATAGGGATTCAATGAGTGTCTTGAAAAAGGACGCGATTCTAACAGGCTGGAGCCCGCAAGGCTAAAGAGAAGGGCGGATCAATTCGAGACCGAACTGTTTGCCGTCCAGATAGTCGTCGATACAGCGGATAATCAGCTCGCTGCGCCAGCTGTCCCTCTGCTCGATTAATTCGTCGCGGGTCAACCACTTGGCGCCGACGATGCCGTCGTCCAGCTGGTAGTCCGGGTGGTGTTTGAGCGGCTTGGCGATGAAGCAGACCCGTTGGTAGGTCACACCGTTGCTGGGAGCGGTATAGAGATAAATGCCCAGCACGCCGGTCGGCTCGACGTCCCAGCCGGTTTCCTCGAGGGTTTCGCGCACGGCGGCCTCGGTCAGGGTTTCGTTCGGGTCGAGGTGGCCGGCGGGCTGGTTGAGCACCACGCGTCCGTGCTTGAGTTCCTCGACCATCAGGAAGCGGCCGTTGTCTTCGACGATGGTGGCGACGGTGATGTGGGGTTGCCAGTCCATGAAATACCCTCAATTTTCAAAAGTTGAAACACTATCCCTGTGGGAGCTGGCAGACCAGCTCCCACAGGGTTTTGATTCGACCATAAATCCCAAAAACACAAACCCCGGCACAGGGCCGTAATGCTGTTCACTTAAGCATTTGAGTCAAAGCCGGGCTTCCTAGAAAATCCGATGCCAGACCTCTGGCATCGGA
>NZ_JAFEHE010000034.1:0-76818 GCF_016887925.1 Pseudomonas sp. MIL9 | reverse complement strand
ATGTGTTTGCTCGCACGAACATCATCAATCAAATCGGCGTTCTTGTTTCTGTGTTTCCCGGGATTCCGTGAAGAACCTAATAAAAGCGCTGCCGACCCGACGTCCATGGTTGATGCCGTACTGCATTTCGCTGATGCGGTTGCTGCTCAGCTTGAGCTTGCTGTCTTCGATGAAGTTATTGGTGCGCAGGTAGGACAAGCCGGCGTTGAGCGAGGTCTTGCTCACCGCATCGCGATGGATCACTCGCTCGGCGCGCAGTTGATGGTTCTCGCTGTCGCCGGTCTGCTTGAAGTTGTAACCATTGGCAGCGATCTGCGAGCGGTACTCGCTCTGGCTGTAGATGTAACTGAAGTTCCACCAGCCCCAAGGCACGTTGTAATAGAGCATCGCGTTGCTGGAGGTGTGCTGGTGATCGGTCATTGCATCGTGACCGCCGCGCAGCATCAGTTGATCGGCCAGGCCCAGCGGACTGTCCCAGTCAAAGGTAGTGCCCCATTGCTGCTCACCGGTGCTGCGCTGGCCGTCATTGCTGCGGGACAACCCGGCACGCCACGGCTTCTGCGGGGTGTTCTTGACCAACACTTCGCTGCCACCGACGTTCTTGCCTGGGGACAATTCCATCTGCGCCTGATTCGATGGCAAGCGGTTCAGTTGATCCACCATCTGCTCGATTTCCCGCAGATTGACCAGATCACCGCGCTTACCGGGGAAAGCCATCCCCAGTTCCCGCTCCGACAGCTGGCTGCCCTGCGCGCCCTTCAACCCTTCGAGCCGGCCCTCGACCACCAGCACTTTCAGATGCCCGCCGGACAGATCCTGCTGCGGCAGGTAGGCGCGACTGGTGACCAGGCCTTTTTCGATGTAGTGGTCGGTGATGACCTTGAGCAGCTCATTGAGCTGCGCAACGCCCAGGCACTGGCCGATGTACGGCTTGAGCAAACGCTCGCGCTCGGCAGCGGACAGGCTGTCGGCACCCTTGAGTTCGATGTCCTTGATGGGGAAACAACGGGCGTCGGCCGGGGCTGCCGGTTGAACCGGCTTGGCGGGCTTGCCCGGCAACTCCTTGAGCTCATCAAGGCGCCGGCGCTGCTCTTCAAGCAAGCGATCCTGACGCTCACGGATCAGGTCGGTATCACCGGGAGTGGGAGCGGCATGGACGGTATTGAGTGGAGAAAGGCATAGCAAAGCCAGGCCCAACCTCGCCACAAGGGCGGGTGGTTGCATGTTCGATCCCTCGAAACGGTAAGTGATGGCGCAATAGTGGCCTAATGCTAATTAGCCAGCATTCAGGCGTCAATTCTCCGTTAGTCTCGAACACTCCAATCAATCACCCTCACCACAAAAACCGGACGGCTCCGGCGCTTCGGCGGGAAATCTCCTGGAACAATGTCGGAAGAAGCACAAAAGGCAGGACGCCTTTAAACACCCATTCATTCGCTGGCGCCCAGACGCTCGAGGACTATTCACCGTCCGAGGACGAGTGGGTACGAAACAGCAGACTCACACCCACGATTGCCCTGACCCGGAGCAGACTCGAGCATCATGAAGGCCGGCGCACCACCCTCACCTTCCCGCTCATGCCTCCGCCGCAAAAGAACCGCGCGCCACCATCGGACTCCAGCCCCGACACGCCGATACCGGCCGGCATCTTCAGGCTTTCGAGGACCTCCCCCGAGTGCGGATCGATGCGGCGCAGTTCGCTCTCTTCGGCTTCCCAGGTGCCGTGCCACAGGTCGCCTTCAACCCAGGTCACGCCAGTGACGAATCGGTTGGACTCGATGGTGCGCAGAATCGCGCCGTTCTCGGGGTCGATCTGGTGGATTTTCCGCGCCTGATACTGCCCCACCCACAACGTGCCTTCGGCCCAGGTCAGGCCCGAGTCGTTGCCACCACCGGGGGCCGGGATGGTGCTGAGTATCCGGCCGGTGCGCGGGTCGATTTTCTGGATGCGGTCTTCGGCAATCTGGAACAGGTGCTCACCGTCGAAGGCGGTGCCGGCGTGGGCGGCAACGTCGATCGAGCGCAGGGTCTTGCCCGTGTCGGGGTCGAGGGCGTTGATTTTTTCTCCGCTGGCAAACCATACCTGCTGACCGTCCCAGGTCAGGCCATGCACCTTGTCGACATCGGCAAAAGGACCATATTCACGGAGGATTTCGGCGGCTGACTGTTTCATGAGGGTGTTCCTCGCTAGGGGTTGTGGCGTTCATCCTAGCCACCGGGCAGCGGACCGGGGAGTAACAAGGTCGTCGCGAAACCGGGCACCGGCGGGGTCATCCAGCGTCGTGCCCGGCCGTGACCAAACGACTGCACTTTGCCTGCCATGGCCAGTGTGTCGAGTGCCCTTTGCACACTGCGCTGACTGTTGCCCAGCGCCAATGCCAGGGCCGAGCTCGACCAGGCCTCACCGTCGGCGAGCAAGGCAAACACCGCCGCATGCTTCGCTTCGACCGGTGGCACGAGCAACACCACATCGGTGGAAACCTGGGGGACCAGGGCAAATCCGCGTTTGCTGGCGGTCACGCTGGCCAGGGGTTTGAGTGCCGCGCGCAGGCGCCCGATTTCCACGCGCAATCGGGCGCGATGGGATTCATCGCTGAGCTTCAGGCGAAAGGCCTTGGCGATCAGTGTTTCCCGCGACACGTCAGCCGGCCAGGCTTCGGCGAGGGTTCGTACCAGGGTGAAGAGGATCGGGCGCGTGGCCAGGGAAACCGACATGTCCGCACCGCGCACGACAGAGCGGCAAGCGTCCACGACCAGCGACGTCGAAGCCAGCAGCGCTTGCACTTCGTCGAGCAACAGGGGGCGTACTTCGCCCTGGGCGATCAAGCACGCGGCAGGACTGCTCAGAATCAGCGTCGCGCTTTCCACTTCCGCGTACAGCGCAGGAATGCCGGACTGGCGGGCGGCGAGTTCTGCCCTGACGAGCGCCGACCGTGCGGCTTGGGAATGCAGACGCCGCATCGCAATCCCCGCCACCACCAGTTCATGGGTGGCCCGTAGCGCGGGAGGCAGGATGGCCGGATCGAGGTCGGCGAGCAATGCCTGCGCCTCGTCGAGCTGCCCGATCAGCAGCAAGCGGCGGATCTGCAGATAGCGCGCATGGGCCGCGTTGACGGAATCACCGTGAGCCACCAGCGTGACCCGCGCGGCGTCGAGCGCCTTCACCGGCCAGCCAAGCTCCCGCGAGGCCAGGGCGATCTCGGCTTCAGCGACCACACAGCGCGCCCGCGCCACCGCCTCTTTCGGCCCGAAGGCCCGCGCCGCCCTGCGCACCAGTGCCTTGGCCCGCGCCAGATCGCCCAGTTGCGCCATGGCGATACCGCGCAGCGCCAGCGCCGGCGCATCCTCACGCAACGCCACCCGGTTCAGCGCGCCGAGCGGGTCACCCGCCGCCAGCGCCTGCGCTGCGGCGGTGATCAGCGAGTCCATTGCCATCCTGCCACACGTATCACTCCTGCGTTCAGAAGACCCGGGTTGAGTCTATCTCACGGCACAGTCCTGTAAGAGCCAGCCTGCTGGCGATGGACTCCAGTACGCCGCGTTTATCCAGACCACACGCGTTATCGTTACTGACTCACCCTGTCTATGCTCAATCGAACCGCAACGTTGCCAGGAGAATCGACATGAACGAATACCAGCCCATGAGTTGCGACCTCTATGACTATCTGGAAATCGCCTGCATGCGCGGTTATCGACTGGATATCGAGTTGAAGGACGGCGCACGCCTGGTCGCCAGGGCGCTGACCACGCGCACCTCGAGCGAGAAGGAAGAGTTCATCCTCCTCGAAACGGACGACGGTCAACAGGAGATTCGCCTGGACCAATTGCTGGCCATCACCCCCCTCGATGCCAACGCGCAGTTCGGGCGGGTGGTGTTCTCGGATGCAGTCTGCACGTTCCAGGGTTGAACGGTCGCAAGCGACAGGCGGCGGCTTCAGGCGGCCAAAAAGGCTTGTGCAAGGCTCACCCGGATAATTGCCAACAAGGAATGAACATGTCACGAGTACAACTCACGCTGTTCTGGACCCTGGTGGCCTCGACGCACAGTGGCTTGAGCCTGGCTGACGATTCGGCAGAGCTGGCCAAACAGGCACTCAACCCGGTCGCGGCGATGTACAGCCTGCCCGTGCAATACAACTGGGATCAGAAGCTGGGGCCCACGGGCGACGGCATGCACAGTGTCACCAATATTCAGCCGGTGCTGCCGTTCAGTCTGAATGACGACTGGAACCTGATCTCGCGCACAATCCTGCCGGTCATCGACCAGCATGGCCTGGCACCCAATGGCGCGGCAGACCAGTCAGGTATCGGTGATGTGACCCAGAGCTTTTTCTTTTCGCCGAAGAAACCCACCGACAGCGGCTGGATACTCGGTGTGGGCCCTGCGCTGCTGATTCCCACCGGCAGCGACAAGCTGCTGAGCAGCAAGCAATGGGGCCTCGGGCCGACAGCGGTCGCGCTCAAACAATCGAATGGCTGGACCCGTGGCATTCTCGCCAACCATATCTGGGGCCTGGAAGACAGTCCGCCGGATAACAAGGACAAGGTCAACCAGACCTTCCTCCAGCCGTTCCTTTCATACACCACCCAGACCTACACCACGTACGGGGTCAACACCGAGTCGACCTACGACTGGCAAACCCGGCAATGGTCGGTGCCGATCAACTTGACCGTCACTCAACTGCTGAGAATCGGTGGCCAGCCGCTGACGATCCAGGCCGGGCCACGTTATTGGCTCGACAGTCCGGAAGACGGGGCTCAAGGCTGGGGCTTTCGCGCGGCGGTGACCTTGCTGTTTCCGCGCTGACGCCTCGCAAAAACACCCCAATCACCGGACTCGAACGCCCCACGCCGGCAGGTAAATGAGGGAGCGCGCCGGCTCGCTCCCACCGTGGCTCGGCTACTTGTCCGACTTGATGCTGGTCCAGACCCGAGTGCGCACCCGCTCAAGCTTTTGCGACAGAGGTTGCAAGACGTACAGGGTTTTCAGGGCTTCGGAGGTGGGCGTCAGGTTGGGGTTGCCGGTGATGTCCTTGTTGATCAGGGCAATCGAATCCTTGTTGGCATTTGGATAGCCGAGGAAGTCGCTGATCGGGGCGATGACTTTCGGGTCCAGCAAGGTGTTGAGAAATTCGTGGGCTTCCTCGACGTTCTTCGCGCTTTTAGGAATGGCGAAGGTATCGAACCAGATCGGCGCGCCCTCCTTCGGCAAGCGCCAATCGACGACCACGCCGTTGCCCGCCTCCTTGGCACGATTACCGAACTGGTAGAAGCTGCCGGAGTAACCGATGGCCACGCAAATGTCACCGTTGGCGATGTCGGTCATGTACTTGGCGGAGTTGAAGTAGGTGACGTAAGGCCGGATCTTCAACATGAGGGCCTTGGCTTTTTCGTAGTCGTCCGGGTTCTGGCTGTTCGGGTCCAGCCCCAGGTAATGCAGGGCCAGGGGCAGGATTTCCGACGGCGAGTCGAGCATCGCCACGCCGCAGGACTTGAGCTTTTTCATGTTCTCGGGCTTGAACACCAGATCCCAACTGTCCACCGGCGCGTTCTCACCCAACGCGGCCTTGACCTTGGCCGGGTTGAAACCGATCAGTACGGTGCCGTACATGTAGGGCACGCCGTACTGGTTGCCGGGGTCGTTCTTGTCCAACAGCTTGAGCAACGCCGGGTCCTGATGGCTCCAGTTGGGCAGCTTGGACTTGTCCAGCTTCTGGAACACCCCGGCCTTGATCTGGGTTTCGATGAACTGGTTCGACGGCACCACCAGGTCGTACCCGGAGTTGCCGGTCAGCAGCTTGGCTTCCAGGGACTCGTTGGTGTCGAAGGTGTCCCAGGTGACTTTGATGCCGCTTTGCGCGGCGAAGTCCTTGGGCACGGACGGCAGGATGTAGTCCGCCCAGTTGTACACCCTCAACTCGCGCTGTTCGGCGTGCACGGCGCTGGCCAGCAACGTCAGCCCACAAACCGTGGCGCCCAAAATGCGTTTCATAGTGTCCATGGATCAGTTCCCCAATGTCAGCTCTGGTTTTTATGTTTTGAGACGGCAGTGGCCCGCAAATAGCCAAGGGCAAGGAAGATCAAAGATTCTGGTTATGGATTCGAGGGGCGCCGGGTCGGCAGCCTGGCTCCGATTCTTGCTGACAGGCTGGACGCTTCATAGCGTGGCATTGGCCAAAAGGGGATCGTAATGGCCATTATCGGTGGCCGCAGGGAAACGAAGGATGGCCAGAGGAGGGTTTTGTCGCGGACAAAAAAAACGCCAGACCGATTCGGACTGGCGTTTTTTCATGATCATCCTCAACTCGCGCCTTGGCTGCTGACTGAGTTGTACCTGGATGAGCATCAGGAATATGGCAGGGGCGGCTGGATTCGAACCAACGCATGGCAGGATCAAAACCTGCTGCCTTACCGCTTGGCGACGCCCCTGTATCTGCAACTTAAAGGCCCGTGAGGCCCTGTGCGAGAGTGGGCGGAAATTTATCAACTTTCTTTGCACCTGTGAAGCCCAAACAGAAAATATTTGTTTGAAAACAGCCAGTTATTATTAAACAAGGTTAAACGCAACACCCTCGACGGTGTTTTTTGCCATTCCAGACAGAATGACCGGGTGCGCAATGATGTATCACAGTGTATCCGGGTGACATCGCGATACATCCGCTTGCATCTGGCCTGCCCACCGACACAGGCCAGATACATCGCCGCGCTCAAATGCAGGCAAGGTTTGAAGGGGATCATCCAGAACCCCTGACCAACGGCTTGCAACGGAGACATCCACATGACGATGGCACTGCGAAACCACGAAAACGGGAAGACCCGCCGTCACCTGGTCGGCGCGTCGCTCCTCGCCCTCAGCCTGTTCGGCGTGCTCGGCACGGCCCACGCGCAGTCGAGCGTCGCCGCTCAGCCAGCCGCGACCGATGCCAGTGCCACCTACGCCGCGCCCTCGCCGTTCGGCCCGCTCAAGCATGTCAACGCCGGGCTGCTGAACGTTGCGTATGCCGAAACGGGCCCGGCCGACGGACCGGTGGTGATTCTCCTGCACGGCTGGCCATACGACATTCACAGCTACGACGCGGTCGCCCCTTTGCTGGCCGCCAAGGGTTACCGCGTGCTGATGCCCTATGCACGGGGCTATGGCGATACGCATTTCCTGTCCGATAAAACCCTGCGCAATGGTCAACCGGCCGCGCTGGCCAGCGACGTCATCGACTTCATGGATGCGCTGAAGATCAAGCAAGCCGTGCTCGGTGGCTATGATTGGGGCGCGCGCTCGGCCGACATCGTCTCGGCGCTGTGGCCGGAACGGGTCAAGGCATTGGTGTCGGTCAGTGGCTATCTGATCGGCAACCAGGCGGCCGGCAAGAACCCGCTACCGCCCAAGGCTGAATTGCAGTGGTGGTACCAGTTTTACTTCACCACTGATCGCGGTCGTGCCGGTTACGAGAAAAACACCCACGATTTCGCCAAGTTGATCTGGCAAACGGCGTCGCCGAAATGGGCGTTTGACGACGCCACGTTCGACCGCAGCGCCAAGGCGCTGGAAAACCCGGACCATGTCGACATCACCGTATTCAACTACCGCTGGCGCCTGGGGCTGGTTCAAGGCGAATCCCGCTACGAAGCCCTGGAGCAGAAGCTGGCCACCGCGCCGTCCATCGGCGTGCCGACCATCACCCTGGAAGGCGATGCCAACGGCGCGCCCCACCCTGCCCCCGAGGATTACGCCAAGCGCTTTACCGGCAAGTACGAGTTCCGCCTGATCAACGGCGGCATCGGCCACAACCTGCCGCAGGAAGATCCGCAAGCGTTCGCCAGGGCCGTGATCGATGCCGATCATCTTTGAGGGCACGCCTGTATGGGTGGGTGGGGTTGTGTTACGTGTAGGAGCCAGCCTGCTGGCGATGGTCTCAAGTACGCCGCGTTTATCCAGATCATGCGAGTCATCGTTAACGACCATCGCTGGCGAGCCGGCTCCTACAGTTGATCTGTGTCGCGCCACAAATATGTGAGCATCCTCAACCCCTGTAGGAGCCAGCCTGCTGGCGATGGACCCAAGTACGCCGCGTTATCCAGGTCATGCGAGTCATCGTTAACGACCATCGCTGGCAAGCTGTATCGCGCCACAAATATGTGAGCATCCTCAACCCCTGTAGGAGCCAGCCTGCTGGCGATGGACTCAAGTACGCCGCGTTTATCCGGGTAATTCGAGTCATCGTTAACGGCCATCGCTGGCAAGCTGTATCGCGCCACAAATATGTGAGCATCCTCAACCCCTGTAGGAGCCAGCCTGCTGGCGATGGTCTCAAGTACGCCGCGTTTATCCGAAACGACCATCGCTGCGATGCGGCGACCCGACAGGCCGGCTCCCACAGGGGATCGAGGTGATCAGTGTCTGGACATCAGCCCATGCAGCACACCAAACCTCAACCCTGGCTCGGACGGCGTCATGTGTGAGACACCAAACACCTTGAACGCCGCCAGCATGACCACCAGACCACCCGGCAGGATGCTCAAACGATGAGCCTGTAAACCCGCCAGCTTGAGCTGCTTGACATGCCCGACTTCCAGCAGGCGCAACGACAGGCGCAAGAGACCGCCATAGGTCACGCCGCTTTGACCGTCGTCGTTCAGTCCGTTGGCCTTGAGCACTTTGGCCAGCATCCGTGCCGTGCCTGAAGAGCCGATGACCTGCTGCCAACCCTTGGCACGGTAACGGCGCGCCACCCTTTCGAATTGCAGGGTGGCGACACGCTCGGCTTCCAGCAACGCCCGTGCGCTGATCGCGCCTCCCGGAAAGTAACGCGCGCCCACGGTGCCGCTGCCAACGGCAACGCTCTCGGTGAGTAATGGCTGTGCGCCCTGACCCAGGATCAGTTCGGTCGAACCGCCGCCGATATCCACCACCAGGCGCATGCGCTGGGTATCAGGAAGGGTATGGGCGACGCCGGCGTACACCAGCTGGGCCTCTTCGTGCCCGGAAATGACATCAATGCGAAACCCGAGGTGCCGCTCTGCGCTGGCCAGAAACAAGGGGGCGTTGTCGGCTTGGCGAACCGCGCTGGTCGCCACCGCCCGCACTCGCCCGGCCTCGAAGCCACGCAGTTTTTTGCCGAAGCGCGCGAGCGCCTGCCAGCCTCGGTCCAGCGCCAGTTCGTCGAGCGCGCCGCCCTGGAAACCCTCGGCCAAACGAACGGGCTCGCGCAGGGTTTTCACTTCCTGGATCATCAATTGCTGATTGCGCGTGACCGACTGGCCGATCATCAGGCGAAACGCATTGGAGCCCAGATCAATAGCGGCAAAGAGTGAGGCATCGCCTTTCATGGTGGGGGTTCCCTGGCAAATTCGACAGCCCGTGGGCCGCTCAACGCGGAGTGCGAAGATGTTGCCACGGGCTCGGTGACAGTCAGATGACACCGGGATTATTTTCTGCTGAATCCCGTCGTCACCAGGCCGTCACATCCCCAGGGCTAGCATCGGCACTTCCACCTTCGTCGGGAGTTCCCATCATGCTTTTGACCAACGACACCTTGATGCAACGCATTCATCGCGAGCTGCTCGATCACAGTGACGAAGAACTGGAACTGGAACTGATGGAGGACGGACACGACCTCAATGCGCTGTTTGACGATCACCTCAGCGACACCCCCGAAAAGCAAGAGCGGCGACGCTATTTCAGCGAGCTGTTCCGCCTGCAGGGCGAACTGGTGAAGTTACAGAGCTGGGTCGTGAAAACCGGCCACAAGGTGGTGATCCTGTTCGAAGGCCGCGACGCCGCCGGCAAAGGGGGCGTGATCAAGCGCATTACCCAGCGACTCAATCCTCGCGTGTGCCGGGTGGCCGCCCTGCCCGCCCCCAACGACCGCGAACGCACCCAGTGGTACTTTCAGCGTTACGTCTCACACCTGCCGGCCGCGGGTGAAATCGTCCTGTTCGACCGCAGCTGGTACAACCGCGCCGGGGTTGAACAGGTCATGGGGTTCTGCAACGCCGACCAGTACGAAGAGTTCTTCCGCACCGTGCCGGAGTTCGAGCGCATGCTCGCCCGCTCCGGGATCCAGCTGATCAAATACTGGTTCTCGATCTCCGATCAGGAACAGCACCTGCGCTTTCTCAGCCGCATTCACGACCCGCTCAAGCAATGGAAACTCAGCCCCATGGACCTGGAATCCCGCCGGCGCTGGGAGGCCTACACCAAGGCCAAGGAAATCATGCTCGAACGCACCCACATCGCCGAAGCGCCCTGGTGGGTGGTGCAAGCCGACGACAAGAAAAAGGCCCGACTCAACTGCATCCACCACCTGCTCGGGCAAATGCCCTATGAAGAAGTGGAAATGCCGGCCATCGAACTGCCTGAACGCGTGCGCCAGGAAGACTACTCGCGCAATCCCACGCCGCCGGAAATCATCGTGCCTCAGGTGTACTAGGCGCTGCTCCACCCACGCTCGACCCCATAATGCGTGCTGTTTTTTCTGCTGCCTCCCAAGGCAGCTTTTTTTTGCCTGATACCTGGTCATCCCCAGACGTTGCCGAGTCCGGAGCGATAGCGATTGCCCTCCCCCCGACTTGGTGCAAAATACAGCGCTCAGCCATAAAAACAGCCCGCGTCGCGGAACGCCGTGCAACGAGAACCGATATGAACACCCATTTTCAGAAAAGCGATGTCGCTGTGTCCAAGACCTTGTGTGATGGCCGCCATTACCGAGTCGCCCGTCAGCAAGCGGCGGTGGCAGCATGATTGAGGTCACTGAAGTTTCCATCGCCCGACTGCGTGCTGCGCTGGAGTCCGGCCAGACCACGGCGGTTGAGCTGGTCCAGGCCTATCTCGCGCGGATCGATGCGTACGATGGCACCGACACGCCCACCGCCCTCAATGCGGTGGTGGTGCGCAACCCTGAAGCGCTCGCTGAAGCGCAGGCCTCCGATGCCCGTCGGGCCAAGGGCCAGACGTTGGGTCCGCTCGATGGCATTCCCTACACGGCCAAGGACAGTTATCTGGTCAAGGGACTCACGGCGGCTTCGGGCAGCCCGGCCTTCAAGGACCTGATTGCCTATCGCGACGCGTTTACCATCGAGCGTCTGCGTGCCGCCGGGGCGATCTGCCTGGGCAAGACCAACATGCCACCGATGGCCAATGGCGGCATGCAGCGTGGCGTCTATGGCCGTGCCGAGAGCCCGTACAACGCCGACTACCTCACCGCCCCTTTCGCCTCCGGTTCGTCGAACGGCGCCGGCACGGCCACCGCTGCCAGCTTCGCCGCCTTCGGCCTTGCCGAAGAAACCTGGTCGAGTGGCCGTGGCCCGGCGTCGAACAACGGTTTGTGCGCCTATACCCCTTCACGCGGGGTGATTTCGGTGCGCGGCAACTGGCCGTTGACGCCGACCATGGACGTGGTCGTGCCGTTCGCCAGAACCATGGCCGACCTGCTTGAGGTCCTCGACGTGGTGGTGGCGCAAGATCCCGACACCCGTGGCGATCTGTGGCGCCTGCAACCCTGGGTGCCGATTCCGAGCGTTGCCTCGGTGCGTCCGGCTTCCTATCTGGAGCTTGCCGTAAAGTCCGATTCGCTGGCGGGCAAGCGTTTCGGTGTGCCGCGCATGTACATCAACGCCGATGCCGAAGCCGGCACCAGCGATGCACCGGGTATCGGCGGGCCGACCGGGCAACGCATCATCACCCGTGACTCGGTCATCGGGCTGTGGCAGCAAGCGCGCAAGGCCCTGGAAGCCGCTGGTGCCGAAGTGCTCGAAGTGGATTTCCCGCTGGTTTCCAATTGCGAAGGTGATCGTCCCGGTGCGCCGACCGTGTTCAACCGCGGCATCGTCTCCAAAGAGTTCCTGCACCACGAACTGTGGGACCTGACGGCCTGGGCCTTCGATGATTTCCTGCAAGCCAACGGCGACCCGAAACTCAACCGCCTGGTCGACGTCGACGGGCCGCTGATTTTCCCGCACGACCCGGGCACGCTGCCCAACCGCGAGGGCGACCTGGCCGCCGGCATGGACGAATACGTGAAGATGGCCGAGCGCGGCATTACGCCGTGGGGCCAGATCAGCACCGTGCCTGACGGCCTGCGTGGTCTTGAACAGACCCGACGCATCGACCTCGAAGAATGGATGGATCGCCTGGGGCTCGACGCGGTGCTGTTCCCGACCGTCGCCGATGTGGCGCCGGCCAATGCCGATGTCGACCCGCAGTCGGCGGATATCGCCTGGAGCAACGGCATCTGGGTGGCCAACGGCAACCTCGCCATCCGCCACCTGGGCGTGCCGACGGTCACCGTACCGATGGGTGTGATGCCCGACATCGGCATGCCGGTCGGCCTGACCTTCGCCGGTCGCGCCTATGACGATTCGGCCCTGCTGCGTTTTGCTTCGGCGTTCGAGTCGACCGGGTCCAAGCGCCTGATCCCGCCACGCACGCCGCCGCTGTCCGCAGAAAAATAAAGGGTGGGAGCGAGCCTGCTCGCGATGGCGTAATGTCAGTCGATGATGCCTGTCGGCCATACATCCGTCATCGCGAGCAGGCTCGCTCCCACAGAGTTGTACCCTGTCAGAACGGCACGGTCAGCTTCATCCAGTACGCATTGCCCTGCGCCCGGTTGCGCACTTCGGTTTCCTGCTCCCACTTCCCGGTGACAAACCAGCCCTCCTTGCTGGTGTATTTGATCGACGGCCCGATGGCCAGCGCCCGGCCCTTGTTGTCTTTGATCGTCTCGCCGTTCTGACGGTCATCGGTGGTCTGCCGGTAGTAGTAGCCACCGACACCCAACACCCAGCCATTACCCAGGCCCCAGCCCACGGCATAGTCGACGTGAAACTCCTGCCCCGAACGGTAGTTGGTCGCCGGGTTCTCGCGGTTGAAGTCGTACATCACCTTGGCGTCGAGGTTGAGCCCGCTCGGGTCGACGTAGGACATGGCGTAGACCGGTTCAATCACCCAGTAGTTACGCCCGGTGTTGGCCAGGTCACCCCGGTCGTAGCGCCCGGTGGGGGCGATCATGTCCAGGGCGAGGATGCTGTGGAATTTCTCGCTGTGGTGAAAGCCCAGTGCCGGTCCGAAGATCACGTCCCCCAGGCCTTGTTTGCTTTGCGACTGACCGTTGAGTTCGACCTTGAGGTCCACCAGCGGGACGATCGCGTGCAGCGCCACGCTGGCGCCGAACAGGGTGTAGTCGCTGACCCAGATCAGCCGTGGCGTGATGGCGTTGGCGCGTACGCGAAAATCCACCGGGAGTTTCTTGCCGTCGTTGCCGCGCAGGTTGTCGGCCTCATAGTGATTGACGAAAAGTTGCCCGTAGAAACCCGGTGGCGGCATCGCCCCGGACATGTAGTTTTCCGCGCCCAAGGGGTAGGACGTTCCTCCGCCTTCGGTGGCGTGCACCGGGACAGAGAGCGCCGCGCTGACGCTGGCAAGGGTGGAGATCACGAGCAGTTTGTTTGTTCTGCGAGTCATTCGTTTCAACCTTTATTGTTGTTATCGGTCGGGCACGCCCTGCCCGCTCGTAGGGTGTCGAGAAGGCAGGTTCCATTGCTGGCTGGAGCGAGCAAGCTCGCTCCCACTGTGGATCGTGGGGGCTGTCTTAAATGCGGTTGAACAAAGCCGAACGCTGGGTTTGCTCACTGCCGTCGGCGGCGCTGTAGAAGCGCTCCATGAAGATGTCGCGTTCGAACAACCGCCCCTGCATCAGGCAGGTGATGGCCGAGTCGATCATCACCGGCGGCCCGCACAGGTAAGCCTTGCGGCTGCTGAAGCGCCCATCGAAATGCTGCTTCGCGGCGTCATGCACGTAGCCCTTGAACCCCGTCCAGTCGGAGTCCTCGTCCGCCTGGCTGAGCGCCGGCACATAGGTGAAGTTGGCGTGCTCCCGGGCCAGCGCCTCGAACAGTTCGCGGTTGTAGAGTTCGGTGCGGTTGCGCGCGCCCTGGAACAGTACGATCTGGCGGCTATCGCCGGCTTCCAGCAGGTCGAGAATCATCGACTGCGGGCTCGATAAACCGGAGCCGCCGGCGATGAAGATCAGGTCGCCGCTTTGCGAGGTGCGCACAAAAAACTGGCCGTAAGGTCCGGACAGATCCACCGTATCGCCGACCTTCAAGTCGTCGTGAATCTTGCCCGTGGCCAGGCCGCCGTCGACCCGCCGTATATGGAGTTCAACTTCATCGGCACGGCTCGGTGGATTGGCCAGGGAAAAGGCCCGCGCGCCTTCGATGCCGGGCAATTGCAGGTTGATGTACTGCCCCGCCTGAAAGGCCATGGGCCGGTCAAGCTTGAGGTGCACGCCCTTGATGGTCGGTGACAGGTCCACCAGCGCGCTGACCACTGCGCGGTAGTCCTCGACCGGATGCCCGAGGAAATCCGGGTCGGCATCGATATCGGCCTCGATCACCATGTCGCTCTGCGGAATCGCACAGCACGCCAGCACCTTGCCCTCATCGCGCTCCATATCCATCAGCGCAAAAGACGAGGCCGCGCCGAGGTCCGCCTCGCCTTCCAGCACCTGGACCTTGCAAGTGGCGCAGGTGCCATGACCGCAGGCAAACGGCAACCAGACGCCCTGACGCAACGCGGCCTGCAGGATGGTCTGGCCCTCTTCCACTTCGATCTGCTCGCCAGTGGGTTCGATGGTTACTTGGTAGCTCATCACCGTGTCCTCAGTTGAAGCTGCCGGCAATGCCGTTCAAGCCAGGGGTATCGAGGTGCAGCAGGCTCTTGTGGTCGATGCCATTGGCGATCAGGCTCGCGCCAGGGTCCGGCGTGAATGGCTGATCGTTGAGGCGCCAAAGGGCTTGGGCGAAATCGACCCGAGGCGCATCCGGGTGCCGGGAAATCGAGGGCTTGACCACCTGCTCGATGAAGTCGCTGAACGGCATCGCCGGGGGCAGCGGAAAGGTAAACGGCGCACAGAACATCAGGTGTCTTTCCCAGCACAGGTACACCAGTTGCAGGCCATGGAAATTTTCCTGGCGATCCAGGGCTTGGGCGTCGTAGGCGCCGATGGCAGTCACAGGCATGATCTTGTCCTTCTTATTGTCGGTTGATTGGTGGGAGCGGGCTTGCTCGCGAAGGCGGTGTGTCAGCCACGCAATGTCGAATGTGAAATCGCATTCGCGAGCAGGCTCGCTCCCACAGGAGTAAGCGGCGTCAGCTGGCCTTGAGCAGGTCCGGGTCGACCGGTGCCGCCGGGGCGCTGTTGCGATCGTTCGGGTGCCAGTCCTGCCAGCGCCGATGCTCGGTGGAACCCAGGTATTCGAAGTTGTCCTGGCCGGGATTGATGTTGTAGTAATCGCGCACCACCGATTCGACGTCCGCGCCACCGCAGTTGCCCTGCAGAATCTGATGCACCGGCAACCAGGCCTGGATGTACTTGGTCGGCTCGTATTCGAAGATGTCGCAGCAACCCTGGGAGCAAAAGTGATAGCGCTCGCCTTCGTGCTCGGCGCTGCGATGGCTGAGGGTGGTCTGGTCATCCGGCTCGCCGAACGACAGCGGGATCTGGCAGATCTGGCAGAGCATCGGCAAGGTCGGGTTGTAGAAACGCTCGCCCTTCTCCTGCAGCGCACGCCAGTGTTCGAAGCGTGGGCGATAGATCTTGTCGAAGGTGTCCGGGTACTTTTCCGAAAGCCAGTCCAGTTCCTCGTCGGTCGGCATCCAGGTGTGGAAGTTGGTCGCCTGGCTGTATTGATAGAAGATCGACCAGGCCTGATGGCTGACGTGATCCTTGGCGATGTTGGCCTCTTCGACGTGCTTGGGTGGGCGGATGCCGTAGCGCTCCAGGTCCTTGAACAGCGCACCGCCGGCCTCTTCGAAATACACGCCCCAGGCTTCGGACCAGGACATGACTTTGTTCGGCAGCATGTAGTCCATCATCATCCCCACCAGTGTCAGCAGGCGGTAGCCGCGCCAGAACCACTTGTCGATCCAGCGCTGGATGATCGGCACGTTGTCTTCGTGTTGCTCGAGCAGGAACTTGATCACTTCCAGGCCCAGGGTCATGTGCCGGGCTTCGTCGGACTGTGCGGAGAAGCCGAAGGTCACGGTGGCCATGTCGCCGTTGAACGCCGCGCCGGACATGAACGGCACGAACAGCAGGTTGGTCAGCACGTACTCGAACGAAAACGAAATCGCCGTGAGGAACTCGAACGGCCCGGCGGTGCGTGCATCTTCGAAGAACGACTTGGGCACCGAGAGGAACCACACGCGGTCGTGCATGTGCGCAAAGTCATGCAGGCCGTTGAAGTGCTTGTTGTAGTGGCTCATGGCGTGGATCTGGGTCTGCACGTGGCGCAGTTCGTCGATGGCCTGCATCTGGCAGGCGATTCGTGCACCGGCGCCGCTGAACTGCCGCCCGACCCGGGCGAAACCTTGATAGGCCTGGTATTCCAGCGGCGTGACACCGGACAGGAACAGCTTCAGCGCGTTGACGTAACGGGCGTCCGACAGCGTGGTATGGCCGTTGTTTTGCGAGAACGCATCGAAGATCGCGTAGAGCTTTTTCTCTTTCTCGGCCTGGTACTTCCAGTAGGTGTCCATGGTCAGGCGGAACGGGTCCTCCCACTTGTCCCAGTCGGTGATCTTGATTCCTTCGAAACGCTCATGGGGGTAGATGTCCTCGTGGGTCTGGTAGCTCGGCTCCCAGTCCAGGTCACGGGTCATGCAGCGGTATTTTTCTTTGGCATTAAGGCGTTTTTTCACGGCCATGATGGCACTCCCGAATTCTTGTGATGGATCAAACGGCTGTCGGCGATGGATCAGTTGTTCCAGTACAGGGAAAAACTGTCGTCCTCTTCCACGACGTTGCCGCCCAGGGTGATCACGTACATCAGCATTTCCTGGATGTCCCAGACGCTGCCGGTCAGCGCCTCGACCGTCTCGCGGCGGATATCCAGCCGGCCCTGGGCTTCAATGCGGATCATCGAAGGCTGGTGCTGGATCTCGGCATGGGGGTTGTCCTGGACGATGGCGTCGACGATCGAGCGCGCGTAGTCGGTGTCCTGCAGGTTCATGTAAACGAGGGAAGTCATGCTTGGGCTCCTGTCAGGCCGAGCTTTTTCAGGCGCGAGTCGAATTCGCTGCACACCGCATCCAGTGCCGATTGATCGAGGCCCAGGGCCGCCAGCGCTTGCAGCGCCTCGACCGAGCGATGGCTCCAGTGATCGATCCAGCCTTGCACCAGTGCCTTGTTGGCGGCGCTTTCGTTGACCACGGTCTTGAGCAGGGCATCGACCCAGCGCTGGCTTTCGGCGAACCACAGGCGCATGAATTCGGTCAGCATGCCGACCTGGCCGGCGCCGTTGGCCGTCAGTTGTTCGTCGAGTTTGTGGAACAGCAGCGGGTACACCAGGCCGTCGCTGACCAGGTTTTGCGCCACGGTCAATTCGAACCAGTCGCGCACCACCAGGGTGTCCTCGACGTAGCGGCGCATGCCCTGCCATGCCGGGTCGTTCAGCCATTGCTGCTTGGCCTGGGCCAGCAACTGGACATCGCCGTCGTCGAGCATCAGGCCGATGCGCGACAGGTACTGGGCGATGCCCAGGCGGTCCATGGCCTGGAACATGTGCATCTGCGTCACGCTGGTGCCAAAACCATCGGCGGCGATGTTGCTGTTGTTCATGTTGGCGCCCATCTCGGCGTGGCGCAGCGGCAACAACAGCTTGCTGATCAGCTGGACATCGGTGCTGGACAGGCCGGCGAGCATGTCGCGCTTTTCGCAGAACGCGTAATCGTGCTCGGCGTTTTCCTGCATCTTGGCCCGGGCCTGGACGTAGGCGCCGTAGTAGTACTGGCGCGGGTCGCTGACGGCGTACCAGTCGGCCATGACCACCGCAGTGCGGGTGGCGTCGTTGAGCAATTTGTCTGGCTGCCACAGCGGCCGGTAATGGAAATTGGTCGCCGACTCCAGGTCGAAACTGGCTTCCTGATAACTAACGGCTGGCCACCTTGTCGCCAAAGCGGCGACGGGTGTGGCTGAAGGTGTTGCGGATCGTCTCGACGGTCGTCGTCTTGATCTCGACACTCATGGAGTGGACTCCTGTGGTTTTTGTTGTGTTGGGTGGGCGGCGACCTGATCAGCGTCGCGGGTTTCGCCGTAACGCCACTTCTGCGCATCGGCGTCGAGGGCCTCGGACATCCGGGCGTCCATGTGCTGCACGCGGTTGTTTTCGCAAAACTGCCGGAACGCCTGACGCGGCAGCACCAACTCGACGAACAGGTCGGGATAGCCGATGGCGAAATCGAATTCGACGAAGGTGGCGTCAGGCTCGCTGCGTACACGGATGTAGCGCGGCATCTGATCGAAGGTGCTGCCAGGTTGGCCCATGCTCGGGTACTCCCTTGTTATGGTCGGGGTACGGAGCAACAAGGGTGCCAGCGACGAAAAATCGTTCGAAATTGATTTTTTATTTGTTTAAAAACAAACAGTTAAACGCACGCACCGACCACCTTGCAGGGTTCAAGAGCGGCTGCCGGACAAGACCTCGGCAGCGGCAAATTGATCATTTGATCAATCGCCCCCGGCCCCTTCGAGCAAATGAGCAATCATCCGGCGATTGACTTTTGGTCCGCTTTCAGGCCGCTTAGAAAAAGAAAAAGCGACCCTGCCTTGCCTGAAAAACCGAGGTCGCTACGATGCCCGGAACAATCCGCCAAAAGCCTGAGCGGACCGCATCGCCACCCCAATAACTACAAATCAGGGGCGCACTGAATGATCACCACGTACAAGGCTACCCAGCACCCGCCGTCGCTCAAGGATCTGAGCGACCAGGTGCGCTTTCTCGGCAGCGAAGGGAAAATCTGGCTGGACGAACAACGCATGTTGTTGATCCAGGTTTCGATGATGGCGTCCTGCAGACGCGAGTTGATCGAGATGCTCGGCGTCGAACGCGCCAAGGGATTTTTCCTGCGCCTGGGCTATCAGTCCGGGCTCAAGGATGCGGAGCTGGCGCGCAAATTGCGGCCCCAGGGCAGTGATGTGGACATGTTCTTCACCGGCCCGCAACTGCACTCGCTCAAGGGCATGGTCAACGTGCGTCCGCAGACCATCGACATCGATCTGGAGAACGGCCAGTTCTATGCCGATATCGAATGGCAGGACTCCTTCGAAGTGGAAAACTGCCAGACCGAGAACCTCCACTCCGATCAGCCGGTGTGCTGGATGCTGCTCGGTTATGCCATCAGCTACAGCTCGTTTTTCCTCGGTCGGCAGATCATCTACAAGGAGGTCAGTTGCCGCGGTTGCGGCGACGCGCATTGCCGGATCATCGGCAAGCCCGCCGAGCAGTGGGACGACGCCGAAGAGATCATGCGCTACTTCCAGAGCGACCCGATCATCGATGAACTGCAAGCGCTGCAGGTGCAAGTGGCCAACATGCGCCAGCGCTTGCAGATTGAAGCCGGCAAGTTCTACGGCATCGGCCAGTCGGCGGTGTACCGCAGGACCTGTGCACTGATCGACAAGGTCGCCTTGGGCAAGGCCTCGGTGTTGCTGTTGGGCGAGACCGGCGTGGGCAAGGAAGTGATCGCCCGCAGCCTGCACCTGCGCAGCGAACGGGCCGGCGGGCCCTTTGTCGCGCTGAACTGCGCGGCCATCCCGCCAGACCTGATTGAAGCGGAGCTGTTCGGCGTGGAAAAAGGCGCCTACACCGGTGCCCAGCAATCGCGCATGGGGCGTTTCGAGCGGGCCAATGGCGGCTCGTTGTTCCTCGATGAAATCGTCGAATTGACCCCGCGCGCGCAAGCCTCGCTGCTGCGGGTCTTGCAGGAAGAGGAACTGGAACGGGTCGGTGATTCGCAAACCCGCAAGGTCGACGTGCGGGTCATCACCGCGACCCACGAAGACCTGGAAAACGCGGTCAAGCAAGGGCGTTTCCGGGCGGACCTGTTCTACCGCCTGAACGTGTTCCCGGTGCGCATTCCGGCCTTGCGCGAACGCCGCGAAGACATCCCGCTGCTGATCGAACACTTCCTCGAAAAACTGCACGCCAGCTACAAGAAAAAAACCCTCGGCCTGTCGGACCGGGCGCTGCAGGTGTGCCTGCACTACGACTGGCCCGGCAATATCCGCGAGCTGGAAAACCTGATGGAGCGCGGCGTGATCATCACCGACGAAAACCAGAGCATCACCGTCGACGCCCTCTTCCCGCATTCACCGCAACTGGCCGAAAGCATTGGCCTGGCCAGCGATGGACGCCTGGTCAAATCGACGCTCGCCAGCGGCCAGGACTGGATCGACAGCATCATCGACAGCGGTATCGGCCTGGATGGCGTGGAAGATGCGTTGATTCAGGCAGCCATGGAACGCAGCCAGCACAACGTCTCGGAGGCGGCTCGCCTGCTGGGCCTGACCCGACCCGCGCTGGCGTACCGCCTGAAAAAATCCCCCTGGACACACAACAGCGACAGCGTCTAGATGACGATGAAGCGGCTCCGATCAACGTCGCGGCCGGCTTCGGTGTTCGACTGGCCATTGCGCAGCGAGAAGCCGACGTTCTTCAACGTGCCCGCCACCCCCTGCCCGATACCCCTGGGGGTGTTCCTGGTGATTTCTTATCGTTATTCGGTTTTTTCGCCGCCAACTTCCGCACGCACGAGTACGCGCCCGATGAATGGCCATGGGTATCAAGGCCGGAAAGTCACGGATTGCGGTGTTGGCGGCTGGCGCTCGGCGAAACGCTTAAAACAATTCGAGGCGTGACAGAAGCGTGTTGTCGGACCCTGGCCAATACTGCAAGGGTCGCCCTGCAAGCCGGAGTTGAAAGATGCCGCTGACTCTTTACTACCATCCGCTGTCGTCGTACTGCCACAAAGTGCTGGTCGCGCTCTATGAACAGGCCATCGAATTCGAGAAGAAGATCATCGACCTCACCAGCGAGGCGGACCGATCAGTGCTCCAGGCGCTCTGGCCGCCGTGCAAGTTCCCGGTCATCCGCGATCACGGGCGCCAGCGCAACCTGGCGGAGTCGAGTGTCATCATCGAGTACCTGGACCACTTCCATGCTGGCCAGCACCCGCTGATTCCCGCTGATTGGGACACCGCGCTGGAGGTGCGCCTGTGGGACCGCTTCTTCGACCTTCATGTGCAGACCCCGATGCAGCAGATCGTTGCCGATCGGATGCGTGCGGCCCATGGCGACCTGACCCGCGAACGCGCCGCGCTGATGACCGCCTATGGCATGCTCGAACGCCAGTTGGCCGGTCGTACCTGGGCGGCCAGCCCGGACTTCAGCCTGGCCGATTGCGCCGCCTGCCCGGCACTTTTCTATGCCAGCACCTTGCTGCCGTTTCCCGAGGACTGCCGGCACCTGCAGGGGTATTTCGAACGGTTGACCCAGCGGCCGTCGTTCCAGCGGGTCATCGACGAAGCCCGGCCTTACTTTTCGCTCTATCCGTTTGCCGAGGTCATCCCGCAGCGGTTTCGCTAGCCGCTGCCCGGCATTGGCCCGCCCCTTGCTTTGGCTGATGGTGCGCATCGGCACAATCGGCAGCGGAGGTAGACATGGGGGCGCAAGCATGGGTGGCAGTATTCATCCTTGCCGTGGCAGGGGTGATCGTCCTGGCGACGTTGTCGGCCACGTCATTGCTGAGCTCGACAACCTCCACGGCCATCGGCATTGCCGAGCAGGTCGCCACGGACATTCAGCTGCTGGCCGCTCTGGCGCTGAATCCGGCGCAGACGATAATCATGATCGCCCTACAGGCCACAGGCCTGGCGACGATCACGCCGTTCATGCAGGCGTTGAACCTGGTCATGATCGCAGCAACCCTGTAGGCGACGAATCCTGGGGTAAAACCAACGCCCGAGCGCTGTTCCCCTCTCCCCCCAAAAACCGCCCAAACACAGGAATCCCCCCCCACAGTCGGGGACCTTTGACACTCGCAGACGACATGACCGACTGGCCGCCTCAGGTTGCGGCTCCGGCATTCCCGGCCTATGGTCCAAACGAAGATTTGCCACAAATGGCGCGATGACGCGCCGCTGGTTTCTGTCTTTCCAGTGCGAATTTCCACAGGAGGTGACGACATGCCAAACGACTCCCGCCCCGCCGTACTCGAACTGATCGGCAACACGCCCCTGGTGCGTGTCAGCCGTTTCGATACCGGCCCGTGCACCCTGTTCCTCAAGCTTGAATCGCAGAACCCCGGTGGGTCGATCAAGGACCGTATCGGGCTGGCGATGATCGATACCGCCGAACGCGATGGCCGCCTGCGGCCCGGTGGCACCATCGTTGAAGCCACCGCCGGCAATACCGGTCTCGGCCTGGCCCTGGTCGGTCGCGCCAAGGGCTATCGGGTGGTGCTGGTGGTGCCGGACAAAATGTCCACGGAAAAAGTCCTGCACCTCAAGGCCATGGGCGCCGAAGTGCACATCACCCGCTCCGACGTCGGCAAGGGCCATCCCGAGTACTACCAAGACGTCGCCGCGCGGCTGGCAAAGGATATTCCCGACGCTTTCTTCGCCGACCAGTTCAACAACCCGGCCAACCCGCTGGCCCACGAGTGCAGCACCGCCCCGGAGATCTGGGCGCAGACCCAGCATGATCTGGACGCCATCGTGGTCGGCGTCGGCTCGGCCGGCACGCTGACCGGGCTGACGCGTTTTTTCAAACGGGTGCAGCCCGACCTGGAGATGGTACTGGCTGACCCGGTCGGCTCAGTGATGGCCCAATACAGCCGCGATGGCACCCTGCCGACGCCCGGGTCCTGGGCGGTGGAAGGCATCGGCGAAGACTTCATTCCCTCGATTGCCGACCTTTCCAGCGTGCGCCACGCCTACTCGATCAGCGACGAGGAAAGCTTCGATCACGCCCGGCAACTGCTGCGCGCCGAAGGCATCCTCGGCGGTTCATCGACCGGTACGTTGCTGGCTGCGGCGCTGCGTTACTGCCGCGAGCAGACCGAGCCGAAACGAGTAGTCAGCTTCGTCTGTGACACCGGCACCCGCTACCTGTCGAAGGTCTACAACGACCAGTGGATGTCCGATCAGGGCCTGCTGCAGAGCAAGCGCTACGGCGACCTGCGCGACGTGATCGCGCGGCGTTTCGAAGATGGCCGGGTGATCAGCGTCGGACCCGATGACACCCTGCTCACCGCCTTCCAGCGCATGCGCCTGGCGGATGTGTCGCAACTGCCGGTGCTGGTCGATGGCCAGCGGCTGATCGGGGTGATCGACGAGTCCGACATTCTGCTGCGGGTGCACCAGGACGCTTCGCAATTTCGCCTGACCGTGGCCGGCGCGATGACCGACAAACTGCAAACCCTGCCGCCCGGCGCCAGCCTGGCCGAGCTGCAGGCAGAGCTCGACCGCGGCCTGGTGGCCATCATCGCCGACGCGTCGGGCTTTCATGGCCTGATTACCCGGTTCGACATGCTCAATCACTTACGGAGATCCCTTGCATGAGCCAGCACGATAAAGACGCCGCGCCACAGGGCTTCGCCACCCGGGTGATCCACGCGGGACAGGCGCCAGACCCTTCCACCGGGGCGCTGATGCCGCCCATTTATGCCAACTCCACCTATTTGCAGCAAAGCCCCGGCGTTCACAAAGGCCTCGACTACGGACGCTCGCACAACCCGACGCGCTGGGCACTGGAGCGTTGCGTGGCCGATCTCGAAGGTGGCACCCAGGCCTTCGCTTTCGCATCCGGGCTGGCAACGATCTCCACCGTGCTGGAGCTGCTCGACGCCGGCTCGCACGTGGTCTCGGGCAATGACTTGTACGGCGGCACCTTCCGCCTGTTCGACAAGGTGCGCCAGCGCAGCGCCGGGCATCGCTTCAGCTTCGTCGACTTGACCGACCTGGCGGCGTTCGAGGCAGCACTGCAAGACGACACCCGGATGGTCATGGTCGAGACGCCGAGCAATCCCCTGCTGCGCCTGTCCGACCTCGCCGCCATCGCCCGCATCTGCCGTGCCCGGGGCATTATCTGCGTGGCCGACAACACCTTTGCCAGCCCGTATATCCAGCGCCCGCTGGAGCTGGGTTTCGACATCGTGCTGCACTCGACGACCAAGTACCTCAACGGCCACTCCGACGTGATCGGCGGCATCGCGGTGGTCGGGCAGAACGCCGAACTGGCCGAGCGCCTGGGCTTCCTGCAAAACGCGGTGGGCGCGATTGCCGGCCCGTTCGACGCCTTCCTCACCCTGCGCGGGGTCAAGACCCTGGCGCTGCGCATGGAGCGTCACTGCAGCAATGCGCTGGCGCTCGCGCAATGGCTGGAGCACCAGCCGCAGGTGGCGCGCGTCTACTATCCGGGCCTGGCATCGCATCCGCAGCACGAGCTGGCGCGGCGACAAATGCGCGGTTACGGCGGGATGATCTCCCTCGACCTCAACACCGACCTGGCCGGTTCCAGGCGTTTCCTCGAAAACGTCCGGATTTTTGCCCTGGCCGAAAGCCTGGGGGGTGTGGAAAGCCTGATCGAGCACCCGGCGATCATGACCCACGCCACCATCCCAGCCGACACCCGTGCGCAGTTGGGTATCGGCGATGCGCTGGTGCGCTTGTCCGTGGGGGTCGAGGATGTCGAGGACCTGCGTGGGGATCTGGCTCAGGCGCTGGCGCGGATCTGAAGTCGCCGGCAGAGGCTCGATGGTGGCTCTGCCAGCGCTTCGCGCCTGCGCAAAGGGTCATGGACTATCAGGTTCAACGATCCTGAGCCAGGGCCAGCGCGCCTGATAACTTTTCGCCTTTTGCGCGAACAGGTCTGGCTTGGGATTCTTGCGATTGATACGCAGCAGACCGTGCTCGGTGTCAGCCAGGCCGTTGGGTGCGTAGAGTTCGCCGGTTTCAACATCCAGACCGATGCAGGTGCCAGCGATCAGGTAGCGATCGATTCCGTCCCTGGCCGACTGAAGCTGAGGATAGGCCCCGCCAAACCGCTGGCCGTACCACAGGTGCACGCGAGCCTGGTTCCTGATTTCGACGTTGGCGTCCAGGTCCCGGAACAGGCGCTGCGCGCACTGAATGACCTCATTCTCGGCTTCCCAGGAGAGATCCTCGTCGAAGTAGAAGACGTCGTAGTCCTTCACGCCCCACGCGGCCGGGCGCTGCGCCTGATGGTTCCAGACAGCCTGGAACAGGCAACCGGCCGTGAGCATGCACTCGGACAAACCCAGTGCAGGCAAACGTGCGGTCAATTCAGCGTTGACTGGATTGATCATTGCGATGCTGACCAGGCTTTCGACAGTCAATGTCATGTGCTTCGTCCCTTGTAAATCGCTCCAGTGCTGGCCAGCGACAATAGCGCAATTTTCCGGGACGCCGCTTCACTCGACGGTCAAATCAGCAAATCCTCATAGAACGCGCCGAAGGGACGCTCGGGATGGGCGATCTGGATTTCCAGAATCCACAGGCCGGTATTCGGGCATTGATCCAGGTCCCCGAGGTCGCCACCCCGGTAGATCGCATGGGGAAAATCGCTGACCCGATGACCCTTGATGTCCAGATTGAGCCTCCAGCCCATGGCCGTTGCCTGAGCGGCGGCATAGTCATAAAGCACCACGCCGGACACCCGCTCGCTGCGCCAAAAGCTTTCGACCCGGTCAAACAGATCCTTGGCCGCCGCCGCACAGGCGATCATTTGCGGATCGGAACCGGTGGTGAATGTCGCGCCGGCATCCCCTTCGTGGCCCTGCCAGACCACGCCCATGTCGATGAAGAAAATGTCCTCTTCGCCCAACTGCGGGTCGCCATCGGAACGCTGCTTGAACGTCTTGAGCGTATTGGCACCGAAGCGCACCAGCAGTGGATGCCAGATTCGATCCATGCCCAGTTCGGACAACACCTGCTTGCCAAGCGACTGCGCCTCGGACTCGCGCATGCCCGGGGTGATGACGCGGGCAATCTGATCGATCGCCTTCCAGGTCATTTGCTGCGCATGGCGCATCGATTCCAGTTGGTAACGTTCGCCTACCGCCTCTTTACCGCTCAGGGCCATGGTCATGAGTCATTCCTTGTTTAAGACCGCGCATGTGATCGCTGTATATCTTTTTATATTGCGATATTCAAGATCAAGGCAGGGAGTCATGACACTGGCTGCGTTAAACCGGTGAAATAGTGGCCAGTACGCCGATCAGGATCGTCAGTATCAGAAAGCCACCGAGAAAAAATGCCATCTTGCCCATAAGTCTTCCTCCAGCTTGAAAGTACGGTGCAATCACGGTGGCGACTGCCGACCGTACCGTTATTGTGGAGCGCCAGCTGAGTACGTTACAGAGGCAGAAAGCGCAGAAAAATACGGATCAGATGAACATCCACCCAGGACAAGGCTTTGCACGCGAGCCCGGCAAACGCACAACCTGTAGGAGCGAGCTTACTCGCGATGAACTCCAGTGCGCCGCGTTTAACCGGGCCACACGCGTTATCGTTAACGACCATCGCTGGCAAGCCAGCTCCCACAGGGGATTTGGGTCGGGCGCAGAGGGTGTGGCACCGTCTTGTAGGAGCCAGCCTGCTGGCGATGGACTCCAGTGCGCCGCGTTTAACCAGGCCACACGCGTTATCGTTAACGACCATCGCTGGCAAGCCAGCTCCCACAATGGATCGGGCGCACCTGCGAGTGATTGGTCGGCTATGAGGCCGCCTTCGCTGGCAAGCCACCTACAGGCGTTAAAAAAATGCCCGCTGACCGTCACCGGTTCAGCGGGCTTTCTTTATCGCGGATCAGCTCATCCGGGCGTCCCGTTCACAACGACGGGACCTGCGGATCACAACGCCATATCCGTCGAGGCGTTCTCCTTTGGCGCCTTCGGCTTTTCAGCCTCGACAGCCGGAGCAGCAACCTGACCGATCACCGGTGGCGGAGTCAGTTCCAGCACCTTGGCGGTGTAGGCCCACTCTTGCGCCACTTTCTCGGGGCTGGCATTGAGCGCAGTGCCGTAGCTCGGCACGATCTGGTGCAGCTTCTCTTGCCAGGCCGGGGTCGCGACCTTGTCCTTGAAGACTTTCTGCAGTACCGACAGCATGATCGGTGCAGCGGTCGAAGCGCCTGGCGATGCGCCCAGCAGGCCGGCGATGGTGCCGTCCTGGGAAGCAACGATCTCGGTGCCCAGTTTCAGCACGCCACCGGCAGCCTCATCACGCTTGATGATCTGCACGCGCTGGCCCGCTTGCCACAGGCGCCAGTCTTCGGCCTTGGCGTTCGGGAAGTACTCCTTCAGGGCATTGAGGCGGTCTTCATCCGACAGCATCAGTTGACCGGCCAGGTACTCGACCAGCGGGTATTCCTTGATGCCGACCTTGGTCATTGGCCACACGTTGTGCGTGGTCGTGGTGGTCAGCAGGTCCAGGTACGAACCTTCCTTGAGGAACTTGGTCGAGAAGGTCGCGAACGGGCCAAACAGGATCACGCGCTTGCCGTCCAGCACGCGGGTGTCCAGGTGTGGGACCGACATCGGCGGTGCGCCCACGGAGGCTTTGCCGTAGGCCTTGGCCAGGTGTTGCTCGGCGATGGCCGGGTTTTCGGTCACCAGGAACGAGCCACCCACCGGGAAGCCTGCGTATTCCCTGGCTTCAGGAATGCCGGACTTCTGCAGCAGGTGCAGGGCACCGCCGCCAGCGCCGATGAACACGAACCTGGCGTCGGTTTCGGATTGGCTGCCGTCTTTGAGGTTCTTGTAGCTGACGCGCCAGCTGCCGTCTGCGTTCTTGGTGATGTCCTGCACTTCGCTGGACAGCTTCAAGTCGAATTTCGGCGTGGTTTGCAGGTGAGCCACGAATTGACGCGTGATTTCGCCGAAGTTCACGTCGGTGCCGATCGGAGACCAGGTGGCCGCGACTTTCTGGTTCGGGTCACGCCCTTCCATCATCAGCGGAACCCACTTCTTGATCACCGCCGGGTCTTCGGAGTACTGCATGCCGGCGAACAGCGGGCTCGCTTGCAGGGCTTCGTAGCGCTTTTTCAGGAACTTGATGTTGTCATCGCCCCACACAAAGCTCATGTGCGGCGTGGAGTTGATGAACGAACGCGGGTTTTTCAGCACGCCTTGCTGAACCTGCCAGGCCCAGAACTGACGGGAGATCTGGAAAGCTTCGTTGATTTCAACGGCTTTCGGGATCGAGACTTTGCCGTTCTCGTCTTCCGGGGTGTAGTTCAATTCGGCCAGGGCGGAGTGACCGGTACCGGCGTTGTTCCAGCCGTTGGAGCTCTCCAGGGCGACGCCATCGAGACGCTCGATCATTTCCATCGAGGTACCGGGTTCCAGCTCATTGAGCCAGACGCCGAGGGTCGCACTCATGATGCCGCCACCAATCAGCAGCACGTCGACTTTCCTGGCTTCTTCGGCCTGGGCCGTCGTCATCCCCAACGACAGGGCCAGCCCCAGCAGGGCCGTGTTCACTTTTTTAAACATCTGTAGCACCTATGATAAAACGCAATCCGCCCTTCCATCTTCACTCACGAGCCTTGATTCACGGCATTCAGGCAGGCTGCCGCAGGTTCTCGCGCATGACATCCGGAGGGTGGGCACACAAGGCCGACTGTATCGACCCCAGTTATATGTCCCTTCTGAACTGACTTTTTATCTTTTTTGGCTTCAGCTACTTGAGCGACAGTGATTCCGTTCGCCCGTCTCAAGGACAGGAAAACCGAATAGGTCAAACCAAGTTGGCGCGAAGAATATCACGACATGGCAAACCCGCGGTTGATGGATCTGCGGGAGCCCGGCTTGCGGTGCAGGGGCGACTATACTCACTGGTCATCCGTTGAGCCTGTGAGGAACCGCCCATGAGCGATAAAGACGATCTGCGCAAATACTCCTCTCAAGTCATCGACGGCGTGGAAGCCGCACCCGCCCGCGCCATGCTCCGTGCAGTGGGCTTCACCGACGAAGACTTCAAGAAACCGCAAATCGGCATTGCTTCCACCTGGGCGATGGTCACACCTTGCAACATGCACATCGACAAACTCGCGATCGAAGCCGAAAAAGGCGCGAATGCCGCCGGTGCCAAGGGCGTGATTTTCAACACCATCACCATTTCCGACGGCATCGCCAACGGCACCGAAGGCATGAAATATTCGCTGGTGTCCCGTGAGGTGATCGCCGACTCCATCGAGGTGGTGGCCGGTTGCGAAGGCTTCGACGGACTGGTGACCCTGGGCGGTTGCGACAAGAACATGCCGGGCTGCCTGATCGGCATGGCGCGGCTGAACCGGCCGTCGATCTTCGTCTATGGCGGCACCATCCGCCCCGGTGCCGGGCACACCGACATCATTTCCGTGTTCGAGGCCGTGGGCCAGCATGCGCGCGGCGATATCAGCGAGATCCAGGTCAAACAGATCGAGGAAGTGGCCATTCCCGGCCCCGGTTCCTGCGGCGGCATGTACACCGCCAACACCATGGCTTCGGCCATCGAGGCCCTGGGCATGAGCCTGCCCGGTTCCAGTTCCCAGGAGGCTATCGGCAGCGACAAGGCTTCGGACAGTTTCCAGGCCGGCCAGCAGGTCATGGAACTGCTCAGGCTTGACCTCAAACCGCGCGACATCATGACCCGCAAGGCCTTCGAAAATGCCATCCGCGTGGTGATCGCCCTCGCTGGCTCGACCAACGCCGTGTTGCACCTGTTGGCCATGGCCCACGCGGTCGATGTCGAACTGACCCTCGATGACTTCGTCGAACTGGGCAAGGTTTCTCCCGTGGTCGCCGACCTGCGCCCCAGCGGCAAATACATGATGAGCGAACTGGTGGCCATCGGCGGCATTCAACCCTTGATGAAACGCATGCTGGCAGCCGGGATGCTGCATGGCGATGTGCTGACCGTCACCGGCAAGACCCTGGCCGAAAACCTCGAGCACGTCCCCGACTACCCCGCCGACCAGGACGTGATCCTGCCCTTCGACCAACCGGTCAAGAAGGACTCGCACCTGGTGATCCTGCGCGGCAATCTCTCCCCCACCGGTGCCGTGGCCAAGATCACCGGCAAGGAAGGCCTGCGCTTTGAAGGCACGGCACGGGTCTACCACGGCGAAGAAGATGCGCTGGCGGGCATCCTCAACGGTGAAGTGCAACCTGGCGAAGTGATCGTGATCCGTTACGAAGGCCCCAAGGGCGGGCCGGGCATGCGCGAAATGCTCTCGCCGACCTCGGCGGTGATGGGCAAGGGATTGGGCAAGGAGGTGGCGCTGATCACCGACGGCCGCTTCTCCGGCGGCTCACACGGTTTTGTCGTGGGGCATATCACGCCCGAGGCGTATGACGGCGGGCCGATTGCGCTGGTCGAAAACGGTGACAACATCACCATCGACGCCGAAACCCGACAGATCACAGTCGATGTGTCCGATGCCGACCTGGCCGAACGCAAGAGCCGTTGGGTGCGGCCAGAGCCGAAGTACAAACGCGGGGTGCTGGCCAAGTACGCGAAGACCGTGTCCAGCGCCTCTGAAGGCGCCGTCACGGACAAAGACCTCTAAAGCCAGTTCCTACAACGGATTCGCTGTGCCCCGGATTTCCGGCTCGACCAATGACCATTGTGGGAACGAGCTTGCTCGCGATGGCGTCGGCTCTGCCAGCATTGATGGTGGATGTGCTGACGCCTTCGCTGCGATGCGGCGACCCGACAAGCCAGCTCCGGTATCAATGCCCGCGGATGTAGTGTTCGAACTGCCGGATCAAGTCGGCCTGCTCGACAATCGCTTCCTTGACCAGATCGCCAATCGACAGCAAACCAATCAGCTCGCCATTCTCGACCACGGGCAAGTGACGCAAATGGCTGTCAGTCATGACCGCCATGCAATGCTCGATGCTCTGTTGGCTATCGGCCGTAATCACCGGGGAACTCATGATCGCCCGGACCGGCGTGCCGACTGACGAACGCCCCAGCAAAACGACCTTGCGCGCATAGTCGCGCTCGCTGATCACCCCGACGACTTCGCCCCTTTCGATCACCGGCAGAGCACCGACGTTCTTTTCGGCCATTTTCTTCACGGCCTCGAGCACCATGGCGTCCGGCGCGATGCTGTGCACCTGCTGGTTTTCCACGACCTTGAGCTTGAGCAACTGTGCGGCTGTCTTCATATCCGACTCCTGGTGTGAATGGCCTGAACCGTCAGGCCACCCCAACCTCCACGACCCCATCGTTCAACCGCACCGGCCAGACCCGCAGACGCTGTTGCGGGTACTCCAGGCAGGTGCCGTCCTCCAGGCGAAAATGCTGCTTGTAGATCGGCGACGCCACCACCAGATCGCCCTTGAGGCTGCCGACCAGGCCGCGACCGATGACATTGGCCCCCGATTGCGGGTCGTGGTTGTCGATGGCGTAGAGGTTTTTGCCTTCAACGCCCGGCAGGTAGAACAGCGCCACTTGCGCGCCGTCCAGCCACACCACCACACCGGAGTCATTCACCAGATCCTGCTGACTGCACACCGATTGCCAGACGGCTGAGGCACCGGTTTCAACGCGTTGGGTATTGGACTGAGTCATCAGACAGTCTCCTCGGTAACAGGGATCAGGTTGAGTTCGGCCGCCATGATCGGCCGGCGTTGACCACGTTCCTGGACAAAGTGAATGTCCGGGTCCGGGCGTTTGTCATTGACGAAGGTGCGGAAGCGCTTGAGCTTTTCCGGGTCCTTGAGGGCGTTGGCCCACTCGCATTCATAGCGGTTGACCACCAGCTGCATCTGCGACTCCAGTTCGGCGCCCAGGCCCAGGCTGTCGTGGATGATCACGTCCTTGAGGTAATCCAGGCCGCCCTCCAGGCTTTCGCGCCAGACCGAGGTGCGTTGCAGTTTGTCGGCGGTGCGGATGTAGAACATCAGGAAGCGGTCGATGTAGCGGATCAGGGTCTCATCGTCGAGGTCGGTGGCGAACAGTTCGGCGTGACGCGGACGCATGCCACCGTTGCCGGCGACGTAGAGGTTCCAGCCTTTCTCGGTGGCGATCACGCCGACGTCCTTGCTTTGCGCCTCGGCGCACTCGCGGGTGCAACCGGACACGGCGAACTTGAGCTTGTGCGGCGAACGCAGGCCCTTGTAGCGATCCTCGATGGTCAGGGCCATTTGCACACTGTCCTGCACGCCGTAGCGGCACCAGGTGCTGCCGACGCAAGATTTCACCGTACGGGTCGATTTGCCGTAGGCGTGGCCGGTTTCGAAACCGGCTTCGATCAACTCGGCCCAGATGTCCGGCAACTCATGCAACTGGGCGCCGAACAGGTCGATGCGCTGGCCACCGGTGATCTTGGTGTAGAGGTCGTATTTCTTCGCGACCACGCCTATGGCAATCAGCTTGTCGGCAGTGATCTCGCCACCGGGAATGCGCGGCACCACCGAATAGGTGCCGTTCTTCTGCATGTTGGCCATGAAGGTGTCGTTGGTGTCCTGCAACGGCACCAGCGACGGGTCCATGATCGGTTGGTTCCAGCACGACGCGAGGATCGAGCCCACAGCCGGCTTGCACACGTCGCAACCGGTGTGACCCCGGCCATGTTTGGCCAGCAGTTCTTCGAAGGTGATCACCCCTTCAACCCGCACCAGCGCATACAGCTCCTGGCGGGTGTAGGCGAAGTGTTCGCACAGGCTCTTGTCGACACTGACGCCCCGGGCGATCAACTCATGCTCGAAGACTTGCTTGAGCAGACCGGCGCAACCGCCGCAGCCGGTACAGGCCTTGGTCTGTGACTTGAGCAGGCCGAGGTCGGTGCAACCGCCGTCGATGGCCGAGCAGATGGCGCCCTTGGTCACGTTGTGGCAGGAGCAGATCGTCGCCGCTTCCGGCAAGGCGCCCGGCCCCAGGGTTGGAGCGCCTTCGGACGACGGCAGAATCAGCGCGGCCGGTTCGGACGGCAAGGCAATCGCGTTCTGCATATATTGCAGCAGCGTGTCGTAGTAGCTGTTGTCACCGATCAGCACCGCACCGAGTACGCGTTTGCCGGTGGCGTCCACCACCAGGCGCCGGTAGCCGGCGCTCGTCTCGTCGATGAACTGGTAGCTGCGGGCGCCCGGCGTATGGGCGTGGGCATCGCCGATGGAGCCGACGTCGACGCCCAGCAGTTTGAGCTTGGTCGACATGTCCGCCCCCTGGAACGGCTCGGCCACGTCATCGCACAGCCGCGCGGCGACGCTGCGCGCCATCTGATAGCCGGGCGCGACCAGGCCGAACAGGCTGCCGTTCCAGGATGCGCACTCGCCGATGGCGTAGATGTTCGGGTCGCAACTCAAGCAGCTGTCGTCGATCACCACGCCACCGCGGGGGCCGATCTCCAGCGCACATTGGCGAGCCAGCGCATCCTGGGCGCGAATACCGGCGGAGAACACCACCAGGTCGGTTTCGAGGAATTCGTCGTTGGCAAAATTCATCCGATAGCGGTAGTCCTCACCGGCGCTGATCGATTGCGTGGCGCGGGACAGGTGCACGCCGACGCCCAGGCGTTCGATTTGTGCCTTGAGCGCCAGGCCACCCAGATCGTCCAGTTGCACCGGCATCAGGCGCGGGGCGAACTCCACGACGTGGGCTTCAAGGCCCAGGCTCTTGAGCGCATTGGCCGCTTCCAGGCCGAGCAGGCCACCGCCGACCACCACGCCGCGCCGGGCATTGGCCGCCGCCGCTCGAATGGCATCGAGGTCGTCGAGGGTGCGATAGACCAGGCGCGAATCGCCTTCAGCGCCTTCAATCGGCGGCACAAAGGGGTAGGAGCCGGTGGCCAGGACCAGTTTGTCGTAGCTGACACACCCTTGCGCGGTGATGACCTGACGACGCTCGCGGTCGATTTCCAGCACCGGCACCCCCAGGTGCAGGGTGACGCCGGGCGTCTGGTACAACGATGCATCGCTCAGCGCCAACGACTCGGCGTCGCGGCCGGAGAAGTATTCGGAAAGGTGCACACGGTCGTAAGCGCGCATCGGCTCTTCGCTGAAGACGTGCAAGCGATAGCGGTCAAGGGCTCCGCGCTCGATCAACTGTTCCACACAATGATGTCCGACCATGCCGTTGCCGATCACGACCAGCGTTTGCAGCTTGTTCAACGTGGCTACATTGGAATTCATAAACGACACCTGCCAAAGCCAATCACGGTAAAAAAAAGCAAAAAAAAACGCCTGAAACCTTGCGGTTCCAGGCGTCTTTGCCTGTTCTTTTGCGGTGTTGAAACCAGACGGCTATGCCTGATCCACCGATGTAGCCCACGACCTGTGCGGCCAGTCGATCGTCGTTGACCGAGAGGGCTGTCCCTCTTGTTCAGATGGACTTGAGGGGATCAATGCAGCCTTTGTGCCAGTTGGTGACGGACGCTTTGCGCGACAGGCGAAACTGGACCATCACGCGATGGAAATGGCCGTGCAAGGGTGGGTTAGAGGCGTTCCCTGCAGGATGAGAGGGTTCTGACGGCGAGTGATACGTGACGCTGGAGCACCCGACAAATCGCCTCGCACTGGTGCACGTCGTCAGCCACGGCGCTTTAAAAGTGCATCCAGGGAAGCGCTTCATCCAAACAAAACGGCCAGCTTCAGCAGGGCTGAAACTGGCCGTCAACGCGGTGCGCCCTTCGGGCCTGGCCGGCGGTCTTGCGCTTAGAAAATCGAGATCGGGTAATCCACGATCAGACGGGTTTCGTTGTAATCCCCTTCCGCCTGATCGGTGTTGCCGCGGTGCCAGGCTTGGCGCAGTCGCAGCGACAAGTCTTTGGCTGGACCGGTCTGCACTACGTATTTGGCTTCGAAGTTGGTTTCGTGGTGCTTGCCGTCAGATCCATAACCATAGGCCTGATAGGCGCTGCCAACCGGCATGTGGGTGCCGTCGATATTGTCGCCGTTCAGGTAGCGCGTCATGAAGCTCAGCCCCGGCACGCCATAGGCCGCCATGTTCAGGTCGTAACGGGCCTGCCAGGATCTTTCGCCAGGGCCGTTAAAGTCAGAGTACTGAACCGAGTTGGCCAGGAAGATGGAGTCGGCCAAATCACCCGACTTGTTATTACCCACGGCCACATAGTCAAACGGGGTGTCGCCGTGAACTTTCTGGAACGCCAGTGTGACGGTATGAGCACTCAGGAAAGAGTACGCCGCCGCCAACGACCAGGTGGTGTTGTCGATGGCACCGGCATTGGACTGACCGGAATCGAGGGTGCGGTAGATATTGAAGTCCAGGTTCAGTGACTGATCGGCAGTGAACGGGATCGTGTAGTTGGCATTGCCATAGTATTGATGCCAGACGTCCTTGAGGTCCGACGCAAACAAGCTCATCGAAAAATTATCGGTCAGCGTGTACTTGCCGCCGAGGTAGTCAATGCTCTTGGCCGCCACGTTTGCATAACCGGCATACAGTTCATGGCTATTGTTGGTTGTGGCCGGACCGTTACTGGCGGTGAAGTGCCCGGCGTCGAGGTTCAAGCCTTCGATTTCACTGCTCAACAGGTTGAAACCGGTCGCCGTTTGAGGCGTGGCGCGAGTACCCGCCGTGGCCAGGACCGGGTTGTTTGGCTGCAAGTTGCCATAGTGCAGTTCAGTCTTGGAGAACCGGGCCTTGATCGACGCGCCTGCGCTGCTGAAATCATCCTTCGGCCGGCCGCTGTTGTCGACCGGCAAGTTGCCCGAGTACGCATCGCCTTTGCCACCGTCCAGCTTCACCCCCCAGTATCCGTACGCATCCACACCAAAGCCGACGGTGCCTTGGGTGAAGCCGGAGCTGAAGTTGCCTTGTGTCACTTGCAGCCAGTCCTGTTTGCGGCCCGCCGAATTCTTACCGTCACGATCATAATAAAAGTTGCGAAGTAGGAGGTTCAAACTGCTGCCTTCAACAAACCCCTTGGCAGTCGCCTGGTCTTCCACACCAGCGGCTGACGCTAGTTGACTAATACCCAGTGAGACACCTAGCGCCACCAAATTCCACTTCAAAGACATTGTTCGTTCCCCTGTTTTTTAATAGAACTGCCTCGTCTCTCAATGCGCAGTCAACAGGGTGCCCCCTGAAGTCAGGCCGTCAAAAGCGAACAGTTGTAAGTCAATGGCAGATAAGAAAAAAAGAGCTCTAGTCGCAATCTTTTGACTGCGCAGAGTGATACACCGTTTTATAACGGTTTATTTTTTATTACATGGCAGGCCCTAAGGCGAAAAACTTATAACACTTTCGCGCCGAAACATTGATCCGGTTTCCCGTGAAAGTAATTATCAATTCCTGCAACAATTCAGGCTTATTACAAGCAGATGCCTTAGTCGCTTTGAGCGGGCTCGTTATATAGCCGAAAACACCCCGGCATTTGAGCTTGACTCAAATGTCCAATACTGTAGGCCCCGCGCCACAGAAGACGACGAACACGCCCAATCCAAGCGCACTCATGTATCCGCACGGTGTCCGCAAAGGCGCGATTAGCCGGGGTGTGAACGGCTGACCGCGACCATTTGGCGCATGACCGGCGGGCGACCGATTGAGCGCCACAGGGCAACAGTTTGTTAACATCCACGCGCTTTTTTTCGCCTGATGCGTCAGGCACTGTGATTTTTCAGTGGTGACACAGGAAGCTTTTTTCCATGAGTACGTTGTATACCCGTCGCACCGTCCTGCACGGCATGGGCCTGCTGAGCCTCGGCCTGCTCGCCGGCTGTGATGACAGCAGCAAGCTGTCGTTCAAGTACGGCAAGGATCTGAGCGACAAGATCATGGGGCGTAACTTCAAGCTCAAGGACGCCCAGGGCGAGACCCGGATGCTCGGCAGCTACCGTGGCCTGATGCCGATGATCTTCTTCGGTTTCACCCAATGCCCTGCGGTGTGCCCGACGACACTGGCCCGCGCCGCCCAGGCCAAGAAGCTGATGGGCCGCGACGGCGAACGTCTGCAAGTGATCTTCATCACCCTGGACCCCGAGCGCGATACCCCGCAAATGCTCGACAAATACGTCAAGGCCTTCGACCCGAGTTTCGAGGCGCTGTACGGCACCCTGGAAGAAACCGCCGCCACCGCCAAGGAGTTCGGCGTGTTTTATGAAAAGGTCCCGAGCGGCGACACCTACACCCTCTCCCACACCGCGACCAGCTACGTCTTCGACTCCAGGGGCAACTTGCGCCTCGGGCTGTCCGCGTCCCTTACCGCAAAAGAGTGCGCAGAAGACCTGCTCACCGTCATGGAGGTCTGCTGATGACTTCGTTGCACGCAAAGCGTTTTAAACAACTGGCCCTGGGCCTGTCCCTGATCGGCATGGCCTGGCAAGCGTCGGCGCAAACCCTGGTCAACGACGCCTGGGTTCGCGCGACGGTGGCTGGCCAGCCTTCGACCGGGGCCTTCATGACCCTGCAGGCGGACACCGACAGCAAACTGCTGAGCGTACAGTCGCCCGTCGCCAGGACCGTGCAAATCCACCAGATGAGCATGAAAGACGACGTGATGAAAATGGGTCAGGTCGAGTCCGTCGAGCTGCCGGCCGGCAAACCGGTGAGCCTCGATCCGGGCGGCTACCACGTCATGTTGATGGACCTGACGGCCCAGGTTCAGGAAGGCAGCAAAGTGCCGCTGACCCTGGTCGTGGAAAACGCCAGGGGCGAGAAAGAAACGATCAACGTCGAAGCTGAAGCCAGGGCGCTGGGCACCATGGATCACAGCAAGATGATGGACCACAGCAAGATGCAATGATGTGCCGGCCGCCTCATCCCCCGAGGCGGCTCATTGACCGGCAGGGGTTGCACTCAGCCAACCCCGATTCCCGCGCAATGCACCACGCCGTGCGACCGGCGCTCCGACCTTCGGAAAAAAACCGAACGCCTGCCATCACCCCTCCTCCAATGTGCAGACACTGGAGGAAAAGCATCATGAACGACGATGACCTGATCAACCCTGCCGAGTCAGATGACGCCAAGCGTCGGGATGAAGCCAATCCGCCGACTCAACCGCTGACCGAGGAGCAAAAGCTTGAGGAGCAGCGGCGCAAGGTGGCCGAAATCGAGCGCAAGGTGGCTGATGGCAATTGAGCGCCGGCGTCAGCCGTGGCTTTCTGGCAACTCCCTCGCCAATGGCCTCGCGACAGGCGCCCGGCAGCTCGGCGCCGGGTTCAGCGAGCATTTGGCGGGTCTTGAAATCGGTGAGGAAATATTCTTCCTCGATGCCAAACCGGGGCGCCAGGCTCATGGTCACGCCTCGCGTCTGCGGGTAACGGTCAGCGCCACGGCCGCAATGCGTTCGGCCCGTTCATAACCGGGCTTGAGCAATTCTTCGCCGAACACATCAGGGTCCAGCTCCCGATAGGTCCAGGCAAAGGTGTCACCGGACAGCATGGGCAGCACGGCCTCCAGAAACGGATCGCTCTCGGCCACCATCGCCACGCCGGTGTACAGCACCAGGCTGCCGCCCAAGTGCAGGCGCGGCAACGCTTCGCGAACGATGCGCAGTGACAGGGCTTCGCCGAGGGCGCCGCCGCCATCGCGATAGGCGCGGTGCTGGCTGTCATTCATATAAGGCGGGTTGGCGATGATCAGATCGAACGCACCTTCGACGCTGCCCAGCACATCGCTGTGATAGACCGTGATGTTGTTGGCGCCGGCCAACTCGGCGTTGACGGCCGACAGTCGCAGCGCCCGAGGGTTGATGTCCACGGCCAGCACCTGGGCGTCGCGTCGGGCACGGGCGACGATCAACGCGCCGACACCACAACACGCCATAGAGGTCGCGGTACTGTTCATGGCTTGAATCAGCCAGTGTCGAGGATGTGCCGGACAAAGCTTTGAACACGGTCATGAGGTCATTCTCCTGGGCATTGCATTTCGCCTGCCCCTGACATCAGGTGGCGATCAAACGAAACGCTGCTCGTTGAACAGGAGATTTGACCGGCCACGGAAAATTCCATCGGCTTTCCCGGCCCATGGACCGGTGGCAATGCCGGGTACTGCGCCAACACCTTCGCCCCTGTGCCCCTGTCCGCGATTTGCAATGCCGGCACGACAGCACTCGGGCAAGCTGCATGAGGCTTTTCGCCACTTCCTCCGCCAAATCATTGATCTCAATGGCGTTTTTCGCGCAACCAGATTGGCACAGCTCATGCTCCTGTCCTGGGGCAACCACAGAGATTGCCGGCAACGACCGGTCCTGACTTCCCGTGACAGCAGAGGCTGAACCATGAACGCCATCGACATTCTGAAAGCCGACCATGAACGAGTAAAAGCCATCCTGACCCAGCTGAACGACTCCACCGAGCGCGCGGTAAAAAAACGCGCCGAGCTGATTGGCAAACTGGAAATGGAGATCACCCTCCACACCAAGCTTGAAGAAGAAATTCTCTACCCGGCCTATAAAAAAGCCGGCGGTAAAGAACAGGAAAAAATGTACTACGAGGCGAAGGAAGAGCACCGCACGGTCGACTCCCTGGTGCTGCCTGACCTGAAGGCCACAGACCCGGCCAGCGTGGAGTTTTCCGGACGCGCCAAGGTGGTCAAGGAGTTGCTTGAGCATCACATCGAAGAAGAAGAAACGGAGATGTTTCCTCAGGCCAAAAAACTGTTGGGCAAAGCGCAACTGGATGAACTGGGGGCACAAATGGAATCGATGAAGGCTTCTTACAAGAAGTCGCTCGGCGACGGCATGGCGGCCTGATCACTGACCGGCCATACATTGAAGCCTGACGCGGGTCCTTCGACGCCGCGCTCAGGTTTCGCCGCATAACGTCACCGTTCACCTCAACGCATTGCCCAACGCAGCGCCGCAATCCCCTGCCACCGCTCGGCGTGTCAGGGATATGGCTGTTCCCCCTTTTTCAACTGTTCAAGACCGGCATCCGATCAATGGCTGGCGGGTTTGCGCACCTTCCGACCAGAAACTCCATTCAGGGTCTTGCGCTACCGGTATTATGGTATACCATCAGACGCACAGACACTTTTCACGCTGAAATGGAGCCGCTCATGAGTTTTGAAATCCGCAAGATCGTCAGCTACATCGAAGAAACCTTTATCGAAGGCGGCAAGGCCAGTGACAAGCCTGTGACCATGGTCGGGCTGGCCGTGGTGATGAAAAACCCTTGGGTGGGCAACGGCTTTGTCGAAGACCTGAAACCACAAATCCGCGCCAACTGCTCCGACCTTGGCACCATGATGGTTGAACGCCTGGTGGGCCTCATCGGCGGTGCCGAGAAGATCGAAGCCTACGGCAAGGCTGCCGTGGTCGGTGCCGATGGCGAAATCGAACACGCCTCGGCCGTGATCCACACCCTGCGCTTCGGCAACCATTACCGCGAAGCGGTGAAAGCCAAGAGCTACCTGAGCTTCACCAACAAACGCGGCGGCCCGGGCACCTCGATCCAGATCCCGATGATGCACAAGGACGATGAAGGCCTGCGTTCGCACTACATCACCCTGGAAATGCAGATCGAAGACGCACCGCGTGCCGACGAAATAGTCGTGGTCCTGGGTTGCGCCGATGGCGGCCGCCTGCACCCACGCATCGGCAATCGCTACATCGACCTGGAAGAACTGGCGGCCGAAAAAGCCCAGTAAGACGGTCGGTCACTACAACAAGAAGGTTTGCAGGAGCGCTCCATGATTCGGCTCACCGCTGAACTCACCCCGGCTGGCACCAGTTACCTGGCGACCGGCCAAGGCCAGCCCGTGGTCTTGATCCACGGCGTGGGCCTGAACAAAGAAATGTGGGGCGGCCAGATCGTTGGCCTGGCCACCCAGTACCGGGTCATCGCCTACGACATGCTCGGTCATGGCGCCAGCCCGCGCCCGGAAAGCGGCACGCCCCTGCTCGGCTATGCCGACCAGTTGCTGGAGCTGCTCGATCACCTGCAATTGCCCAAGGCGGCGGTGATCGGTTTTTCCATGGGCGGGCTGGTGGCGCGGGCCTTCGCCCTGCATTACCCGCAACGCTTGCAAAGCCTGGTGGTGCTCAACAGCGTGTTCAACCGCAGCGCCGAACAGCGCGCCGGTGTGATCGCCCGCACCAGCCAGGCGGCCGAGCATGGACCGGACGCCAACGCCGAGGCGGCGTTGTCGCGCTGGTTCAGCCGCGAATACCAGGCGGCCAATCCGGCGCAGATCGCCGCGATCCGCCAGACGCTGGCAGGCAATGACCCCCAGGGCTACCTGACCACCTATGAGCTGTTTGCAACCCAGGACATGTACCGCGCCGAGGACCTGCCCGGCATCCAGGTGCCGACCCTGATCGCCACCGGAGAACTGGACCCTGGCTCGACGCCGGAAATGGCCCGGCAACTGGCCGAGCGCATTCCCGGCGCGGCAGTTGCCGTACTCGCCGAACAGCGGCATATGATGCCCGTAGAATCGCCGCGCCTGGTCAACCAGCTGTTGCTGGAGTTTCTCGATAAAGCGCACTCCCGACCAAACCAAATCAAGGGGATCGTTGCATGACACTCGCACGCTTCCAGATGTGCATCGGCGGTGAATGGGTCGATGCCCTGTCCGGCAAGACCTTCGAAAGCCTGAACCCGGCCCTGGCCGAACCCTGGGCCGAACTGCCCGATGCCGACGAAGCCGACGTCGAGCGCGCCGTGCAGGCCGCGCAGAGCGCTTTCGACAGCCCGGCCTGGCGTGGCCTGACCGCCACCGCCCGCGGCAAACTGCTGCGGCGCCTGGGCGACTTGATCGCCGAAAACAAGGAACAACTGGCGCAGCTGGAAAGCCGCGACAACGGCAAGCTGATCCGCGAAACCCGCGGTCAGGTCGGCTATCTGCCGGAGTTCTTCCACTACACCGCAGGCCTGGCCGACAAGCTCGAAGGCGGCACCCTGCCGCTGGACAAGCCGGACCTGTTTGCCTACACCGTGCATGAAGCCATGGGCGTGGTCGCCGCGATCATTCCGTGGAACAGCCCGCTGTACCTGACCGCGATCAAACTCGCCCCGGCCCTGGCGGCGGGCAACACCATCGTGATCAAGCCGTCCGAACACGCCTCGGCGACCATTCTGGAGCTGGCGCGCCTGGCGCTGGAAGCCGGGATTCCGCCGGGCGTGGTCAACGTCGTCACCGGCTATGGCCCAAGCACCGGCGCCGCCCTCACCCGCCATCCGCTGATCCGCAAAATCGCCTTCACCGGCGGTGCGGCCACGGCCCGGCATGTGGTGCGCAGCAGCGCCGAAAACTTCGCCAAGCTGTCCCTGGAACTGGGCGGCAAATCACCGAACATCATTTTCGCCGACGCCGACCTCGACAGCGCGATCAACGGCGCCATCGCCGGGATCTATGCCGCCTCCGGGCAGAGCTGCGTATCGGGTTCGCGCCTGCTGGTGCAGGACGAAATCTACGCCGAATTCGTCGGTCGCCTGGTGGAGCGCGCCCAGCGCATCCGCATCGGCAACCCGCAGGAAGACAGCAGCGAAATGGGCCCGATGGCCACTGCGCAGCAACTGGCGGTGGTTGAAGGCCTGGTTGCCGATGCCATTGCCGAAGGTGCGCGCCTGCGCCTGGGCGGCAAGCGTCCGCAGCATCTCGGCGAGGGCTGGTTCTATGAGCCGACCTTGTTCGAATGCGACCGCAACTCGATGAAGATCATGCAGGAAGAAGTCTTTGGCCCGGTGGCTTCGGTCATCCGTTTCAAGGACGAAGCCGAAGCCCTGGCGATTGCCAACGACTCGCAGTTCGGCCTCGCCGCCGGCATCTGGACCCGCGATTTGGGCCGCGCCCATCGCCTGGCCCGCGACGTGCGTTCGGGGATCATCTGGGTCAACACCTACCGCGCGGTTTCGGCCATGGCGCCGATCGGCGGGTTCAAGAACAGTGGCTATGGACGCGAAAGCGGCATCGATTCGGTGCTGGCCTACACCGAGCTGAAAACGGTGTGGATCAACCTTTCCCAGGCACCAATGCCTGACCCGTTCGTGATGCGCTAGGAGTCCAGAGAAATGATCGAACCCGGCATTTACAAAGACGTCATGAGTTCGTTTCCGTCCGGCGTCACGGTGGTCACCACCCTGGACCCCGACGGTGGCATCGTCGGCATTACCGCCAGCGCCTTCAGTGCGCTGTCGATCGATCCGGCGCTGGTGCTGTTCTGCCCCAACTATGCCTCGGACACCTACCCGGTGCTGCGCGACAGCAAGCAATTCGCGATTCACCTGCTGTCCGCCGACCAGACCGCCGAAGCCTATGCCTTCGCCGGCAAGGGCAAGGACAAGGCCAAAGGCATCGACTGGCACCTGAGCGAACTCGGCAACCCGTTGCTGGCCAAAGCCACGGCGATCATCGAGTGCGAACTGTGGCGTGAATACGATGGCGGCGATCACGCCATCATCGTCGGTGCGGTGAAGAACCTGATTCTGCCCGAGCAACCGGTGACGCCGATGGTCTACCACAAAGGCAAGCTGGGTCCCCTGCCCGCGCTGGGCTGACGCATTCACACAATTCCATGTGGGAGCGAGCCTGCTCGCGATGCGGTCTGACATTCAACATCCATGTCGACTGATATGCCGCTTTCGCGAGCAGGCTCGCTCCCACAGGCATCCCACCTTTTACTCAGGAGCCGGCATGAGCCCAGCAGCCTCATCACTGTTCCGCCAGCAGGCGTACATCAACGGCCAATGGCTGGATGCACCCGACGGCGCGCAACAGGACATCTTCAACCCGGCCACCGGTGAACTCATCGGTCGGGTGCCGAACCTCGGTGCCGAGCATGCACGCCTGGCCATCGAAGCCGCCAACAACGCCTGGCCGGCCTGGCGTGCACTGACCGCCAAGGAGCGCAGCAACACGCTCAAGCGCTGGCACGCCCTGATGCTGGAAAACGCCGACGCCCTGGCCGAAATCCTCACCCTCGAACAAGGCAAGCCATTGGCCGAAGCCAAGGGTGAAATTCTCTACGCCGCCAGCTTTATCGAGTGGTTCGCCGAAGAGGCCAAGCGCATCTACGGCGACACCATTCCCAGCCACAAGGGCGATGCACGCATCGTCGTCAGCAAAGAGCCGATTGGCGTGGTCGCGGCCATTACGCCGTGGAACTTCCCGGCGGCAATGATCACCCGCAAGGCCGGCCCGGCACTGGCCGCTGGCTGCCCGTGCATCGTAAAGCCGGCACCGGAAACGCCGTTCTCGGCCCTGGCCATGGCCGCGCTGGCTGAACAGGCCGGCATTCCTGCTGGCATCTTCAACGTGATCACCGGCGACGCCATTGCCATCGGTGGCGAACTGACCGCCAGTCCCCTGGTGCGCAAACTGTCGTTCACCGGCTCCACGGCGATTGGCAAATTGCTCATGGCGCAGTGCGCGCCGACGCTGAAAAAGGTGTCGCTGGAACTGGGCGGCAACGCGCCGTTCATCGTCTTCGACGATGCCGACCTGGAGCGTGCCGTGGAAGGCGCGCTGATTGCCAAGTTCCGCAACGCCGGACAGACCTGCGTCTGCGTCAACCGCTTCCTGGTGCAGGACGGCATTCACGACGCCTTTGTCGCGCGGCTGGCCGAGCGCGTATCGCAGCTCAAGGTCGGCAGCGGTTTCGAGTCGGGCATCACTCAAGGTCCGTTGATCAACGAACGCGCCGTGGCCAAGGTTGAAGACCACGTACAGGACGCACTGGCCCAGGGCGCCCGCCTGCTGTGCGGCGGCGAACGCCATGCGCTGGGCAACGGCTTCTTCCAGCCGACCGTGCTGGCCGGCGTCACCACGCAGATGAAAGTCGCCCGGGAAGAAACCTTCGGCCCGCTGGCGGCGGTGTTCCGCTTCGACAGCGAAGCCGAGGCCGTGCACATGGCCAACGACACCGAATTCGGCCTGGCCGCCTACTGCTACACCCGCGATCTGGGTCGTGCCTGGCGCATGAGCGAAGCGCTGGAGTACGGCATGGTCGGGATCAACGAAGGGCTGATCTCCACCGAAGTCGCGCCGTTTGGCGGGATCAAATCCTCGGGTCTGGGCCGTGAAGGCTCCAGGTACGGCATCGAGGACTACCTTGAACTTAAATACACCCTGATGGGCGGGCTCTGATTCCATACAGGGCTATTGGTCCACGGAGATCATCGCTATGAACAACGAGAAGTACGAGAAAGGCTTGCAGATCCGCACCCAGGTGCTGGGCGAAGCCTATGTCAATCGCTCCATCGAGAACGCCGACGACTTTACCCGCCCCCTGCAGGAAATGGTCACCGAATACTGCTGGGGTCACGTCTGGGGGCGCGAGGGTCTGTCCCTCAAGGAGCGCAGCATGATCAACCTGGCGATGATCTCGGCGCTCAACCGGCCTCACGAACTCAAGCTGCATGTGCGCGGCGCCTTGCGTAACGGCTTGAGTCGTGAGCAAATACGCGAAATTCTGCTTCAGGTCGGCATATATTGTGGTGTTCCCGCCGCCGTCGACAGTTTCCGGCTCGCCCGAGAAGCCTTCGCCGAAGCCGATGCCGAGGCCTCCAGTTAACCCCTTGGCTGTTTGATCTGACGAGCACGGAGATTGCTGCAATCGAAGTGCTTTTTTTGCATGGACAGCCACAATCAGAGCGGACCCCATGAAACGCCTGCCACTCGACGACAGCTTCAAGGTCAATCGCAACCCCGTTACCCTGCGCGAAATCGTGCTGGATAAATTGCGAAGCGCCATCATGAACTTCCAGCTTCTGCCGGGAGACCGTCTGGTCGAACGCGATCTGTGCGATCGCCTGGGCGTCAGCCGTACCTCCGTGCGCGAAGCCCTGCGCCACCTGGAATCCGAAGGCCTGGTGGAATTCGCCGACGCCAAGGGCCCACGCGTGGCGATCATCACCCTGGCCGACGCGGTCGATATCTATGAGCTGCGTTGCGTGCTCGAAGGCCTGATCGTCCAGCTGTTCACCCTGCGTGCCAAGGCCAAGGACATCAAGGCCCTGGAAAAAGCCCTGGAAGAAAACCGCCAGGCCTTGAAGGAAGGTGAACTGCAACAGGTCATCGACTCCGTGCAAGGCTTCTACGACGTGTTGCTCGAAGGCTCCGGCAACCATGTCGCGGCCACCCAGTTGCGCCAGTTGCAGGCGCGCATCAGCTACTTGCGTGCGACCTCGGTGTCTCAGGAAAACCGTCGTGGCGCCAGTAACCAGGAAATGGAACGCATGGTCGAGGCGATCAAGAGCGGTGACCCGCTGGCCGCTCACCAGGCCTGCGTCGACCACGTCCGCGCCGCCGCCACCGTGGCCCTAGACTATCTCAAGCGCAAGCAGGAAGAGACCGGGGCGATCCCCGAGATCACCCAGCCCATCGCCCTCAAAGAACCCCGTATAGGTCGTTGATCATGTTCAGCCCGAGCTTTTGTCCGAAGTGTGGCAGCCCTGACCTGGGTCAACAGCTGCCGCCGGGCGATACGCACGAGCGCCTGATGTGCCGCGGCTGCGGCTACATCCACTACGTCAACCCGAAAATCATCGCCGGCTGCATCATCGAGCAGGACGGCAAGTATTTGCTGTGCCAACGCGCAATCCCGCCGCGTCCGGGCACCTGGACGCTACCGGCGGGCTTCATGGAAGCCGGCGAAACCACCGAACAGGCGGCATTGCGCGAGGTCTGGGAAGAAAGCGGCGTACGCGCGGAAATCCTCTCGCCGTACTCGATCTTCAGCGTGCCGAAGATCAGCGAGGTGTACATCATCTTCCGCGCCATCGCCCTGGAAATCACCGGCCAGTACGGGCCGGAAACCCTCGACTATAAATTCTTCGCGCCCGAGGACATTCCCTGGGACAGCATCTATTACCCGGCAATCCGGCAAATTCTCGAGCGCTATATCGAAGAGCGGCAGGCCGGGGTCTACGGCATCTACATCGGCAACGACGATACCGGCAAGATTCACTTCATCCGCTAGCGCCCTTGCAGGAGCGAGCCTGCTCCGGGCAGCGTTCCGACGATGGACGTCAACGATGACGCGGGGAGTCTGACACCCCGCGGTGTTCTCAAGTCCATCGCGAGCAGGCTCGCTCCCACAGAAAAGCACAGCGGCGTCCCCCCCCGCTCTTCACCACTCATCAGTCCATCACTACATCGGCAACGTCGATACCGGCAAGATTCACTTCATTCGCTAGCACCCCTGTAGGAGCGAGCCTGCTCCGGGCGGCGTTCCGACGATGGTCGTCAACGATAACGCGGGGGAGTCTGACACTCCGCAGTGTTCTCAAGTCCATCGCGAGCAGGCTCGCTCCTACAGAAAAGCAAAGCGGCGTACACCCGCCCCGCTCTTCACCACTCATCAGTCCAACGCCACATCGGCAACGACGATACCGGCAAGATTCACTTCATTCGCTAGCGCACCTGTAGGAGCAAGCTCGCTCCTACAGAAAAAGCAAGACGCACCACCCCGCTCCTCACCACTCATCAGGCCGAGCGTTAGCTCGCCTGCAGCGCTTGATCTTGATCCACCCGCCCCTTCGGGAGGCTGAGTGGAGGTGTGCATCCGGGGAGTGGCGCGTAGCGCCGTTCGACGCAGTCGAACACGCTGCATGTAGGTCGTCGCGAAGCAGACCGGAGGGCAGTGTCCCCGGATGGATACCGTAGCGAAGGAACGCCGAGCCTCAGCGAGGGGCCGGACGCCGGGGCGAGCCTTTTTGGGTACTTTTTTGGCGTTTGAAAAAAGTGCCTCGCCGTAAGGGCGAAACCGCCAGCCGCCATCACCGCAGCAACGGATATGTACTCAACCACCCCAAAGCCTGGCCCGCCCAGAGGCCGCCATCGCTGCGATGCGGCGCCCCGACAAGCCAGCTCCTACAGTAGATCTGGCGATCCCTGAAGGCTGTCCACCCCTCAAACCGGCACCACCCCCTCGACAATAATCACCTCGGCCCGAGCCGCACCCTCGCGGTGCCCCCTGGCCTCCTGATAAAGATCCGACCGGTAACAGGCCATCGCCTGGTCATAGGAATCAAACTCGATCACCACACTGCGTTGCGGTGTCGGCCGCCCTTCCATCGCCTCGCTACGCCCACCGCGCGCCAATATCCGTCCGCCGTACTCGGCAAACGCCTTGGGCGCCCGCTGGGTGTAGTGGCTGTATTGATCGGGGTCGGTGATATCCACGTGAGCAATCCAGTACGCCTTCATAGTGATCTCTCCGGTTGTTTTGTATTATGGTATACCACAATATATTCCCACCAAACACCGAGAATCCTTACATGGCCTTCAACAGCATCGAAGAAATCATCGAAGACTACCGCCAAGGCAAGATGGTGCTCCTGGTTGACGACGAAGACCGGGAAAACGAAGGCGACCTGTTGCTCGCCGCCGACCGTTGCAGCGCCGAGGCCATCAGCTTCATGGCCCGCGAAGCACGCGGGCTGATCTGCCTGACCCTGACCGACGAGCACTGCCAGCGCCTTGGCCTGGAACAGATGGTGCCGAGCAATGGCAGCGTGTTCAGCACGGCGTTCACCGTGTCGATCGAAGCCGCCGTCGGCGTGACCACCGGCATCTCTGCCGCCGATCGGGCGCGTACCGTAGCCGCCGCCGTCGCCCACGGCGCGAGTGCCGCCGATATCGTGCAACCGGGTCACATCTTCCCGTTGCGCGCCCGGGAAGGCGGCGTCCTGACCCGCGCCGGGCATACCGAGGCCGGTTGCGACCTGGCGCGCCTGGCCGGCTTCACCCCTGCCTCGGTGATCGTCGAAGTCATGAACGACGACGGCACCATGGCCCGTCGCCCGGATCTGGAAGTGTTCGCGCGCAAACACGGGATCAAGATCGGCACCATCGCCGATTTGATCCACTATCGTTTAAGTACCGAGCACACGGTCGTACGCATCGGCGAGCGCGAACTGCCCACGGTGCATGGCACCTTCCGTCTGATCACCTTTGAGGATCGCATCGAAGGCGGTGTGCACATGGCAATGGTCATGGGTGACGTGCGTCGCGAACAACCGACGCTGGTGCGCGTGCATGTGATCGACCCGTTGCGCGACCTGGTCGGCGCCGAGTACAGCGGGCCGTCCAACTGGACGTTGTGGGCGGCGTTGCAGCGAGTGGCTGAAGAAGGATGTGGCGTGGTCGTGGTGTTGGCCAATCACGAATCCTCGCAAGCGTTGCTCGAGCGCGTACCGCAATTGACCCAACCGCCACGGCAGTTCAGCCGTTCGCAGTCGCGGATCTATTCGGAAGTCGGCACCGGGGCGCAGATCTTGCAGAACCTTGGCGTGGGCAAGCTGCGGCATCTCGGGCCGCCGTTGAAATACGCCGGTTTGACCGGGTACGACCTGGAGGTGGTGGAGAGTATTGCGTTTACCCAGTGACCCGAGCGGAATTTGCCGCAGTGGGAGCGAGCTTGCTCGCGATAGCGGTATGACAATCGATACTGAAATCGACGGCCCCGCCCTCATCGCGAGCAAGCTCGCTCCCCCATGGGATTGTGCGGATCAGAGACACCGAAGTTTTCCAAAAAAAAACCGGTTCGGCGGATAGCCGGTAAGGCAAAATGCTTGCACAAAGTTTGGAATACCATAATATGATATTCCATAGACCGAACGATTTGGCCAAGTGCGCCCGACAGGGAAAGCACCAATAACAGCCCTTGGCACGGTCGCCTTTAGAGGCCAGATGGACCTACTGCTCCCGATAGGCGGGCAATACAAAGCCCGCTCAAAAACACAACAAATGAGGGCGTGAAAATGGTGTTGAACAAACGTGCAACCGCAGTACTGTTCGCGGGTTTGCTGGCCACGGCCAGTCACGTGGCAATGGCGGCTGAAAGCGTCAACTTCGTCAGCTGGGGCGGCAGCACCCAGGATGCGCAGAAGCAGGCCTGGGCCGACCCGTTCAGCAAGGCCAGCGGCATCACGGTGGTCCAGGATGGCCCGACCGACTACGGCAAGCTCAAAGCCATGGTCGAAAGCGGCAACGTGCAATGGGACGTGGTCGATGTCGAAGCTGACTTCGCCTTGCGCGCCGCCTCTGAAGGCCTGCTCGAACCCCTCGATTTCAAAGTCATCGATCGCACCAAGATCGACCCGCGGTTCGTCTCCGATCACGGTGTCGGGTCGTTCTTCTTCTCCTTCGTCCTCGGCTACAACGAAGGCAAGCTCGGCGCCGCCAAACCCCAGGACTGGTCCGCGCTGTTCGACACCAAGACCTACCCCGGCAAACGCGCCCTCTACAAATGGCCAAGCCCAGGCGTTCTGGAACTGGCGCTGCTGGCCGATGGCGTGCCCGCCGACAAGCTCTACCCGCTGGACCTGGACCGCGCCTTCAAGAAACTCGACACCATCAAGAAAGACATCGTCTGGTGGGGCGGTGGCGCGCAGTCGCAACAGTTGCTGGCCTCCGGTGAAGCGAGCATGGGCCAGTTCTGGAACGGCCGGATCCACGCCTTGCAGGAAGACGGCGCCCCGGTGGGCGTAAGCTGGAAGCAGAACCTGGTCATGGCTGACATCCTGGTCATTCCAAAAGGTTCGAAGAACAAGGACGCGGCGATGAAGTTCCTGGCCAACGCCAGCAGTGCCAAGGGCCAGGCCGACTTTTCCAACCTGACCGCCTACGCCCCGGTCAACGTCGACAGCGTGGCGCGCCTGGACTCGGTGCTCGCCCCTAATCTGCCGACGGCCTACGTTAAGGATCAGATCACTCTTGATTTCGCGTACTGGGCCAAGAACGGTCCGGCCATCGCGACACGGTGGAACGAATGGCTGGTCAAATGAAAATGACGGTAACCGCGTCCCGTCCATCCACGCCCGTCGGGAGCGCCTCCGGCGCTGCCGGCAAGGCCGCTGCGATGACGCAATCCCCAACCCTGGCGCAGCGCTGGCGTGGTGCAAGCAACCTGATCCCGGCGTTGTTGTTCCTTGGCCTGTTCTTTCTCGCGCCGTTGATTGGCCTGCTGTTGCGTGGCGTGCTTGAACCGGTGCCGGGCCTGGGCAATTACGAACAGTTGTTCGCCAACTCGGCGTACGCCCGGGTGTTGCTCAACACCTTCTCGGTGGCCGGCCTGGTCACGCTGTTCAGCCTGCTGCTGGGCTTCCCGCTGGCCTGGGCGATCACCCTGGTGCCGCGCGGCTGGGGTCGCTGGATCCTCAACATCGTGCTGCTGTCGATGTGGACCAGCCTCCTCGCCCGCACCTACTCCTGGCTGGTGCTGCTGCAAGCCTCCGGGGTGATCAACAAGGCGCTGATGGCGATGGGCATCATCGATCAGCCGCTGGAAATGGTGCACAACCTGACCGGCGTGGTGATCGGCATGAGCTACATCATGATCCCGTTCATCGTGCTGCCGCTGCAGGCGACCATGCAGGCCATCGACCCGATGATCCTGCAGGCCGGTTCGATCTGCGGTGCCAGCCCATGGACCAACTTCTTCCGGGTGTTCCTGCCGCTGTGCCGGCCGGGCCTGTTCTCCGGGGGCCTGATGGTGTTCGTGATGTCGCTGGGTTACTACGTCACCCCGGCCCTGCTGGGCGGTGCGCAGAACATGATGCTGCCCGAGTTCATCATTCAGCAGGTGCAGTCGTTCCTCAACTGGGGCCTGGCGAGCGCCGGCGCCGCGTTGCTGATCGTCATTACGCTGGTGCTGTTCTACTTCTACCTGAAGCTTCAGCCGGAATCCCCGGTTGGCGCCAGTAACGCGAGGTAAGCCGTCATGCTCCTGACCCCCAATGCCATGAGCCGCCGGATGCGCTTCGGCCTGTACGCCACCACCGGGCTGATCGGTCTGTTCCTGTTGCTGCCGATCGTGTTCATCGTGCTGCTGTCGTTCGGATCGTCGCAATGGCTGGTGTTCCCGCCACCGGGCTGGACGCTGAAATGGTACGTCCAGTTCTTCTCCAACGCCGACTGGATGAACGCGGCCATGGCCAGCCTCAAGGTCGCGGTGCTGACCACGTTCTTCGCCGTGGCCCTGGGTTTGCCGACGGCGTTCGCCCTGGTGCGCGGCCGCTTCCCTGGCCGGGAAATGCTCTACGGCCTGTTCACCCTGCCGATGATCGTGCCGCTGGTGATCATCGCCGTGGCGGTGTACGCGCTGTTCCTGAAACTGGGCTACACCGGGACGATGTTCGCGTTCGTGGTCAGCCATGTGATCGTCGCGTTGCCGTTTACCATCATCTCGATCATCAACTCGCTGAAGCTGTTCGACCAGTCGATCGAGGATGCGGCGGTAATCTGCGGTGCCTCGCGCCTGCAAGCGGTGTTCAAGGTGACCTTCCCGGCGATTCGTCCCGGCATGGTGGCCGGCGCCCTCTTCGCCTTCCTCGTCTCGTGGGATGAAGTGGTGTTGAGCGTGATGATGGCCAGCCCGACCCTGCAAACCCTCCCCGTGAAAATGTGGACCACCCTGCGCCAGGACCTGACGCCCGTGATCGCCGTCGCTTCGACGCTGCTGATCGGCCTCTCGGTATTGGTCATGGTGATCGCCGCCGCACTGCGCCGGCGCAACGAAATCAGCGCCTGAGCGCGCAGGAGAACGACATGAGTGCAGTGATCAAAGATAGCGCCCAGCAAAACGACCAGCCGCTGGTCAGCCTGCGCAACCTGAACAAGTACTACGGCGACTTCGCCGCCGTGGACAACATCTCGCTGGACATCAAGGACGGTGAGTTCCTGACCTTCCTCGGCTCCAGCGGCTCCGGCAAAAGCACCACCCTGTCGATGCTCGCCGGCTTCGAAACCCCGAGCAGCGGCGAGATCCTGGTCAATGGCCAGTCGCTGGTCAACGTGCCACCGCACAAGCGCGACATCGGCATGGTGTTCCAGCGCTATTCGCTGTTCCCGCATCTGTCGGTGCGCGACAACATCGCCTTCCCGCTGACGATTCGCAAACTGGCCGCGGCCGAACGTGAACGCCGGGTCGATGCCATGCTCAAGCTGGTACAGCTGGAACAATTCGCCCACCGCCGGCCTTCGCAACTGTCCGGCGGCCAGCAGCAACGGGTCGCCATCGCACGGGCACTGGTCTATGAGCCACGCATCCTGCTGATGGACGAACCGCTCGGCGCACTGGACAAAAAACTGCGCGAGGACTTGCAGGATGAACTGCGCCAGCTGCATCGCCGCCTGGGCATCACCATCGTCTACGTGACCCACGACCAGGAAGAAGCCATGCGTTTGTCCCAGCGCATCGCGATCTTCAGCCACGGCAAGATCGTTGGCCTGGGCAGCGGCTACGACCTGTACCAGAACCCGCCGAATGCCTTCGTCGCCTCGTTCCTCGGCAACTCGAACTTCCTCAAGCTCAAGGCCCAGGGCAATGCGGCGGCTTCGTTTGAAGGGCAGTCACTGTCGATCCGCCTGACCGCCGGGCTGCAAACCAACCAGGATGTACTGCTGATGGTGCGTCCGGAAAAGGCGTTAGCCTTGAGTGTTGAGCAAGCGGCCCAAGAGCCACTGGCCGCCGGCTGGAATGAAGTCTCGGCCAAGGTCGTGGAAGTGCTGTTCCTGGGCGAGAGCCAGACCTGCAGCGTGGTGACCTCGGGCGGCACGTCGATGACGGTCAAGGCGCTGTCTGCCGCCGGCATGCCCATGAAGGCGGGGGATCCGGTGCGTGTGCGCTGGGCGACGGCGGATGCTTGCGTTTATACGGAGTGGGCTGAGAGCGATTTGAACAAGGCGGCTGGGGCCCATTGATTTTTTGAGCTCCATGCCAGTGGAGCGGTAGATATTTTTCACCCTCGGGTCACCGCAACGTCGGGTTGTGGTGGCCTTTTTTTTGCTTTTTGATTGGGGACATATCCGTTGTTTCGATGACGGCCACTTATGGTTTCGCTCTTACAGCGAGTCACTTGGAAAAGCCCCAAGTAACCAAGGGCTCTTGCCCCTGGCGTTCGGTGCCTCGCTGTGGCTCGGCATGCCCTCTCTCCAGTCCTGCTCCGTGGGCCTCCACTCGGCCTCTCGATGGGGCAAGAAAATCAAAAGCAAAAGCGAGGCGGCCTGACAGCCGACCTGATTGCAGGCTTGTCCCCGATTCCATTGTAGGAGCGAGCCTGCTCGCGATAAACGTCCAGACAACGCGATCATCCAGACAGCACGCGTTATCGTTAACATCCATCGCGAGCAGGCTCGCTCCCACTGGAGATCAGGTACAGCCGTAAAAGTCAGGTCGGCTGTCAGGCCGCCTCGCTTGCTTTTGATCGTGGGGTACCGCTAAACCACGATGGCCGAACGCAGGCATTGCGCAGTGGCGGGGCAAAGCCTTTTGGTTCCTTTTCTGCGTTTGAAAAAGGGACTCGCTGTAAGAGCGAAACCGCCAGCGACCATTACCGCAGCAACGGATATGCACACAGCCAAAAACAGAAATGCCCGGCAAAAAGCCGGGCATTCCAGACAAACATCGCCAATCAACAATCAGTCAGTAAAACCAAACCGCGCCACCCCGCTCAACCGGGCCTGCCCACGGGTCGCCAGGCAGTAATACAGCGGACACGTCACCACCAACCCCACCAGCCACGACAGATCCGCGCCCTCAACCAGATTGGCATAAGGCCCGACATACAGCGACGTATTGGCGAACGGCAATTGCACAATGATCCCGATGAAATACGCCACGATCGCATGCAGATTGAACCGTCCATAGATCCCGCCATCCGCACGGAAGATCGAGGCAATGTCGTAGCACCCACGCTTGATCACATAGAAATCGATCAGGTTGATCGATGCCCACGGCACCAGTACCAACAGCAGCGCCAGAATCAGCCCGATGAACTGCGAGATGAAGTCCGCCGAAGCGCCCAGCGCCACCACGCAGCAACCGGTCAGCACCACGCTCGACAACACCACGCGCACCTTGATGCTCGGCGTCCACTGACTGGCAAACGTCTGGATCGAGGTGATGATCGACAGCACCGCACCGTACAGATTCAAGGCGTTGTGGCTGATGATGTTGAGCAGGAACAGCACCATCAGGATCGGCCCCAGCCAACCGGTGGATTGCTTGACCGCAGCCATCGCTTCAGTGCCTTCCGGGGTTGCCAGGACCGCCACCGCGCCGAAAGTGAACGAGAGGATCGTGCCCAGGGTCGCGCCCAGGTAGGTGGCGAAGAACGGACGCGTGATGCCGATATCCGCCGGCAGGTAGCGCGAGTAGTCCGACACATAAGGCGAAAAGCTGATCTGCCAGATGATTCCCAGGGACACGGTGGCCAACCAGCCGGACAGGTTGAAACCGCCACGGGTGAAGAAGTCCACCGGCAAGTCATGGGCGAAGATGTAGAGGAAACCGGCGAGCAGCGCGCTGCCCATCACCCAGGTGCCGATGCGGTTGAGGGTATGGATGAAGCGGTAACCGATCACCCCGATGGCGGTAGCGCTGAGGGCGCCGATCAGGATGCTGGCGGGCACCGGGACCGAAGGCACGATGCCGACGATCGACTTGCCGGCCAACACGATGTTGGAAATGAAGAAACCGACGTAGATCAGGGCAGCAAAGAACACGATCAGCAGCGCGCCATAGCGGCCGAACTGACCCCGGCTCTGGACCATTTGCGGGATGCCCATGCGCGGGCCCTGGGCCGACGCCAGGGCAATCACCAGTCCACCGACCATGTGCCCCAGGGCAATCGCCAGCAGCCCCCAGAACAAATTGAGATGGAACACTTGAACCACCATGGCACCGGTGACGATGGGCAGTGGTGCAATGTTGGTGCTGAACCATAGGGTGAAAAGATCGCGGGCCTTCCCGTGGCGCTCTGCGAGTGGAACGTAGTCGACCGTGTGATTCTCGATCAATGGGTCTTGCCGGGACATCTGGGACATATGCATGAACTCGAGTTTGTCTGTTCTTATCTTTGTATGAAGCCAAACCGGGGGGACTCTCTGGCCGCCCCTCAGATGAACACCATATTATGGTATTCCAAACTTTTCACAAGACTGATCCGGTCTTTGCAAGCCCATCTGATCTGCAATCCTGCCGCAAAATCCCGCCCTCTGCCTGGCTGAAAGCCCTGTATTTATTGCCCTCAAGACCAGAGGTGTACGTTTATCGGTCGGTAGAAAAAGCCCTTGCAAACGATGTATTACGGTATACCATCAGACCTACAAACTCATAAAAACCACGCACCACACCCGAGGACAGTCCAATGATCGATGCCGCCATCTACAAACAAGTCATGGGCTCGTTCCCGTCGGGCGTAACCGTGATCACCACGCTCGATGATGACGGGCAAATCGTCGGCCTGACGGCCAGTGCGTTCAGCTCGCTGTCCATGGACCCGGCCCTGGTGCTGTTCTGCCCCAACTACAGCTCCGACTCCTACCCGGTTCTGATCAAGAACAAACGCTTTGCCATTCATGTGCTTTCCGGCGGGCAGCAGAGCGAAGCCTATGCCTTCGCACGCAAGGGCAAAGACAAGGCACAAGGCATCGAGTGGACATTGAGCGAGCTGGGCAATCCGATCCTGGCCAACGCCACGGCGGTCATCGAATGCGAACTGTGGCGCGAATATGAAGGGGGCGACCACGCGATCATGGTCGGCGCCGTGAAGAACCTGATCGTGCCCCGGCAGAATGCCGGCCCCCTGGTGTATTGCCACGGCAAGATGGGCGCCCTGCCCGTTCTCGCCTGACTTCAAACAATTCTGCTATCGCACAATTCATGTGGGAGCGGGCTTGCCCGCGATGGGCGTCAACGATAACGCCGGCTGTCTGATTGCCCGTGTTGTCCGTGCGTTTTTCGCGAGCAGGCTCGCTCCTACAGTCTTGGGTTCCACGCAAATCCTTGTGGGAGCGGGCTTGCCCGCGATGGGCGTCAACGATAACGCCGGCTGTCTGATTGCCCGTGTTGTCCGTGCGTTTTTCGCGAGCAGGCTCGCTCCTACAGGTTTGGGTTCCACGCAAATCCTTGTGGGAGCGGGCCTGCCCGCGATGGGCGTCAACGATAACGCCGGCCGTCTGAATGCCCGTGTTGCCCGCGCGTTTTTCGCGAGCAGGCTCGCTCCTACAGGTTTGGGTTCCACGCAAATCCTTGTGGGAGCGGGCCCCCGATGGGCGTCAACGAAAACGCCGGCTGTCTGAATGCCCGTGTTGTCCGCGCCGGAATACATAACCGCCCTCCTGCGTGCCCAGGGACAGATAGGCATAAGCCGAGTGACTCTTGGTATGTGACCGCCTGAGAGAAATATTTTGCGGATATTCCGTATTATGGTATACCAATAATCAATCAGCCGAACAGCCGTACTCAGGAACGCGCTTTACACTGGCGAGAACACCGGGGAGCCCTGCGCTCATTCCAGGCAACAGGCCCGCAGTCGACAGGCCGACAACAAAAGATCCGAGGTAAGCGTCATGAAATTTTCCCTGTTCGTACACATGGAACGTTGGGACGAAAGCATCAGCCATCGCCAGCTGTTCGAAGATTTGACCGAGCTGACCCTGATGGCCGAGGCCGGTGGTTTCAGCACCGTCTGGATCGGTGAACACCACGCCATGGAATACACCATCTCGCCGAGCCCGATGCCGCTGCTGGCCTACCTGGCTGCCAAGACCACCACCATCCACCTCGGCGCCGGCACCATCATCGCGCCGTTCTGGCACCCCATCCGGGTCGCCGGCGAATGTGCGTTGCTGGACGTGATCAGCAACGGGCGCATGGAAGTGGGCCTGGCCCGTGGCGCTTACCAGGTTGAATTCGACCGCATGGCCGGCGGCATGCCAGCCTCAAGCGGCGGCCAGGCACTGCGGGAAATGGTTCCGGTGGTCCGCGCGCTGTGGCAAGGCGACTACGCCCATGACGGCGACATCTGGAAATTCCCGACCTCCACCAGCGTGCCCAAGCCGGTTCAGAAACCCAACCCGCCGATGTGGATCGCCGCCCGTGACCCGGACTCGCACAACTTCGCCGTGGCCAATGGCTGCAACGTCATGGTGACGCCGCTGATGAAAGGCGACGAAGAAGTACTGGACCTGAAGAACAAGTTCCAGACCGCACTGGACAACAACCCGGACGTGCCGCGCCCGCAACTGATGGTGCTGCGTCACACCCATGTTCACGCAGTCGATGATCCCGAAGGCTGGAAGGTCGGGGCCAAGGCGATCGCCAAGTTCTATCGCACCTTCGATGCCTGGTTCGGCAACAAGGAAACCCCGGTCAACGGCTTCCTGGCGCCAAGCCCGGAAGAGAAATTCGCCGGCCGTCCGGAGTTCGAACTGGACAGCCTGCACAAGACCGCCATGATCGGTACCCCGGAAGAGATCATTCCGCGCATCAAGTACTATCAGGAACTGGGTGTCGACGAGTTCAGCTTCTGGTGCGACAACAGCTTGCCGCACGCCGAGAAGAAGAAGTCCCTGGAGCTGTTTATCAAACACGTGGTCCCGGCGTTCCGCTGAGTCCTCTGAGTTGCTTTATGTAGGAGCGAGCTTGCTCGCGATGGATGTCAGCGATAACGCGTGCATTCTGAATCAACGCGGTGCCTTTAAGTTTCTCGCGAGCAGGCTCGCTCCTACAGGGTCGATTCCCATGTTCAATGGTCGTCTCCAATCACTCGCCCTCCCCTCCGGCGCCGCGCGGGCTTATCTGCGCGGTGAATGGACCGCTTCGCACCTGCATTTCAAGCGTCTGCGCGCCAGTGTTTCGGCCAAGCAGAACGGCTTCTGGCAAATAGTTCACTGAGCACTCCCGAACAGGAATCCACGTACCTCGGCGCCAGGCGATAGCCTCGCGTTTGCGGTGCATTGTGCTTCGGCCCGATGTTTATCGGGCTGGCTGGACGCAACAGTGTCCGGCCCATGATCAGGTTTGCTCCATGAACAATAAAAACGCACTGTTGATCATCGACCTGCAACAGGAGGACGGTTTCGTCCTCGAACACTTCGATTCGGTGCTGGCCAACACCGCCACACTGCTCGAAAGCGCCCGCCAGCAGCGGGTCCCCGTTATCTATACCCGCCATATCAACCAGGCCGACGGCAGTGATCTGCCACCGGGCGAACCCCGCGCCGCCGATGGCGGCCCGAGCGGCTATCGCGCCGGCACGCGGCAAGTGGAGATCATCCAAAGCCTTGCCCCGCAGCCCGATGAAGCCGTCGTCGATAAAGGCCGCTACAGCGCTTTCCACCGTACCGACCTCGATGCCCGGCTCAAGGCACTGGACGTCGACACGCTGATCATCGGCGGCGTACTGACCGATGTCTGCGTGTTGACCACGGTGTTCGATGCCTTTGCCCTCGGCTACCACATTCGCCTGGTCAGCGATGCGTGCACCACGACCACCGAGGCCGGGCACTATTCGGCGCTGTTGATCATGGCCAACTGGGTCTATTCCCTGGAAATCCTCACCACCGGCGAATGCCGCCGCGCCCTGGAAAACCGTGACTACGTGAGCCTGAGTCCCGAACACCCGGACCTGTTCGCCCACCAGCCCCACGAACTGCAAAACACCATCGCCCGCCTGCAAACCCACCTCGTCCGGACTCAGGAGTGATCGCCATGCAAGTTGAAAAAAGAAGCATCGATTTCATCCCCGAAGCCGAACGTCATGGCCGGCCGGGTTCGCTGTTTTTCATCTGGTTCGGCGCCAACATGAACATCACCACCATCGCCTCGGGTGTGCTGCCGGTGGTGATGGGGCTCAACCTGTTCTGGAGCGCCCTGGCGATCATCATCGGCTCGTTGGTCGGGGCGATATTCATGGCCTCCCACTCCGCCCAGGGACCGAAACTGGGCATCCCGCAGATGATCCAGAGCCGGGCTCAGTTCGGCGTGCTCGGGGCGGTGTTGCCGCTGCTGTTCGTGATGCTGATCTACCTGGGATTCTTCGTCAGCAACACCCTGCTCGCCGCCCAGGCGCTGGAGTCGGTCAGCCCGTTGCCCGCCAATGGCAACATCTACCTGATCGGCGCCTTGTGCTTCGTCGTCGCGCTCTACGGCTATCGCTTGATTCACCGCTTGCAGAAGCTGTTGTCGATCCTTTCGCTGCTGGTGTTCGTCGTCGCCACGCTGTTCGCCCTGCAACTGTCGATTCCGCCCGAGCAATGGCTGCCAACCGGGTTCTCGCTGTCGAAATTCCTGGTGGCCGTGAGCATTGCCGTCACCTGGCAACTGTCCTATGCGCCTTATGTCGCCGACTATTCGCGCTACCTGCCCAGCCAAACGCCGACCGCCAAGGTGTTCTGGTACAGCTACGCCGGTACGGTCAGTGGCGGTGCGTGGATGATGATTCTCGGGGCGATCCTGAGCGTCGGCATCGGCGACTTCTCCAGCAACGTCGGCGGCCATGTCGCCGGGCTGTTCGGCAGCGGCGCCCTGCTGCTGTTCGCCTTCATCGTCTATGGCCAGGTGTCGATCAACGTCTTCAACCTGTATGGCGCCTTCATGTCGACCATCACCGTGATCGAACCCTTCGCCCGCCTGAAAGTGACGCCCCGGGTGCGCGGCCTGTTCATGCTGGTGATCAGCCTGGTGGCCACGGCCCTGTGCACCATCAGTCAGGACGACTTCATCACCTTTTTCCTCAACTTCATTTTCTTCATGAGCTACTTCCTGATCCCGTGGACGGCGATCAATCTGGTGGACTACTACTGCCTGCGCAAAGGTCAGTACCGGATCGATGACATTTTCGACGTCAATGGGATCTATGGCCGGGTCAACGGGATCGCCTGCGGCAGTTTTGTGCTGGCGATTGCGTTGGAGATTCCGTTCATGAACACCACGCTCTACGTCGGCCCGGTCGCCACGGCGCTCGACGGCGTCGACCTGGCCTGGCTGGTGGGGTTGCTGGTGCCGGCCTTGAGCTACTTCTGGCTGATGAAACTGGGCAAGCGCACGCCGGTGCTGAAGCAAGCGTCGTAATCATTAATCTGTGGCGAGGGAGCTTGCTTCCTCGCCACAAGTCAGTGTTCGACCTAGAGTGGACTGCATTGCAGTCCCGGACAGCGATTAATGAGCTATACCCCTTAATCACCCATTGCGGTTCTTCTGTGCAGGAGGTTGGCAATGAAATTCAGAAACTCACTTGCCGCGCTCATGGTCATGACCAGCCTGTTCGGCTGCGCCACTTCATCAAACCAGAGCGTGTCCGTTACGTTGGTTGCCACCCGGCAAAACACTGGTCAGATCGGCAATGTCGCCTTGTCCGACTGGGGCAAACAGACCGGCCTCAGCTTCTTCATCAGTGGTGTTCCAACCGGAGCGGTGCTGCCCTTGCGCCTCTATTCGTTCATCAACAAGGGCAGTTGCGCAAAACCCGGGCCCGTCGCCTACGCCATGAACGACAAGGTCAATACCGAACGCCAGGCCGTACGCGGCTGGGCGTTCAGCCGAAGCGCCCCCGTCGAATTGTCCGTGCTGCTGGCCGGTGAGTATTCCATTGTCGTGCGTACTGCGGCGACCGACGGCAATGTCGATATTTTCTGTGGCGACATCAAGCAAGGCGTTGCGCAGAAGTAGCTCAAGGCCAGCACCCGCAACCCGACTGGCGAGGCGACGCCGGCAGCGGCGCGAACGCCCCTCTGAACGCTCACCTGACGGCCCTTCAGCAGAACCTGCTGGCGGGCTTTTCTTCATTGGAAGGCGCTATCGCTCACAAAATCTGCAGCCGGATCAGGTCGTCGTTCAGTCTGGCCACAATCCGGTCATAACCGGCCAGGGTCGCGTGCGCCGTCTGAATCGGCTGATCATGGGTGGCCGTGACGATCAGCAAATCCGCCCCCGCCGCTTCGGCCGCGAGAATGCCAACGGTGGCGTCTTCGAACACCAGGCACTCGGTGATCTCGACACCCAGTCGCCGGGCCGCCAATCGATAACCGGCCGGATCAGGTTTGCCGGCGCTGACGTCTTCGGCCGTGACCATCACCTGCGGCTCGGGAATCCCGGCGGCGGCCATGCGGCGCAACGCCAACGCTCTGGGGGCCGAGGTGACGATGGCCCATCGATGGGCCGGCAATGACTTGAGAAACCCCGCCGCGCCCACCACCTCAGCCACCCCGTCGACATCCTCGAGTTCCGCCTGGGTGATCCATGCCGCTTCGGCTTCGGCATCGACGCCGGGTAACGCCAGACGGCTGATCGTGTCGATGGCACGGGCACCGTGGATGGTCGGCAGGAATGTCTCGACATCGACGCCGTGACGCATGGCCCAGGTCGCCCAGACGCGCTCGGCGGCCGCAATGGACGTCAGTACGGTGCCGTCCATATCGAACAGGAAGGCGCGGTACGGGTTATGGAAAACGGAGGTTTGAGCGGACAAGGCGGACCTTCCTGTCTAATGGATCTGGCGGGTGTGACGGCCAATGTACAGGATCAATGCGGCGGAGGATCAGCCTGCAATGCGTTTTGTACGCAGTCGAGCAACTGCCCGAGGGCCCAGGGTTTCTTGATGAACGAAACCGCATGCCGCACGCCTGAACTTTCGGGGGGTTCATAGCCGGACATGATCATGATCGGCTTGTCCGGCCAGCGATCACCGAACAGGTTGGCCAGGTCCGCACCATTGAGCTTGCCCGGCATGGTGATGTCGGTCAGCAGCATCCGCACCTCCTGCGCATGCTGCTCCAGATACTGCGCTGCAGCGTCCGCACTGGTCTGCGGCTGCACCACAAAGCCTTCGTCCTGCAGGATTTCACAGAGAAACTCCAGAATCAGCGGGTCATCCTCAACCACCAGGATCAACCCGCCGGGAAGGTGTGCGCCCGCCGTCGGTACTTGACTCATGACCGTGCCGCTCCCTGATTGCTTCAATGAATTCGCGGGCTCAACGCCGCTGCCTACAGGTAGGAGCAGCGGAGTGGGCGGAAATTCATTTTTGATACAGGCAAAGGGGAAAACCAGGCAATGGCATGGGGCATGACTTCAAGTCATAGGGTGATAAACCTGTAGGAGCGAGCAGGCTCCGGGCGGCGTTCCGACGATGGACTTGAGAACACCGCGGGGTATCAGACTCCCCGCGTTTTCGTTGACGTCCATCGCGAGCAGGCTCGCTCCTACAGGGATTACAGCTGTACGGGCTTACTGGGACATGGCGTCCTTTTTCATCGCGTCCTTGCTCATGCTGTCCTTGGACATGGCGTCTTTCTTCATCGCATCTTTGGACATGGCATCTTTTTTCATCGTGTCCTTGGACATGGCGTCCTTGGACATCGAATCCTTGGTCATCGCGTCTTTTTTCATCGTGTCCTTGGACATGGCGTCCTTGGACATCGAGTCTTTGCTCATGCTGTCATTGCTCATCGTATCGGCGGCAAACACGCTGGCGGCGCCGACGGCCAGGCACATGGACAGAACAACGGTGGTCAGCTTCTTCATGATGAAACTCCTTGATGCGTGGGGTGTGTACAAAGGAAAAGGCCGGGCGCCCGTCAGCTGCCACCGAACCAGTTGTAGCCCTGGTCTTCCCAGTAGCCACCGCTGTAGGTGTTGCTGACGAAAATCGCCTGGATGTGTTTCGGGTTCTTGTAGCCGAGCTTGGTGGGCATGCGCAGCTTCATCGGGAAGCCGTATTCGCGTGGCAACACCGCGCCGTCGTAGGTCAGCGTCAGCAACGTTTGCGCATGCAGCGCCGTGGCCATGTCGATGCTGGTGTAGTAGTCGTCGGCGCATTTGAAGCCGACGTATTTGGCATCGGTGTCGGCGCCCACGCGCTTGAGGAAATCGCTGAAGCGCACACCCCCCCAGCGGCCGATCGCGCTCCAGCCTTCGACGCATATGTGCCGGGTAATCTGGTCGGTCTGCGCCATCGCACGCAGCTCTTCAAGGCGCCAGCTTCGCTTGTCGGCGACCAGGCCGGTCACTTCCAGGCGATAACTCTCCTCGTCCACCGTCGGTGCCTCGTCGATGCCGTAGAAGGCGTTGAAAGGAAACGGCCGGGTGATCATCGATTCCGGATAGGTCGGCGCCATGGCGTTGGGGTTGAACAGCCAGCCCTGCACCCGATCGTTGAAGCGCGACATCGACGACAACGCGGTGTCGACGCTTTCGTTGTCGGTGAGGTTGCAGCCGGACAACATGGCCACGCCACCGAGGGTCAGGCCGCGCAGCAGGAACGAACGGCGCGAGCGGTCTTCGATCTGCGGGGCGAGGATTTTCCGGGCGTCGGTCAGGATGGACGACTCATCCAGTCCCGATCCTTGAATGCGCTTTTTCATACGTGCTCCTTACGGCCAACGATCATGGCCACCAGCGTTTTTGGCACCAGTGCGACCATCACCAGATGCACCGCCACGAACGCGACCAACAGCGCCATGGCGAAGAAGTGCACACGTCGTGCGCCTTCGTAGCCCCACAACAGTTCACGCAACAGCGGGAACTGCACGGACTTCCACAGCACCAGCCCGGAGAGCACCAGCAGCGTGATGTCGACCATTACGAACAGGTAGGCCACGCGCTGCACCTGGTTGTAATGGCTGAGGTCGGCGTGACCGAGTTTGCCCCGCAACGCGGCCCACAGGTCATGCATCACGCCTTTGGGCGAGACCGGGAAAAACCGTCGTTTCAGGCGCCCGCTGAACAGGTTGAACGCCAGATAGACAAGACCGTTGATCGCCAGGAACCAAATGGCCGCGAAGTGCCATTGCAGCGCACCACCGAGCCAGCCGCCGAGGGTGATCGACTTGGGAAAGCTGAAATCGAAGATCGGCGAGGCGTTGTAGATGCGCCAACCGCTGGTGACCATGACCAGCACCGCCAGGGCGTTGAGCCAGTGGGTCAGCCTTAGCCATCGTGGATGGCTGGCTCTGGGTGAGGCAGGTAGCGGCGACATGACGGGCTCCCGGCTGTTGTTGTTCGTTGGGGCCGAGTATGGGAGGCACAAGGTCGCCAAATCCTCACGTAAAGTTAAATAAATCGTGATAACTGCCCACCCGGTCCCTTGTAGGAGCGAGCCGGCTCCGGGCGGCGTTCCGACGATGGACTTGAGAACGCCGCAGGGGTGTCAGACTCCCCGCGTTTTCGTTAACGACCATCGTCGGAACGCCGCCCGGAGCAGGCTCGCTCCTACAGGGTTTGGGTGATCCATCCCAGAGGCAACTATGGTTAAATGCCGCCCCCTTCAAATGACCGACCCGACCCGATGAATCCTGAAGCCCTCGCCACCCTCCGCGAACATTTGCTGACCGCCCTGGCGGCCGCCCCCGCCGAAACCCGCCGCCTGTTCCATGGCCGTGGCCGCTGCTGGCCGGGGCTGGAGCAATTGACCGTGGACTGGCTGCAGGGCGTGGTGCTGGTGGCGTTGTTCAAGGAGCCGGAAGCGGCGCAATTGGAGGCGTTGAAACAGCTACTGCTGGAACTCACGCAGTCAGGTGCCTGGGCGCAATCCGGCGCGCACACCCTGCTGCTGCAACATCGCTACCTGCTGCAAAGCACCACCGAATGGTTGCTCGGGGAAGAAGTCGACGAGCTGACGATTGTCGAGGGCGGTCTGAAGTACCGGGTGGACCTGGGGCGCAAACAGAACACCGGCCTGTTCTTGGACATGCGCTACGGCCGCGACTGGGTAAGGGCCAACGCCGAGGGCAAACGGGTACTGAACCTGTTCGCCTACACCTGCGGCTTCTCTGTCGCCGCCATCGAGGGCGGCGCGACCCACGTGGTCAACCTCGACATGTCCAGCCCGGCCCTGAGCCGTGGTCGCGACAATCATCGGCTCAACGGCCATGACCTGGGCAAGGTGACGTTTCTCGGCCACGACCTGTTCAAGTCCTGGGGCAAAGTCATCGGCAAAGGCCCGTACGACCTGGTGATCATCGACCCGCCGTCGTTCCAGAAAGGCAGCTTCCTGCTGACCAAGGACTACCAGCGCGTGTTGCGCCGCTTGCCGGAATTGCTCGCTGAAAACGGCACTGTCTTGGCGTGTATGAACGACCCGGCCTTCGGTGCCGACTTCCTGATCGACGGCGTCACCCGCGAAGCGCCGAGCCTGCAATTCATAGAGCGGCTGGAGAACCCGCCGGAGTTTCCGGATGCCGACATCGAATGCGGGTTGAAGGCGCTGGTGTTCAAACTGAAGAGCTGAAAACACCTTCGCCGGCAAGCCGGCTCCTGCAAAAGCGAAAGCGTCAGTGCGGCCGCAACACCAGCGCGAACAGCTCGCCATGCCCGTTCACGTTGAGCTTGTGATAGAGGTTGCGCCGATGCACTTTCACCGTCTCCGGCGAGATGCCCATTTGCTGGGCGATGGCCTTGCTGGAGAAGCCCTGGAGAATCAGGCGCGCGGTTTCGATTTCCCGTGCCGACAAGCGTGCGTCGAAGCGGTCCAGCAAGGTCGCCAGATCACCGGCCACCGCCTCGGCGGCCGGCCCTTGCAGCGGCAGCAGTTGCGTGTGTCGACGCATCGCGGCCAGCACCCAATCGCGCACGCACAGCAGGCGCCCCTGCTCTTCGAGGCTGAAGCGTGTCGAACGCCCCAGTGACAAACCGAGCACGGCGCCGTCGACGTTGAGCATGAACTGCAATTCGTCGCCGCCGACCACCGAGCAGAAGTAACTCAGGTAGTACTCGCTCTGCTGGAACTGGTCGGGCGCCACCGAGTCGAGGCTGTGCAAGCCATCGGCGATGCCCGCGCACACCGCCAGGTAAAACGGATCGAGCAGGTACATGCCGGCGCGGTAATCCGCCAGTTCTTCATGCTCGTCGGCACCGCCCCGCGAGTCGAAATCGATCAGCAGGCTGGGCACCCTTCCCGCCTGCATCACCGCGACCAGCGCGTTGTCCAGCGGCACCAGCAAACGCAGGGTGTCGACCAGCGCCCGCCAGAATCCTTGCTGGCCCACGGTGCCAAATACCCGCGCCAGGCCCTGGTGCAGCGGTAACTCTTTCAACAACGCGTCCACGCACTACCCCTTTCGAGTAACCCATGATGGGAATGGGTAACGGCCACCCCGGTCGATACGCTGCAGACTCCTGATTATCACCGGCCTGCAGCAGGCCAGGAGTGCCGCATCATGAGAGGTCACCGCTCGTATTTCAATCTGGGGCTTGGCGCCTGTCTGGCGATCTCGTTGTCGGCGGTCGCCGCCGATGGCGAGACCGTGCACGTGTACAACTGGTACGACTACATCGGCCCGAACACCCTGCATGACTTCAAGCGTGACACCGGTATCCAGCCGGTCTACGACACCTTCGACAGCGCCGAAGTCCTGGAAGGAAAACTGCTGACCAGCCGCAGCGGCTACGACGTGGTGGTGGCCAGTAACTTCAGCCTGCCGACCCTGATCAAGGCCGGCGCCCTCGCCCCGCTGCCTCACGCCCGGATGCCGGATTTCACCAACATGGACGCCGATCTGATGGCGAAACTGGCCAACAACGATCCGGGCAACCAGTACGCCGTGCCGTACCTGTGGGGCACCAACGGCATCGGCTACAACGTCGACAAGGTCCGTGCTGTCCTGGGTGACAAGGCGCCGGTGGATTCCTGGGACCTGGTGTTCAAGGAAGAGAACCTGGCCAAGCTCGGCCAGTGCGGCGTGGCGATGCTCGATTCGCCCTCGGAAATGCTGCCGGTCGCCCTGCACTACCTGGGCCTGCCGCCCAACAGCACCAACCCCGAGGACTACAAGAAGGCCGAAGCGCTGCTGCTCAAGCTGCGTCCGCACATCGCCTACTTCAATTCGTCGAAATTCATCAGCGATCTGTCCAACGGCAACATCTGCGTCGCGGTGGGCTGGTCCGGCGCGATGCTGGAGGCCAAGGCCACCGCCGAACAGGCGGGCAATGGCGTGAAGATCGCCTACAGCCTGCCCAAGGAAGGTGCGCCGGTGTGGTTCGACACCCTGGTGTTGCTCAAGGATGCCCCGCATCCGCAACAAGGGCTGGCCTTCATCGACTACCTGATGCGTGCCGACGTCATTGCCCCGGTCAGCAATCACCTCAACTACCCCAACGGCAACCGCAACGCGACGGCCCTGGTGGCCGAGGCGACCCGCAACAACCCTGCGGTCTACCCGTCGGCCGAGGCCCTGGCCACCCTGTTCACCCTGCAACCCTTGCCGCCGGCTACCGAACGGGTGCGGACGCGGATCTGGAGCAAGGTCAAGAACGGCCAGTAACCAATCACTAATCCTGTGGGAGCGAGCCTGCTCGCGAAGGCGTCGGGTCAGACGACATCACCTTGCCTGATACACCGCATTCGCGAGCAGGCTCGCTCCCACAAGTGGATCACCGCTGTTAGTCAGACATTTTTAACCCACGAATTCGAAGATGAGTAAACCGATGAAACCACGTGCCCGCGACCTCAATATCCAGTTTGGCCACCTGCAACCCGGCCCGTTCAATGCCATCACCGACGTCCCCGGTGTGCGCGTCGGCCACAGCGATGTGCGCGGCCGCAGTGCCAAGGGTCGTGACATCCTCACCGGTGTCACCGTGATCGAACCGCGCGCCGGTTCTACCAGCCTGCAACCGTGCTTTGCCGGCGTCCATGTGCTCAATGGCAATGGCGACGCGACCGGTCTGGAATGGATACGCGAAGCGGGTCTGCTGACCAGTCCGATCGCCTTCACCAACACCCATAGCCTGGGCGTGGTGCGTGATGCGCTGATCGTGCTGGACCGCGAGCAGCAACCGGACGACGGCCGGCTCTACTGGAGCATGCCGGTGGTGCTGGAAACCTTCGACGGTCTGCTCAATGACATCAACGGTTTCCATGTGCAGGTCGAGCACGTGGCCCAGGCCCTGCGCACGGCAGAAAGCGGCCCGGTGGCCGAGGGCAATGTCGGTGGTGGCAGCGGCATGATTTGCCATGAATTCAAGGGCGGTATCGGCACCGCTTCGCGACGGCTGAACAGTGCCCAGGGCGGCTGGACGGTTGGCGCCATCGTCCAGGCCAACCACGGCATTCGCGGGGAGTTGCGCGTCGATGGCTACCCGGTCGGGCGCTACATGGAACAGGTGGATTCGCCGTTCCTCAAGGCGTCGCTGCCGCACCCGGGCATGGGGTCGATCGTGGTGTGCCTGGCCACCGATGCACCGTTGCTGCCGCACCAATGCACACGCCTGGCCCAGCGTGCCAGCCTCGGCCTGGCTCGCACCGGCGGTGGCAACGAAGACCACAGCGGTGACATCTTCATCGCCTTTTCCACCGGCAACCCGCACGTGCCGCCCGCCGCCTACGAGAGCAAACGCGCGCCCACCACGGGCAACCTGAGCATGGTCAACAACGATCACATCAGCGAATTGTTCCTGGCGGCCACCGAAGCGGTGGAAGAAGCCATCATCAACGCCCTGCTGGCCGCCGACAGCGCCGAAGGCAATGGGCATGCCGTACCGGGACTGGATGCCCGGACGCTGCTCGACGCTTTGCAGCAGGCCGGTTGGCCAGGCGCCCGGCAGGGGAAAAGCTGACAATTATGGGGGTGACTCGACTAGCGGTACTTGAGGCCGAACCCCCAACTTTCTACGATGATTCTGCGCAGCCGCTTGCTTGCCCAAGCCGTTGCGCAGGTGGTGAGTGTACTGACCCCCTATCAAGCTCACCGCCTGCTTCACGCGCATATTGAGCCTCAATGGCTCCACTTCCTCCCCATCAAAGAGCTTTGAGGCTCTTTTTTAACTGCGCGACTTCCAGACCAGAAAAAGCCCGGCAAATGGCCGGCAAATGGCCGGGCTTTGTGCCGTCTGAAATCCGCCCCTTGTGGGAGCGGGCCTGCCCGCGATGGGCGTCAACGATAACGCCGGCCGTCTGAATGCCCGTGTTGTCTGTGCGTTTTTCGCGAGCAGGCTCGCTCCTACAGTTTTGGGTTCCACGCAAATCCTTGTGGGAGCGGGCTTGCCCGCGATGGGCGTCAATGATAACGCTGGCTGTCTGAATGCCCGTGTTGTCTGCGCGCTTTTCGCGAGCAGGCTCGCTCCTACAGGTTTGGGTTCCACGCAAATCCTTGTGGGAGCGGGCTTGCCCGCGATGGGCGTCAACGATAACGCTGGCTGTCTGAATGCCCGTGTTGTCCGCGCGTTTTTCGCGAGCAGGCTCGCTCCTACAGGTTTGGGTTCCACGCAAATCCTTGTGGGAGCGGGCCTGCCCGCGATGGGCGTCAACGAAAACGCCGACCGTCTGAATGCCCGTGTTGCCCGCGCGTTTTTCGCGAGCAGGCTCGCTCCTACAGTTTTGGGTTCCACGCAAATCCTTGTGGGAGCGGGCCTGCCCGCGATGGACGTCAACGATAACGCCGGTCGTCTGAATGCCCGTGTTGCCCGCGCGCTTTTCGCGAGCAGGCTCGCTCCTACAGGTTTGGGTTCCACGCAAATCCTTGTGGGAGCGGGCTTGCCCGCGATGGGCGTCAACGATAACGCTGGCTGTCTGAATGCCCGTGTTGTCTGCGCGCTTTTCGCGAGCAGGCTCGCTCCTACAGTTTTGATCGGGTTGTCAGACCAGGCGCAAGCGTGGGCCAATGGCCGGCACCGCGTCTTCCCCCAAGCGTTCGCGCACAAACTCGTTGGCCTTGCGCGTCAATTGGTCCAGATGCCGGTCACGCTGTTTTTCCGCGTCGAGCATGGCGCGCTTGCCGTGCTTTTGCAGCAGGTAGGTATGAATCTGCCGCACCTCCAGGGAGCTGTAGATCGACGCCACATCCAGCAACGCCATCAGGCCGTCGCTGCCGTGGTCGCGGGTGTTCATCAGCACCTGGGTAGCGCGCACACCCACGACCTGAAAGCCCATCGCTTCGAAGTACGGCACCTTGGCCACCGCGCAGGTCAGCTCGGCATGGGGATAACGACCGACCATCTCGCGCAGCATCTTGCGCGCAACGCCCTGGCGCCGATGGCCGGCATCCACCGCCATATAAGCCACGCCGCATGCCTCGGGATCATCCTTGACCGGCAAGTACAGCAAAAAGCCGATGACCTTGTCCGGGTCGTCCAGATCGGTGGCGACCAGCAACTCCACATCAATTCCTTTCGCCCCGTTCAACGCCTCCAGATACAGGTGCACCTCATAGCCGATCGCATACTGGTAGACGTTGTACAACAGGTTGCTGGGCGGGATCGCGACCATGCTGATGTCGGTCAGGTTATCGACCACCATCTGCAGGATCTGGCTGTTGATGTGCTCGGGGCACGGGGTTTTGAAGTGGCTGATCTGGGGCATTGCGCGGGCTGACTCCGGGGGCTGGGGTGAAGCGTTGATCGCGGGGCTGCCTATCATAACGTGCCCGGGCGCATTACTGGCCTGCGTTGAACGATCGGCTGGAGGCGTTGCGGTATCGGGGCTGACATGCTCAATCAGCCGCACGCCGCCCCCCCGCTTCCATCGCCCCCCTGAATCAACTGATCTTGTTCACCGGCCGGTAATCACCCGATAAAAACACTCCTACCGGATTCTTGGGCCGATACGTGGCCTCGGTCGTTACGCGCTGCTGCACGCTGTCATCGATGCATTCCTCGCCGAACGTTTTAGTGCCGACGGGCCGAAAATACCGGGCGTTGAGCAAGCGGTAGGTTCCACCGAGGAAATCACTGTAGGAGTCGGTGATATCAGGCAGGGTTTTGGGCTGCCGGGGAATTTTCATCGGGTCCAGCTCCAACCCGCAGTCCATGGCCTTGTTGGCCATCCAGCGCAGCGGGATATCCGACAGCGTATTGTCGGTATAGCCGCCGCCCACGTTGGCATGGGCCCCACAGAACCACAGCTGCTCCATGACCTGATTGGGCTTGGCGATCGGGTCCCACAGTGTGCATTCGTAATTTTCCCGATGCTCATCGATGGCCACGGCATGGAAGGCATTGCGCACAATCCCGCTGAGCTCCGTGTCGTGAAATTCGTAATATTTGTGGTTGAACCACTCGGCCGATTTGAACGGAACACCCAACGCCCCGACCGTGTCCCAGACGCCCAGGAAGTGGATCTCGATTTCCCGCGAGTAACTTTGTCGAAAGTACTGGGCGTTTTCGGTGTCGGCACTGGAGTCGCGGGTGCGGTACAGGCTGTAGGCCTCATCGATACGATTGAGGTGTCGTTTGGTCAGCAACCCGACGTTTCGAATCAGCCCCACCAGGCTTCGCGCCGAATAAGCGCCGCGACTGAAGCCGATGATGTACACCTGATCACCGTCTTCGTAACTCTTGGCCAGGGCCAGGTAACCCTCCTTGATCTTCTTCGACAGGCCCACCCCGAATGCGCCGCCTTCAAGCTTGTCGTACCAATCGGTGCCCACACCGGCGATGTACACCGCATGCTGGACCGTGCCGTCCTTGTGCGCGGGCAGGATCGCATCATGCAATTTAACGACGTTGGTGCTGGAGTCGCCGTCGATTTCCGGCGCCTGATCCGGCAGGTTCCAGGTACCGTCAAAGGCGATGATGATTTTTTTTGGCATGACTATCTCCCTTCAGTAACGGGCATTGCTTGATCGCTGCGTTGCGGCGCAACCATGCGAAACCGGATGTTGATGTCGTCGGAAACCACACCGCTGGCGAACTCCCCTTCGCCGATGTTGAAGTCACTGCGTTTAAGCGTTAACTGACCGTCGAAGATGCCGATGGCGTTCTCCGCCTTCAGCAGAACCGGCACCACCACCTCCCGTGTTTGCCCACGGAGCGTGAGATGACCGGTGATCTGATAGCGGTTGTTGCCCAGGCCTTTGGCGCCGTTCGACTCAAACATCGCCTGCGGATAAACCGCCGTATCGAACCAGGCGGTTTTCTTCAATTCGCTGTTGGCGTCGCTGCTGCCGGCATCGATGCTGTCGAGCTCGATGATCAACCTGGCATGGGCCGATTCGGGCCTGTCCGTGTCGAAATAGAGGGTGCCTTCAAACCTGGCAAAGGTGCCATACACGCTCGACCCCATCTGGTCATAGGTAAAGCTGATGGTACTGGCCGTGGTGTTGACATCGGCGTACTCCGCCGCCTCGGCGACGGACTGCACGCCCGCCGCAAAGATGGCCGCCAGGAGGGTGAAACGAGGCAATCGAAAGTTCATGGAACGCTCCGGGCCAGAGCCTCCTCAGGGGTTGAGGTGGCCAGCGCACGCCAGCCGGCAACAGAAGGACTAAAGCAAAGAACGGCGCTTTATTCCACCTCATACCCGCTGTGGCGGATCGCCAGCATTCGCGATGCGCCAGACGTCAGGCGTATTCCTGACATACCTACACCAACCGCTCAATCTTCTGATGCTTCCACACCTGTTTGTAGTACAGCGTCTGCAACGCCAGCATCCCCAGGTACGCCAGCGGAAACGCCATCCACACCCCCGGCAGCCCGAACCGCGCATCCAGCACGTACGCCGCCGGCAACTGCACGCCGACCACGCACACAATGGAAATCCCCACCGGCACCATCACCGTGCCACTGGCGCGCATGATGCCGCCGATGACCGCCTGGAAGCCGAACACCAGCAGGCTCCAGAGCATGATGTGCAACAGGTGTTCGGCCATGGTTCGCGTCGCCTCTTCGGTGAGGAACAGGCCCAGCAACCAGTGCGACAGCACATAACTCAACACCACCAGGCCGCCGGTCAGGCACAGGCTGATCATCAGCCCCGTGCGCAAAATCGAGCCGATGCGTTCGATGCGCCCTGCCCCAATCGCCTGCGCGCCGAGGATCGACGCCGCGATCGCAATCGACAGCGCCGGGAACTGCACGTAATTGACGATCTGCGTCACCGCGCCATACGCCGCCGTCGCCTGGGAACCGTGCTGGTTCACCAGCGCCAGGATCACCAGCTCCGACAGCGACAACACCACCATCTGCAACCCGGTCGGCAAGCCGATGCGCAGCACCTTGCCGAGGATCGCCCAGTCCAGCTTCATCGCCGCGAAGAACTCCCGGTCCGGCGCCAACGGATGCCCCCTGCGAATCAGGCGCCACGCCAGCCAGCCCATCGCCGCCAGGTTACTGACCAATCCGGCAAACGCCGCACTCTGAATCCCCATCGGCGGCAACCCCACCCAGCCGCGAATCAACGCCGGCGTCAGCGCCAACCCGATACAGGTCGAGACCACCAGCGCCAGCAGCGGCGACAAGGTATCGCTCACCCCGCGCAGCAACTGGGTGAACAGCACGAACACCAGCAGCGTCGGCATGAACCACAACATCACATGGGCATACGCCACCGCATCGTCCAGCACATCCGCCGGCGTCCCCAACCCCACCAGCGACGCCCGCGCAAACACACTCCCCACCACCGCCGCGACCAGACCGATCAACAAGCCCAACGACAAGGTCGACCCGGCAATGGCCTTCACCAAATGCTTCTCCCGCGCGCCCCAGGCCTGCCCGATCAACACCCCCGCCCCCGCGCCGAGGCCGATGATCAGGGCGATGAAGAAAAACACGATGGGGAACATGCCGGACACGGCGGCCAGGGCCTGGGTGCCGAGCATTTGGCCAATGTAAATGCTGTTGACGGTGCCGGACATGGCCTGAAGGAAATTCGACAGGACCATGGGGGCGAGAAACAGGAGGTAGGTTTTCCAGAGGGGGCGTTGGGGTTGGGTGGGGGTTTGCATGGGGTGGAGGTCCATCTCGACGGCGTGAGGATTGATAGGGATAGCTTCGGTGAGTTACGCGTAAGGGGCAACGAACATTTCGGGGTTGGGTTTGGATTTCTGGCACTGGGGGGAAAAGTCTGAGGTTTTGTCGTCGAGGGTCCTACAAAAAGCTCGGAATGGCTCACCTCCCGCGCGGATACCATGCCGCTTATAGTCTGCGCCGTCGCCCACATGGCGATTCGGGTTTGGCGACCTGACAGCAGACGGGCGTTGGTTTCGTTTTATCTGGGCCAAAAAAGCAGGCCGTCGTTGCGGGTCGCCAGGGTGAAAATGCCCCCGGTTCTTGAACAAGGCCAAGTATCTGCATAGTCTTGCCGGGCGTTTCCATCGATAGCCATTAGCGGCTATTGATCGTCGACTGGGAAGTGGGGCTGCGATCGACCTGTGCTCGAGGTATCGACCTACTGTTATGAGGGACGACCGTTCAATGAGGAAACATGCATTCAGCAAAGATGAACTCAAGCAAGTGGCAGTCCAGACCGATGCTGCTGATGTGCCTTCTTTATCTGCTGGCTCCGAGCACCGTCGCTGCGCTGGAAACGCGTGAGACGATGACGATCCTGGCAGAGGATGCAGCCCCGCCATGGTCGAAGCATGACGGCACGGGTTACGCCAATGACGTAGTGGTCGCCGCCTTCAAGGAAATGGCGGTCGACGTTCAGCTCAAAGTCGTACCCTACGCCCGTTGCAAGTACATGGTGCTCAATGGCACGAACATGGCTTGCTTCAACATGAGTTGGTCGCCCGAATTCGAGGGCAAGGTCAAACTGGCCGCGCAACCCATCTATACGGTTAACAATGACATTTTCGAACAGGTGAACGCGCCCTTGCCCAAGCCAAGCAAAGGCACATGCACCTTGCCGCCCGGCACGGTAGTGGGCTCAGTCAGAGACTACGAGTACTCGACCCAAGCCACAGCGCTACGGTCCTCGGGAATAGTGTTTGAGAGCGCCGAATCTGATGGGCAGAACCTTCAGAAGCTCGCTGCTCGCCGCCTGTCTGCCGCCTTGATAGTGACCAGTGACCTGGAAGCAAAAGAGCAGAAGGCCAAACTGGCGGGCACAGAAGACGCGGTTCGGTTTGCCTTCAGTTGTGGGGTGGTGACCGCGACCATAGGCTTTAGCCTGACTCACCCTGACGGATTGCGGGCATTGAAGATCTATGAGGAAGGCTATCGGCGTATACAGGCTAACGGCGTGCTCGAGCAAATCCATATCCGCAGGTTCCCCTCGCAACCTGTCGTTGATTGATGACGGGAAAATGAATGCCCGTCGTGATGGGCAGCAATCGGACCCGTACTGGACTCACAGAGCGCAAGCGCTCTCGTCATCTACGCTATTCCAGCAAACACGAAGTTGAGAGCGAGGATAGGGAATGACCGTTGGCCGTAAAGATGATCTTGCCTATTCAATCCTGCTAAATCACGTCCGTTCTCCTTTACGCAAGCATGGGCGCCGAAGGGTAGCTTGTGCTTGGGCACCTATTTTTCATGCCCGGCATATTGGTGGGCACAGGAGTGTCAGCTTGGCTATTGAGGTACCGCGTGAAAGCAAGCTTGTCATGGCTTCGTTTTCTGCCTGTGGCGACCGGCTGAAACGGCCAGAAGCGCTTATGGGATGCCTATAAAATCCAGGCCATTCACGCGCCTTTACAGGCCAGCGAAAGATCAATGGCAGCTGCCAGCGGGCATCGGACATCCGCCGCGCTGGTCGTGTCTCGAAGAGCATCGTTGATCGAGTAAAGCCAACGCGCGTGAGGTCTGCGATAATGACGACCACTGCGGCGCGATGGCATATCGAGTGCTCGTGCCACCATCCGCTATTCGGGTTTGGAGGACTCCATGCGTGACATTATTGACGGCTTTCTGCGCTTTCAGCGCGAGGTTTATCCGCAACGCGTCGAGCTTTTCAAGCAGCTCGCGACGACACAAAATCCGAAGGCGTTATTCGTCACCTGCTCAGACAGTCGTGTTGTGCCCGAACTCCTTACACAGCGCGAACCGGGCGAACTGTTCGTGATTCGCAACGCCGGCAACATTGTGCCGTCGTATGGTCCAGAACCCGGCGGCGTCTCGGCCACCGTCGAATATGCGGTCGCAGTACTCGGCGTACAGGACATCGTGATCTGCGGTCACTCAGACTGCGGAGCGATGGGCGCGATTTCACGTTGCACGTGTCTGGATCATCTTCCGGCGGTTGCTAACTGGCTACGTCACTCGGACGCCGCGAAAGCGATTAACGCGGCGCATGAGTTCGACACGCCCCGCGCGAAACTCGATGGCCTCGTGCGCGAAAACGTGATCGCGCAACTGGCGAATCTGCGTACGCATCCATCGGTGGCTCTCGCGCTCGAGCAGGGGCGCATGAATCTGCACGGCTGGGTCTACGACATCGAGGCGGGGTGGATCGATGCGCTGGATGGCGCGACACGACAGTTCGTTTCACTTGCTGACTCGCCGACCACCGTGGCGATCGCTGCGCGCAACGGCAGACAGATGTAATGGCGACAGACAAGTGAGGGTGGCCGCATTACTTCCGGTCCTTCGTGAATGTCTGTTTTAAACCGATTCTGTTGAAAAAGTATCTCTCCTGTTTGGCCTGCGGCAAAATACGCTTATCGGCAGGCGGGAGGGTACGCA
>NZ_JAFEHE010000033.1:0-58875 GCF_016887925.1 Pseudomonas sp. MIL9 | reverse complement strand
GTGTCCAAGTACGGAAATATCGACCGCGCCCTTGTCGGCATTCTCGACCTCTTCGGGGTGTGGTGGTTGATCAAGCGTACTCGCCTGAATACTCAGGCTCGGGAGGTTCAGGAATGAACCTTTCCCGCGAATCCTTGTGGTTGGTGGTCGGCTTTGCCGGCCAGATCGCGTTCACCGGCCGTTTCGTTCTGCAGTGGCTGTACAGCGAATACAAAAAACGCAGCGTGATCCCGACCAGCTTCTGGTACCTGAGTATCGTCGGCAGTGCCCTGCTGCTGATGTATGCCATCTACCGGCAGGACCCGGTGTTCATTGCCGGTCAGGCTTTTGGCTTTATTGTTTATCTGCGCAACCTGCAACTGATTGCAAAAAGCAAAAACCTCAAGGAGTAAGTCATGCGCAGATCGTTGTCGCCCAGGGTCGAATGCCTGGGGTTGATGTTGCTCGCCCTGCTTTTGGTCGGTGCCGGTCTGGGCTTGCGTCAAGTACAGAACGTCGATGAAGAGCGTTTCCTCGGCGTGGCCCTGGAAATGCTGCACAACGGTTCATGGCTGATTCCCCATCGCGCCGGGGAGATCTACGGCGACAAGCCGCCGATCTTCATGTGGACGGTGGCGTTCTTCGCCTGGCTGACCGGCAAACCCAACCTTGCCCTGTTCATACCCGGGCTTTTTTCCGCGGTGACCGTCACGGCGATGGTCTATGACTTGGGCCGCCGGCTGTGGAACCAGCGCATCGGGCGCATTGCCGCGCTGTTGTACCTGGCGACCTACCAGACCTACAGCATCCTGCGCACCGGGCAGATCGACAGCTTTCTGATTCTGTTCACCACGCTGGGCCTCTACGGCCTGGCCCGTCATCTGTTGCTGGGGCCGACATGGCGCTGGTTCTATGTAGGCTGTGCGGGCATGGGCATCGGGGTGATCACCAAAGGCGTGGGCTTTCTGCCGGCGCTGATGCTGATCCCTTATGCCTATGCGGTACGCAAGGATTGGTCGGGCGTGGTGGCCATGCCGGGCCAGGCGCGCAAATGGTGGCTCGGGTTGCTGGTGATGCTGGCGGCGATCGCGGTCTGGCTGTTACCCCTGACCTTGTCCATCGTGCTCAACGGCTCCGCTGACGAAGTGGCCTATGCCCGGGAAATCCTCCTGCGCCAGACCGCCGGACGCTACGCCGCTTCGTGGGACCACCGTGAACCGTTCTGGTACTTCTTCACCAACGTCATTCCGCAATACTGGTTGCCTTTGGTACTGGCCTTGCCATGGCTGGTGCCAGCCTGGCGCCGTCAGCTGCAAAAGCGTGACGGCCGGGTGCTGGTGCTGCTCGGTTGGGTGGCGCTGGTGGTGCTGTTCTTTTGCATCAGTGCCGGTAAACGCAAGTTGTACATCTACCCGGCGCTGCCTGGCCTGGTACTGGCCGCCGCGCCGCTGATTCCCTGGCTGCTGCAGCGCTGGTTCAAGCGGCGTCCGCGCTTGCGCCGGGTATTTCCGGCCCTGGTGGCGGGCTGGTTCGTGCTGTGGTTCGCCCGTGGGTTTATCGAGCCGATCAAGGACGGCGCCAATCCACACGTAGCAATCATGGAGCAAGCCGCGTCGATGACCCACGGTGCTGACCTGGTACTGGTCAACTGGCGCGAGGGACATTGGTTGTACGCCCGTCAGCCGATCGTGCATTTCGGTATGGCCGAGTCCTCGGTCGAGCAGGCTGCACAATGGCTGCGCGATCACCCCAAGGCTTATGCATTGGTCCCGGACGAGTTGCTTGGCCAGTGCTTCGCCCCCGAGGCTGCACATGAACTGGGCGAAACGTCCCGTGCCGAGTGGTCGATCGTCGGCGCCGATGCCGATAACGGCAAATGCCATCCGGGGCAGCCTGGGCATGTCTATCGTTTCACTTGGGATTGAGAAAAATAATAATGAGCAAGGCAAGGAAAGCGGGGCTGTTGGTTGTCGTTATCGCGTTGGCACTGGTGATCACTACAGGCGTGCGTTCTGCCTGGTTCTCGCAGTTGTACGGACACTGGCACAACCAGTGGTACGGCAATCAGGCACCGGACAAAAATATCTGGCTGCCTGACTATAAGGCGGTGATCCAGGCCAAACCTGTGGAGGGTGTCACCAATTTGTCCGGCATCGCTTACGATTACGATCGTGATCGCCTGCTGGGAATCACCAATGGCGAGCACATGGGAATCGTGGTGTTGAGCCGCAACGGCGACTTGCTCGGACGCTACCCGCTGATCGGCTTCGAAGACACCGAAGGCATCGCTTACATCGGCGGTGGACGGGTGGTGATCGCCGATGAAAGACTGCAGCAACTGGACATCGTCACCTTGCCCGACACCCCTGCGCCGATCCATGTCGAACAAGCACAATTTGTTGCCATCGGCGTCAACCTGAGCCCGCACAACAAAGGGTTTGAAGGTGTGACGTACGACCGGGCCAATGATCGTGTCTTCGCCATCAAGGAGCGTGATCCGCGCCAGCTGTACTCGGTGACAGGCATGCTCGCTTCCATGGGCGGCCCTCTACAGATCCGTATCAAGGACTTGACGTCCTGGGTTAACCGCAGTGTCTTCAGCCGAGACCTCTCCGATGGCTACTTCGATCCGAAGAGCGGGCACCTTTTGTTGCTCAGTGATGAGTCCGCCAATATCACCGAACTGGACGGCGAGGGGAACTTCGTCAGCATTCTCTCCCTGCGCAGCCAGGCGGGCGATCTTAAGCATTCGGTGCCGCAGGGCGAGGGTATGACGATGGACACCGATGGCGATCTGTACGTCGTCAGCGAGCCCTACCTTTTCTATCGCTTCAGCAAGACCAAAACGCTCAAGTAACTGCTGTGGAGTAACTTTGATGGGTGTGAGCCTGACTCGTTTGTCGAACCGCAATGTCGCCTTGCTTGCGGCCATAGCCATTGCGCTGCTGTTTTTCTGGGGTCTGGGCAGCGTACCGTTTTTGAGTGTCAACGAAGCCCGGCGCGCGGTCACCGTCCGCGAAATGCGAGAAGCGGGGAGCTGGTTGCTGCCTTATATGAACGGCGATCTGTACCTGTCCAAGCCGCCGTTTTTCTACTGGGCCGGTCTCGTTTCGACCGCCGTGGTGGGCAGCTTGTCCGAGTGGAGCATGCGCCTGCCTTCGGCGCTGGCCGCAACCTTGTGCTGTGTCGGTACTTATCTATACGGCGTCAGGCAGGCGGGGCGCCAGGTGGGGCTGTTTGCGATGGTGTTCCTGGCCGCGAACGGGGCATTCAGCCTGTTCGCCCGTCGCTCTGAAATCGAGATGCTGCTGACCCTGCTGTGTTTCGGCGCGCTGTTGGCAGCCTGGCAATTCATATTCCAGCAGGGCCGGGCCGTTTGGAGTCGACTCAGCTACGTCCTCATCGGCTGCGCGTTGTTGACCAAGGGGCCGGTGTGCCTTCTGTGGGTGACGGCGCCGATTCTGGCTTATGCCTTGATCTATCGCGATGCCCGGGCCAAAGCCTATCTGTGTGACGGTTGGGGCTGGCTCCTTGCATCGGTTCTGGGTGGTTCCTGGTATCTGGCCGTGTCCATCAACCAGGGTTGGGGTGTCTGGGCGTCGATCATCAGCGAAGACATCGTGAAGAAGATCGACGGGCAAGGCGCCGAGGCCTGGTATGCCTACCTGTTGTACCTGGCCGGTGATTTCTTCCCGTTCTGGCTGATTGTATTCGTGCAGCCGCGAAAGTTCTGGGCAATGATCCGTTCGCGCCGCGAGGCGGCCATGTTGCTGTGTTGCAGTCTGCTGCCACTGTTGGTCTTTTCTTGCTTCACCGAAAAACACGGCAAGTATTTGCTGCCGATTTACCCGTCCATGGCGCTGCTGCTGGCCATGCACTGGGCGGCCGTGCTTGACGACGCGAAGGGCCGCTGGCGTGCCTGCCTGGCCACGGTTCCCTACGTGATGCTGGCCGGGTTCGTGGTGTTTTATGCGTTCGTCGAGGCGCGGGTGCTGTCTCACCGCGTCGCTGGCCTGGAGCAGGTCGCCACGCTGGCGGCGGGGCAACCGGGCCAGAAAGCCTACACAATCGGTGAGCCGGATATCCGCCTGGTCTACTACATGGGCCGACCGGTCGCGCCACTGACGATTGATCAGTTGCAAGGGGACGCCCGGCCAGCGGGGCTGCTGTTCGTGCCGGAGCCTCTGGATCCGCAATTGCAAAACCTGGCGTCGTGCAAGGTCGGAGAAATCGATACGTATCTGAAACCGGGCCGTTCAGCGCTGTTGATCCGCATGGGCGGCGATTGCCACTGATCGGCAATCGTGATTCGCAGACTTCGTCTGCTGGTGGCCGGCTTTTACGGCTCAATGCTTGTCGCGCCTTTGCTCATGTACTCGAAGCCAGGCAGTCGAAGGCGACTGCCTGATCCGTGCGCAACAAAAGACAAGTCGCAGAAGGGGCGGTCATGGCTATAATCGGCGCACGTTCCAAAACCGATCACCTGTGGGAGCCTGCTCGCGATGGACTCAAGCGCAACGCGTTTGTCCAGAATCAACGCGTTATCGTTAACGTCCATCGCGAGCAGGCTCGCTCCTACAGGTGGTCGAAGTTTCCCTCCGACATCACACGAGACTGCCATGACCATTTCCCTGTACGACGCTTCCGTTCCTGTTTTCAAACAAATGCTCAACGCTCTGAGTGACGTGCTGAAGAAGGCCGAAGCCCACGCGACTGAAAAGAACATCGACCCGAATGCGTTCCTGCAAGCGCGCCTGTACCCGGACATGTTCCCGCTGGTGCGTCAGGTGCAGATCGCCGTTGATTTCGCCAAGGGCGTTTCCGCCCGTCTGGCCGAAGTTGAACTGCCGAAGTACGACGATAGCGAAACCACTTTCGCCGAGCTGCAAGCCTTGATCGCCAAGGTCCTGGCCTTCATCGGCGAGATCAAGCCGGAGCAGATCAACGGCAAGGAAGGCATCGAAATCGTCACGCGTCCAGGCACCCCTAAAGAGAAGCGCTTCAGTGGCCAGGCATACCTGCTGAGCTATGGCTTGCCGCAGTTCTTCTTCCATGTCACCACCGCTTACGCCTTGTTGCGTCATAACGGCGTGGAAGTGGGCAAGCGCGACTACATGGGCGCGTTCTAAACCGTCCAGATACAAAAAAGCCCCCGCAGCCTTGGGTCGCGGGGGCTTTTTCATGTGCGCGCATTTATACGCGTCACCACGAACCCTGTGGGAGCGAGCTTGCTCCCACAGGTTTTTTGTCAGGCCAAACGCTCGGCTTTCTGCTCTTCACCCAGGCAAGCCGCCGCCGTGAACAGCACATCAGTGGATGAATTCAACGCCGTCTCCGCCGAGTCCTGCAATACCCCGATGATGAAACCGACCGCTACCACCTGCATCGCGATTTCACTCGGGATGCCGAACAAACTGCACGCCAGTGGAATCAGCAACAACGAACCGCCCGCCACACCCGAAGCGCCACAGGCGCAGATCGCCGCGACAACGCTGAGCAGGATGGCGGTCGGGATGTCCACGGCAATGTTCAGGGTATGCACCGCTGCCAGCGCCAGTACGGTAATGGTGATGGCCGCACCGGCCATGTTGATGGTGGCGCCAAGCGGGATCGACACTGAGTAGGTGTCTTCGTGCAGGCCCAGGCGCTTGCTCAATTCCAGGTTGACCGGGATGTTCGCTGCCGAGCTGCGGGTGAAGAAGGCAGTGATGCCGCTTTCACGCAGGCACATCAACACCAGCGGATACGGATTGCGACGCAGTTTCCAGAACACGATGGCGGGGTTCATCACCAGCGCCACGAACAGCATGCAGCCGAGCAGCACAGTCAGCAGATGTGCGTAGCCGATCAAGGCACCGAAACCGGAGGTGGCCAGGGTCGAGGCCACCAGGCCGAAGATCCCCAGCGGTGCGAAGCGAATCACCACGCGCACGATCACGGTGACGCCATTGGACAGGTCGCCCAGCACTTCGCGGGTGGTGTCGCCAGCGTGGCGAATGGCGACGCCCATGCCGATGGCCCAGGCCAGAATGCCGATGAAATTGGCGTTCATCAGTGCGCTGATCGGGTTGTCGACCACGCTCAGCAACAGGCTTTGCAGGACTTCGCCGATACCGCCGGGCGCGGTGACCGCAACGTCATGGGTCGACAGCACCAGGCTGGAGGGGAACATCATGCTCGCCACTACCGCGACCACGGCGGCGGCGAAGGTGCCCAGCAGATACAGGAACAGAATCGGCCGGATATGGGTTTCCTGGCCGTGCTTGTGGTTGGCGATCGACGCCATGACCAGCACGAACACCAGAATCGGCGCGACCGCTTTCAGCGCGCTGACGAAGACCTTGCCGATAAACGCCGTGGACTTTGCCGCTTCCGGCGCGAACAGGGCCAGGGCAATCCCGGCGATCAAACCGATGATGATTTGCGTGACCAGGCTGGTGCGTTTGAGGTGTTGCCATAGAGAAGGGGATGAAGCGGTCATAAAACGGCATCTCTGATTTTTTGTAAGTGCATGGTTTCGCAGGTTTGCAGCAACAAGCCGGGCAGGCCGCAGGCCGGAAACCGTAAGGAGAAACGCGGGGGTGTAATGTCATTCAGCGTGTAGAAGCCTTGTGGGAGCGAGCCTGCTCGCGATGACGGTGGAACCGTCAACATGAGTGTTTGCTGACACTCCGCCTTCGCGAGCAGGCTCGCTCCCACAGGTTTTGTCACTTGAATGAGCAGCATCGACCACAGGGTGTACGTTTTTCAGGGCGCGGACTTTATCACAGCGCAGGGCCGATCCTTCAGACCTGTGACGAACTGACGCCCTGGCGTTCAACGCGATATGCAGGTTCGTGCAACCGCATCCGGAAACACTCTGTTAAGATTCGCCATCCTCTTTTTCATGTCTGCCAGTGAGCCTTCGGGCTATCGCTGGTGTTGTCGTTTTTCTGGAGTTTTGCATGCGGTTGTTGCCCATCCTTCTGTTGTCCGCCGCCGGTTTCACGGTGCTGACCACGGAGTTCATCATTGTCGGCCTGCTGCCGGCCATCGCCCGCGACCTTGAGGTCAGCATCCCGCAAGCGGGTTTGCTGGTGACCCTGTTCGCTTTTACCGTGGCCGCCTTCGGGCCATTCCTCACCGCGTATTTCGCCCGGTTCGAGCGGCGCAAGCTGTTCATCAGCGTGTTGATCATGTTCGGCCTGGCCAACACCCTCGCGGCGTTGGCGCCCAATATCTGGGTCATGGCGCTTGCTCGCTTGATTCCGGCGTTGGGCTTGCCGGTGTTCTGGGCGCTGGCCAGTGAGACGGCTGTGGACATTGTCGGGCCGGATTACGCCGGACGCGCCATCGCCAAAATCGGCTTCGGCATTGTCTGCGCCACGGTGTTCGGTATTCCGGTGGGCACCCTGATCTCCGATGCATTTGGCTGGCGCAGTGCTTTCGGCATCCTCGCGGTTATCGCGTTTGCCAAGGCGCTTTTGCTGTTCATCTATCTGCCGAAAACCAGTCTGCATCAGCATCAGGCCAGTTTCCGTTCACAGTTCAAGATTCTGCGCAGCCCCGTGATGGTCGGCCACGTACTGCTGTCGATCGTTGTGTTCAGCGGCATGTTCACCGCCTACACCTATCTGGCGGACATCCTCGAACGTTTGGCCGGATTCGATGGCACGGTGGTTGGCTGGTGTCTGATGGGCTTTGGCGCGGTCGGGTTGATCGGTAACTCGCTGGGGGGCCGTGCGGTGGATCGGCATCCGCTGATCGCGTCGATGATGTTTTGCGCGTTCATGATCGCCGGGCTGGTGGCGCTGGTGCCGAACATTCATTCGCCAGTTGGTCTGGCGGCGGCGATGGGTATCTGGGGCATCACTCAGGCAGCACTGTTTCTGGTCAGCCATGTGCGCTTGATGAAAGCCGCACCCGAGGCGCCAGCCTTTGCCGCCTCGCTGAACATCGCCGGGGCCAACCTGGGGATTGGCCTGGGCGCCATGATCGGCGGCCGGGTCATCGACAGCGTTGGCCTGCAAGGCCTGGGGTTTGCGGCGGCCGCTTTTATTCTGGCATCGATCCTGTTGGCGCTTGCCCTGATGACTTTCAAACCCCGCGAAGTCTTCGCCTGAGGCTTCATAGTTCGGTAAACAATTCGCGGCGGGCACCTTCGGTAATGGCGACAATGCCGGGGTGCTTGACCTTGCGTTCCACCGAAATGGCATAGAACGACTCGCTCACCGCGTCGGTCTGGCCAATCACCTCCACGCCGTATTGGCGCCGCACTTCATCGGCGATCACGCTCGGGCCGATGAAAATCCCGCTACCGGACTGCCCGAAGGCTTGCATCAAGGCGCTGTCGTCGAATTCGCCAACGATGCGCGGCTGGATCTGTTGCTCGGCGAACCAGCGTTGCAAGCGGCTGCGCACCACGGTTTCCGGCCCGGGGATCAGCAGCGGAGCGCCGTTGAGGCTGCGGGGGAAGTCCCCACCGTAGAGCGCTGCCAGCTCAGCGGTCGCGAAAAAACTGATCCCGCATTCACCGAGTTTCTGGCTGTAGCCCTTGATGTCCAGGTGCGACGGCATCGGGCTGTCGGAGATCACCAGATCCAGACGCTGGATGGCCAGGTCGGCGAGCAGGCGTTCCAGCTTGTCCTCGCGACAGGTGATGCGCAGGGGGTCGCTCAATTCCATGGTGGGCGCGATCAGGCGGTAGACGATGGATTTGGGGACCACATCGGCCACACCGACGCGGAACAGAATCTGCTGCTCATTGGGTTGCGCTCGCAGCATCAATTCCAACTCTCCACCCAGCTGAAACATCTGTTCAGCGTAGGGCAGGGTTTGCCGGCCAGCCTCGGTCAGCTCCAGTTGCCGACCGACCTTGCGAAACAACTCGATGCCATAGGTCTGTTCGAGCAGCGAAATCTGCCCACTGATGGTCTGGGGCGTCAGGTTCAGTTGCTCGCAGGCACGCACGATGCTGCCGGTCTTGGCCACGACCCAGAAGTAATGCAGTTGTCGATAGTTGAGCATGGGAACCTACAGTTCGTAAAAACCGAAGTATATACGCTGAAAATACGAATTTTCCTGAAGTGTTCATCTCCCTAGAATGCGTCGCTATCAACGGGCCATCGTCTCGGCGCCGTTTGTTCTATTGAAGGAGGCAACATGAAGCTTAAGACCACGGCATTGCTGATCACGTCTTTACTGGTACTGGCCGGCTGTGACCAGGCCGAAAAAAGTGCCCAGCAACTGATGGGCAAAGCCGCCGAAAGCGCCAAACAGGCCATCGACGACACCCATAAAGCCGCCGAACAAGCGCTGAGCGATGCCACTGGCGGGTTGATCAGCAAAAAAGAATCAACGGAAAAAGACGCGGAAAAAACCGAATCTTCCTCCCAGGAAATCTAAACCGTCTTACAGCGAGTCAGGACTGACCCATGGAATACCTTTTACAACTAGCTGCCAGCCCCACCGCGTGGGTTGCCCTGGCCACCCTGGTGGTGATGGAAATCGTGCTTGGCATCGATAACCTGATCTTTATTTCGATCCTGACCAACAAGCTGCCTGAGCAACATAGACAGAAAGCACGGCGCATCGGTATCGGCATGGCGCTGATTCTGCGACTGGGCCTGCTGAGCACCATTGCGTTCATCGTCCAGTTGACGGCGCCTGTGATCGAAGTGTTTGGCCAGGCCTTCTCCTGGAAAGACATGATCCTGATTGCCGGTGGCCTGTTCCTGTTGTGGAAAGCCACCACCGAGATCCATCACAGCATGGACCCGGCTCCGGAAGATCCGACGTCGGCGACCTCGACCGTGACCCTGGGCTTCGCTGCGGCGATTGGTCAGATCCTGATGCTGGACATGGTGTTCTCCATCGACAGCATCATTACCGCTGTCGGCATGACCGAGCATTTGCCGATCATGATCATCGCGGTGGTGGTGTCGGTGCTGGTGATGTTGCTGGCGGCTGATCCCCTGGCCAAGTTCATCAACGACAACCCGACGGTGGTGATGCTGGCCCTGGGCTTCCTGATCATGATCGGCATGACGCTGATCGCCGAAGGCTTCGGCGCCCACGTACCGAAAGGTTACGTCTACGCTGCCATGGCGTTCTCGGCTGCGATCGAGGTGTTGAACATGATGTCCCGCCGCGCCCGGCAGAAGCGGGTCTCCGCTGAAGCTTGATTGGCGCTGAACGAAACGGCCGCCTGCACTCGAAAGAGTCCAGGCGGCCGTTTTTTTGTAGGGGCCCAACGCTTCGATTAATGGGCTGTGGCGTGGCTCGTGGCCGGTTCTTCGGCTTTCACCAGGGGCGCCGGTTGAGCAGGGTGGTGATGGTGCCGACGAGTAATGCGCAGAACTCCCCATAGCATGGCGGTGGCAACGGCCAGCCAGCCGGAAATCAACATCACGATTGTCATTGTCAGGCTCATCGATGCCTCCTCTTTGCCCGGCGGCGGGCACACACGACTTGCAAGTGACAGTCTAGACGCTGCGGTGTTGCAGGCTATTGACCAAAGGTCGACCCGGATCAACCAGTTCGCTCTATCGAATGCAATCAACTACCGGTTAAGGCTATACCGCTGTCGCGAGGCATCCTATGATCGACGGCCAAGCCGGGAGTGCGATTGCCTGGCGTCTGAACGAAGAGAGTGATGATGGTGCGAGTAATTTCTCGAATTCTATCGGCGGCACTGATTGTGGGGTGCGTGGCTGGTTTGGCAGGTTGCGCGGGCAGTGTCGCACCTGAGATCAAGCGTCTGCCGGAGCGCGTCGAACTCAGCGGCCGGTTCTATAAGGGCGTAGCCAATCAAAGCGGGCCTCAAGTGTTGGCGAGCATGCTGTCCCAGCAGGGCGTTGTGATTACCCCGGGCTTGCTCGACAAGCCGTTGCATTTGCCGGGTGCCGAAGCGCAACTGCAACAGAACATGCAGAACCTGGCCCGTGAATACGGGATGATGGTCTATCCCCTCGACAGCAATCTGCCTGCCTTGCTGACTCAGGTCGCTGCCGGGTATCCGGTCATGGTGCGCTTTACTGAAGGTTCTGCGCTGTGGGCCGAGCCGCGTTATGCCATTCTCGCCGGGTACAACCGGCAGAAACAGACGGTACTGCTGCGCGCCGGCATGAGTCAGAGGACGATGATGAGTTTCAGCTCGTTTGAGTCGTCTTTCAGGGATGCCGGTGGCTGGGCGGTTTTGATTCAGGCGCCGACACAGGTTCCGGCCAGCGTCGATCGGCAGCGCTGGTTAAAGGCTGCAAGCGACCTCGCCCAGGCCGGCCAGGAGCAAGCGGCCGCCAGGGCGAAAAAAGCCTTGGGCGCACAGTAAGCCCGTTCGTCACCCCCATGGCACCACTGCGCATTGCCAGCCTCTGATGATTGAAGCCCGAGTTTCTCGGGCCGCGACCAGGAGGCGTTCATGGCTCATTTCAATACTCCCGCCGGTCCGCACTCGTCTGAGCATTCGTCTGGCGACGAGTTGGGGTTCGACCCCGACTCTCCGGATCTCGCCGACCCTCAGGTCGATCCCATCGGTCCGGCAAAGGCGCCACGGGATGTAAAGCCGGGCGACAATCCCAAGGCTCCGGCAAAGCCTTACGATCCACTCGGTGATCTGAAACCCTAGGTCTCATTGCCAGGTCTCATTGGAGGTGCGTATGTCTACTGATTCGAGCTTTGACGATAAACGTCCGGAAAACGTCCCGACCACCCCTGAGCAAGACGTGGATCCGGTGATGGATCCGGATAGCCCGATGAGGGATCCTCTGGCTCGGCCAACCGTGGTGTCAACCGAACATCCGAAACCCTGGAGAGACCCGAGTACCGGCGACGGGATTCCGGATGATGACCAGATGCCGCTGCCCAATGATTAAGGCGGAAAGCAAAAGCCCCGAATGATCGGGGCTTTTGCTTTCTACTGTCGTGCCGTTATTTCGACGCTTCAACCACGCCGCTTTGGCGATGTTTGAGGTTCTTTTCGGATTTGTATTGCAGGGCTACAGAGGGTACGTCTGCGCTGTGGCCGGTTTCGACCCAATTGCGGATGCGAGTGGCGTCGGCAAAGTGAGTGTACTTGCCATAAGCATCGAGGATCACCAGTGCTACCGGGCGGTTAGCCATATGGGTCACCAACACCAGGCAGTGACCCGCTTCGTTGGTGAAACCGGTTTTCGTCAGTTCGATGTTCCAGTTCGGCTTGCCCACCAGATGGTCAGTGTTGCGGAAACCCAGGCTGTAGTTGGGTTTGCGGAACGACACGGTTTTTTCCTTGGTGGTGCTCAGTTGCGTCAGCAGCGGGTATTTGTGTGCCGCGACCAGCAGTTTGCTCAGGTCGCGGGCTGTGGACACGTTGCGTGGCGAGAGGCCGGTCGGCTCGACGAAATGGGTATTGGTCATGCCCAGCGCCTTGGCTTTGGCGTTCATGGCAGCAATGAACGCCGCGTAGCCACCCGGATAATGGTGCGCCAGGCTCGCGGCGGCACGGTTTTCCGAAGACATCAAGGCGATCAGCAGCATCTCCCGTCGCGGCATTTCGCTGTTGAGCTTGACCCGGGAGAACACGCCTTTCATTTCCGGCGTATTGCTGATGTTGATATTGATGTATTCGTCCATGTTCTGCCGGGCTTCGACGACCACCAGGCCGGTCATCAGTTTGCTCACCGAAGCGATGGGGACAACGACGTCGGGATTGCTGGCGTAAATGACTTTGTTGGACTGCAAGTCGACCAGCAATGCGCTGCCGGAAGCGATCTTCAGGTGTGAGGTGTCTCGAGGCGCGGCGGTGGTTTCGCCAGCGCTGGCGATTGGCGTGATGAAAGTCCCTGTAACTGCAAAAAATAGGCTCAGGATGGAAAGACGGATTTTCACGCTGGCAGACTCATAAAATGTTGATAAGCCGTTTTGTAACGGGCTATTTCGTAAAAAGCGCGACATTCTGGAGTATGGCTGAATAACTGTCGATGGTTGTTCCGGGAAGTGGTTAAAGTCCTTTGAAACATGAAAAAAATGTCATTTTCCGGCAGGTGGTCGACATTTATCTGCGGGCAAAAAGAACCCCGCCATGGGCGGGGTTCCTTGACTTGTTGCCAACGCCGGAAACGGGACTCAGCTGTGCAGGGTTTCGGCCGCGTACAGTGTGTTTTCCAGCAGGCATGCGCGAGTCATCGGACCGACGCCGCCGGGCACTGGAGTGATCCAGCCGGCGCGGGGCAGGGCGGTTTCGTAAACCACGTCGCCGACCAGCTTGCCGTCTTCCTGACGGTTGATGCCGACGTCGATCACGATTGCGCCTTCCTTGATCCATTCACCCTTGACCAGGCCCGGCTTGCCGGCGGCCACCACGACCAGATCCGCGCGACCGACGTGGCCGGCCAGGTCTCTGGTGAAGCGGTGGGTGACGGTCACGGTGCAACCGGCCAGCAACAACTCCATCGCCATCGGGCGACCCACGATATTGGAAGCACCGACAATCACGGCATTCATCCCGTACAGATCGGCACCGGTGCTTTCCAGCAAGGTCATGATGCCTTTAGGGGTGCACGGACGCAGCAGCGGTATGCGTTGGGCCAGGCGACCGACGTTATACGGGTGGAAGCCGTCGACGTCTTTATCCGGACGAATGCGCTCCAGCAACTTGGACGCGTCCAGGTGTTCCGGTAGAGGAAGTTGAAGCAGAACACCGTCAATTGCCGGATCGTCATTGAGGCGATCGATCAGATCGGTCAGCGCTTCTTGAGTGGTTTCGGAAGGCAGGTCATAAGCTTGGGAGAGGAAGCCGACCTCTTCACAGTCTTTACGCTTGTGCGAGACATAAACCTGAGAGGCAGGATCGCTGCCGACCAGGATCACCGCGAGTCCGGGCGTACGCAGGCCTTGCTGGCGACGCTCGTTGACCCGTTGGGCGATCTGCTGGCGCAGGCTGGCGGCGATCGATTTGCCGTCGATTAGTTGTGCAGTCATTGCGCGTGATTAACCATCGAGAGGGGAAAAAAAGAGAGCGCATTCTCGCATGTCATGAGGTGAGGGCAAAGGCGCTTGGTCTGCAAATTCCCCTAACTCCTTTAATTAAATGAATTTTTTTTAAAAAGGATTTGACGACCCTCGGGGGGCTCTATACTATTCGTCGCACTTGTCGGGCACAGCCTAGCACTGGTTAAGAAGGTCGAGCGGAATCAAGGTTCTGCAAGGCTGGAAAGCATTTAGTTTGTAGTCCTCCAAGGTTACAGATTAACAAGGCGCCCGTAGCTCAGCTGGATAGAGCATCCGCCTTCTAAGCGGATGGTCGCAGGTTCGAGTCCTGCCGGGTGCGCCATTAGGCAGCTTTGGCACAAGTAGCGCGATATGGTGGGCGTAGCTCAGTTGGTAGAGCACGGGATTGTGACTCCCGTTGTCGTGGGTTCGATCCCCATCGTCCACCCCATATTTCGAAAGGCGCCAGATTAAAAGTCTGGCGCCTTTGCTTTAACAGCTTAAACCCGCGGATGTGGTGGAATTGGTAGACACACTGGATTTAGGTTCCAGCGCCGCGAGGCGTAAGAGTTCGAGTCTCTTCATCCGCACCAAATAAAGCTTCAGTCATGCCGCTTGGCTTGTTTGGGGCTGACTAAAGAAGTTGTTTGGCTTCTTTGTCATGCAATATGGTGGGCGTAGCTCAGTTGGTAGAGCACGGGATTGTGACTCCCGTTGTCGTGGGTTCGATCCCCATCGTCCACCCCATATTTCGAAAGGCGCCAGATTGAAAAGTCTGGCGCCTTTTTTGTTTCAGCGGTTCGAGTATTCAGCGGCTGCAGGTTCTGGGTCGCAGGGGCAGGGCGTTTCGTCGTATTTATGTTTCTCGATGATGCTGCGCTGCCCGCCGGCCTTGCTCGCAAGATCGGCTGTCAGGGAGATGATTGGCTGCCTCTTCTATATATAGAAGGGTTGGCGCAGAGCCCTGGCGTGATTGGCTGTATTTGCCACCGGGGCGAGGTGCATCCGTGCATTCGCACCTATAAATTGCCAGCTGCTTTTTTACCCGTTTTCAGTAGGGTGACTTCTTGAGTTTGACCCACTAGAATGCATGCCCTTGATTCTGGGGTCGGAAACGGCCGGCTAACGTCTGTGCAACGAGGAATATCCATGCAAGTTTCTGTTGAAAATACTTCTGCTCTTGAGCGCCGCATGAGCATCACCGTGCCGGCTGAGCGCATCGAGACTCAGGTCAACAAGCGTCTGCAGCAGACTGCCCAAAAGGCCAAGATTGCTGGCTTCCGTCCAGGCAAAGTGCCAATGAGCGAAATCAAGCGCCGTTTCGGCGCTGAAGCTCGCCAGGAAGCTGTAGGCGACGTGATCCAGTCCTCTTTCTATGAAGCTGTGGTTGAGCAGAAGCTGAACCCGGCTGGTTCGCCTTCGATCGAGCCTAAGTCGCTCGAAGCTGGCAAGGACCTGGAATACGTTGCTGTTTTTGAAGTGTTCCCTGAGTTCACCGTTGCCGGTTTCGAAGGTATCACCGTAGAGCGTCTGAGCGCTGACGTGGCTGATGCCGATCTGGACAAGATGCTGGACATCCTGCGCAAGCAGAACACCCGTTTCGAGGTGGCCGATCGCGCTGCTCAAAACGAAGACCAGCTGAACATCGATTTCGTTGGCAAGGTCGACGGTGAAGTGTTCGCTGGCGGTTCCGCCAAGGGTACTCAGCTGGTTCTGGGTTCCGGTCGCATGATCCCTGGTTTCGAGGATGGCCTGGTTGGCGCCAAGGCCGGCGAAGAGCGCGTTCTGAACCTGACCTTCCCGGAGGACTATCAGAACCTGGACCTGGCAGGCAAAACCGCTGAGTTCACCGTTACCGTAAACACCGTTTCCGAGCCAAAACTGCCAGAGCTGACCGAAGAGTTCTTCGCTCAATTCGGCATCAAGGAAAGCGGTCTGGAAGGCTTCCGCACCGAAGTTCGCAAGAACATGGAGCGCGAGCTGCGTCAGGCGATCAAATCCAAGGTCAAGAATCAGGTCATGGATGGTCTGCTGGCCACCAACCCGATCGAAGTGCCTAAGGCTCTGCTGTCCAACGAAGTTGACCGTCTGCGCGTGCAGGCTGTTCAGCAGTTCGGCGGCAACATCAAGCCTGATCAATTGCCGGCCGAGCTGTTCGAAGAACAAGCCAAACGCCGCGTAGTACTGGGTCTGATCGTCGCTGAAGTGGTCAAGCAATTCGACCTCAAGCCTGACGAAGCCCGCGTTCGCGAGATGATTCAGGAGATGGCTTCGGCTTACCAAGAGCCTGAGCAGGTTGTGTCCTGGTACTACAAGAACGACCAGCAACTGAACGAAGTCCGTTCGGTTGTGCTGGAAGAACAAGTTGTGGATACTGTTCTGCAGAAAGCTAGCGTGACCGACAAATCGGTCTCTTACGAAGAAGCGGTCAAGCCGGTAGAAGCTCCACAAGCCGACTGATTGTTTTTGCGGTAAGAAGCACACACCATAAGCCAGCCTTCGTGCTGGCTTATGCGTATTCAAGACATAACTATTTGGGAGTGACTGCAGAGCATGTTCCGTAATTCGTATATTCAGCAGAACTCTGATATCCAGGCCGCAGGCGGCCTGGTCCCGATGGTTGTCGAGCAGTCTGCTCGTGGCGAGCGCGCCTATGACATCTACTCGCGTCTTCTCAAGGAGCGAGTGATCTTTCTGGTAGGTCCGGTAGAGGACTACATGGCCAACCTGATCTGTGCGCAACTGCTGTTCCTTGAAGCGGAAAACCCGGACAAGGACATCCATCTCTATATCAACTCCCCGGGTGGTTCGGTGACGGCTGGCATGTCGATCTATGACACCATGCAGTTCATCAAGCCAAACGTGTCGACCACCTGCATTGGCCAAGCGTGCAGCATGGGCGCGTTTCTTCTGACGGCTGGTGCTCCTGGCAAACGTTATTGCCTGCCGAACTCACGTGTGATGATTCACCAGCCATTGGGCGGTTTCCAGGGCCAGGCTTCGGATATCGAAATCCATGCCAAGGAAATCCTCTTTATTCGTGAGCGTCTCAACACGCTGATGGCCAAGCATAGTGGTCGCACTCTTGAAGAAATCGAGCGAGACACAAACCGCGACAATTTCATGAGTGCGGAAGCCGCGCGTGAATATGGGTTGATCGATGAAGTGATCAGCCAGCGCCCTGCTTAAAATAAGCAGCTCAAAATAAGGTTGGTCGGCGGGTCCGATCACCTGCGGGCTTGAAAAAGCCCGCAATAGCCTTCATCTTGTGTTGCAAGCCTATCGGATTTGGATCGAACGAATGACTGACACCCGCAACGGCGAGGACAACGGCAAGCTGCTCTATTGCTCCTTCTGTGGCAAAAGCCAGCATGAAGTACGCAAATTGATTGCCGGCCCCTCGGTCTTTATCTGCGACGAGTGCGTCGACCTGTGCAATGACATCATCCGTGAGGAGGTGCAGGAAGCCCAGGCCGAAAGCAGCGCGCATAAATTGCCTTCGCCTAAAGAAATCAGCGGCATCCTTGATCAGTATGTGATTGGTCAGGAGCGTGCGAAAAAAATTCTGGCCGTAGCGGTGTACAACCACTACAAGCGCCTGAACCAGCGTGACAAAAAGAATGACGATGTCGAACTCGGCAAGAGCAACATCCTGCTGATCGGCCCGACAGGCTCGGGTAAAACCCTGCTTGCCGAAACACTGGCCCGCTTGCTGAACGTTCCGTTCACCATCGCCGACGCAACCACCCTCACCGAGGCGGGTTATGTGGGTGAAGATGTCGAGAACATCATTCAGAAGTTGCTGCAGAAATGCGATTACGACGTGGAAAAAGCCCAGATGGGCATTGTCTACATCGATGAAATCGACAAGATTTCGCGCAAGTCTGACAACCCGTCTATTACCCGGGACGTTTCCGGCGAAGGCGTGCAGCAGGCCCTGCTCAAGTTGATTGAAGGTACAGTCGCTTCCGTTCCGCCTCAAGGTGGTCGCAAGCACCCACAACAGGAATTCCTTCAGGTTGACACCCGTAACATCCTGTTCATCTGCGGTGGTGCATTTTCCGGTCTGGAAAAGGTTATTCAAAACCGTTCCACCAAGGGTGGCATTGGTTTCAACGCAGAAGTGCGCAGCAAGGAAGAGGGCAAGAAAGTCGGTGAATCACTGCGTGAAGTCGAGCCTGACGATCTGGTCAAGTTCGGTCTGATCCCGGAATTCGTCGGTCGTCTGCCGGTTCTTGCCACACTGGACGAGCTCGATGAAGCTGCTTTGATGCAGATCCTCACCGAGCCGAAAAATGCTCTGACCAAGCAGTACGCCAAGTTGTTCGAGATGGAAGGCGTGGACCTGGAATTCCGGGCTGACGCACTGAAATCGGTTGCGAAACGCGCGCTGGAACGCAAAACCGGCGCTCGTGGCCTGCGTTCGATTCTCGAAGGTGTATTGCTCGACACTATGTATGAAATCCCCTCGCAGTCCGAGGTGAGTAAAGTAGTGATCGATGAAAGCGTTATAGAAGGCAAGTCCAAGCCACTGTATATCTATGAAAACAGTGAGCCTGCTGCCAAGGCCGCGCCAGACGCATAAACGTCACGCAGCCGGTACAAAGAAGGGGCCTTCGGGCCCCTTTGCTTTTGTGACAGTGGGTCTGTCGGATCGCCGCGTCGCTGCGAAGGCGACATGCCAGCCAGCCTGCCTGGTTTTTTCGCTGTATCCGGGCCCCACAGTTGCGGCCGCAAGAAGCGATCTTTTAAGTCGTACTTTTATCCGCTTGTTTTTTTCCAGATCAGCCCCCATCTTGGTTTCAAGCTTACTTCCATCTGTTTACGGCCTTATGGCCGCCGTAGAGGCGAAATCATGAAGACAACCATCGAATTGCCTCTCCTGCCATTGCGTGATGTCGTGGTTTATCCGCACATGGTTATCCCGCTGTTCGTGGGGCGCGAGAAATCCATCGAAGCCCTTGAGGCTGCGATGACGGGCGACAAGCAGATCCTTCTGCTGGCACAGAGAAACCCTGCAGACGACGATCCCGGCGAAGATGCGCTTTATCGCGTAGGTACGATTGCCACCGTTCTGCAGTTGCTGAAGCTGCCTGACGGCACGGTTAAGGTTCTGGTCGAAGGCGAGCAACGCGGCGCCGTGGAGCGTTTCAGTGAAGTGGACGGCCATTGCCGTGCTGAAGTCTCCTTGATCGACGAAGTCGACGCGCCTGCGCGCGAGTCGGAAGTGTTCGTGCGCAGCCTGCTGTCGCAGTTCGAACAATATGTGCAGCTGGGCAAGAAAGTCCCGGCTGAAGTCCTCTCGTCGCTCAACAGCATCGATGAGCCTGGGCGCCTGGTCGACACCATGGCCGCGCACATGGCCCTGAAGATCGAGCAGAAGCAGGAAATTCTCGAAATCATCGATTTGTCGGCCCGGGTCGAGCACGTTCTGGCGCTGCTGGATGCCGAGATCGATCTGCTGCAAGTCGAAAAACGCATTCGCGGTCGTGTCAAAAAGCAAATGGAGCGCAGTCAGCGCGAGTACTACCTGAATGAGCAGATGAAAGCCATTCAGAAGGAGCTCGGCGACAGCGACGAGGGGCACAACGAAATCGAAGAGCTGAAAAAGCGTATCGATGCCGCTGGCCTGCCAAAAGACGCGCTGGCCAAGGCTACGGCCGAACTGAACAAGCTCAAGCAAATGTCGCCAATGTCCGCGGAAGCGACCGTGGTGCGCTCGTACATCGACTGGCTGGTTCAGGTGCCGTGGAAGGCTCAGAGCAAAGTGCGTCTGGATCTGGCGCGCGCCGAAGACATTCTCGACGCCGATCACTACGGTCTGGAAGAAGTCAAAGAACGAATTCTCGAATACCTCGCCGTTCAAAAACGCGTGAAAAAGATTCGTGGCCCGGTGTTGTGCCTGGTGGGGCCTCCTGGGGTGGGCAAAACCTCCCTGGCGGAGTCGATTGCGCACGCCACCAACCGTAAATTCGTGCGCATGGCCCTCGGCGGCGTACGTGATGAGGCGGAAATTCGTGGTCATCGCCGTACTTACATCGGTTCGATGCCAGGAAGATTGATTCAAAAGATGACAAAGGTGGGTGTTCGCAACCCGCTGTTCCTGCTCGATGAAATCGACAAGATGGGCAGCGATATGCGTGGCGACCCGGCGTCGGCTTTGCTAGAAGTGCTCGATCCCGAGCAGAACCACAATTTCAACGATCACTATCTGGAAGTCGATTACGACCTGTCCGATGTGATGTTCCTGTGCACCTCGAACTCCATGAACATTCCGCCGGCGCTGCTGGACAGGATGGAAGTGATTCGTCTGCCGGGCTACACCGAAGACGAGAAGATCAACATCGCGGTCAAATACCTTTCGCCCAAGCAGATTACGGCCAATGGCCTTAAGAAAGGCGAGCTGGAATTCGACGCCGAAGCGATCCGCGACATCATCCGCTACTACACCCGCGAAGCCGGTGTACGGGGGCTGGAGCGGCAGATTGCCAAGGTTTGCCGCAAGGCGGTCAAAGAGCATGCACTGGAAAAACGCTTCTCGGTGAAGGTCACCGCAGACATGCTGGAACACTTCCTGGGCGTGCGTAAGTTCCGCTACGGCCTCGCTGAACAGCAAGACCAGATCGGTCAGGTCACCGGATTGGCGTGGACTCAGGTGGGCGGTGAATTGCTGACTATCGAAGCCGCCGTAGTACCGGGTAAAGGCCAGCTGATCAAGACTGGTTCCTTGGGTGACGTGATGGTCGAATCGATCACCGCTGCCTTGACCGTTGTCCGTAGCCGCGCGAAGAGCTTGGGGATCCCCCTGGACTTCCACGAGAAGCGTGACACGCACATCCATATGCCGGAAGGGGCGACCCCGAAAGACGGCCCTAGCGCCGGTGTGGGCATGTGCACGGCGCTGGTTTCGGCACTGACGGGTATCCCTGTGCGCGCGGATGTCGCCATGACCGGTGAAATCACCTTGCGTGGTCAGGTGCTGGCGATCGGTGGCCTGAAAGAAAAACTGTTGGCCGCTCACCGTGGCGGGATCAAGACCGTGATCATTCCGGAAGAGAATGTGCGCGATCTGAAGGAAATTCCCGACAATATCAAGCAAGATCTACAGATTAAACCGGTTAAATGGATTGACGAGGTCCTGCAAATTGCGCTGCAATACGCGCCGGAGCCCTTGCCGGATGTGGCTCCGGAGATCGTCGCGAAGGATGAAAAACGCGAGTCGGATTCTAAGGAAAGAATTAGCACGCATTAGTACGTATTTGCCTGAAGGGCTTCCTTGACAGCTTTTTAGAGCCCTTGTTATAAAGCGGCTCTTAAGTGTCTGTAGGCCATTCAGCACTCGTTTTTGCTTTCACCAAAAAAACTTAGAATCATACTCAAATAGATATAAGGGGACTTAGAGTGAACAAGTCGGAACTGATTGATGCTATCGCTGCATCCGCTGATATCCCGAAAGCTGCTGCTGGCCGTGCGCTGGACGCTGTAATCGAATCCGTCACTGGCGCTCTCAAGGCTGGCGACTCTGTTGTTCTGGTTGGTTTCGGTACTTTCTCCGTAACTGATCGTCCAGCTCGCATTGGTCGTAACCCACAGACCGGTAAGACTCTGGAAATCGCAGCAGCCAAAAAACCAGGTTTCAAAGCCGGTAAAGCTCTGAAAGAAGCTGTCAACTAAGTTCGATTCAGGTTTTTGCCTATCCGGGTCGGGGTCATGCCTGACCTGGCAGCGGAGCGGTAGTCCAGTCGGCAGGTGCCGGTCCGAGACGCCGAGGCTCGCAAGTTCGAGTCATCGGTCCGCTCCGCCAGTTACGAGAAGGCGCATCCTCGGATGCGCCTTTCTTCTATCCGGATTCTACCCACGCTCCACGGTTGCCTAATTTTGAAGTTCAACCGTTTATGGGGGACGCATGCTGCAGAATATCAGGGACAATTCACAAGGCTGGATTGCCAAGACCATTATCGGGGTCATCGTTGCACTGATGGCTTTGACCGGTTTCGACGCCATTTTCAAGGCCACGACGCACAACAATGAAGCGGCAAAGGTCAACGGCGAACAAATCAGCCAGAACGAGCTGAGCCAGGCGGTCGATATGCAACGCCGTCAACTCATGCAACAGCTGGGCAAGGATTTCGATGCTTCCTTGCTCGACGAAAAAATGCTGCGCGAATCGGCCCTCAAAGGCTTGATCGACCGCAAACTGCTGCTGCAAGGCGCAGAGAGCTCGAAATTCGCTTTCTCCGAAGCGGCATTGGACCAGGTCATCCTGCAAACACCTGAATTCCAGGTGGATGGCAAGTTCAGTCCAGAGCGTTTCGATCAGGTTATTCGTCAGCTCGGCTACAGCCGCCTGCAATTCCGTCAGATGCTGGCTCAGGAAATGCTGATCGGTCAATTGCGCGCCGGCGTTGCGGGCAGCGGTTTTGTCACCGATGTACAGGTCCTGGCTTTCGCCCGTCTGGAAAAACAGACCCGCGATTTCGCTTCCCTGAACATCAAGGCTGACCCGGCGGCTGTGAAGTTGACCGACGATGAAGTCAAAGCCTATTACGACGAACACGCCAAGGAATTCATGACGCCAGATCAGGTGGTCATCGATTACCTGGAGTTGAAGAAGGCCTCCTTCTTTGATCAGGTCAGCGTCAAGGACGAAGACCTGCAAGCGGCGTATCAGAAAGAAACCGCGAACCTGTCCGAGCAACGTCGGGCGGCGCACATTCTGATCGAAGTGAACGACAAGACCACTGAGGCGCAAGCCAAGGCCAAGATCGAAGAGATCCAGGCCCGTCTGGCCAAAGGCGATAAATTCGAGGCTCTGGCCAAGGAATTCTCCCAGGATCCGGGTTCGGCCAACAACGGTGGCGATCTTGGCTACGCGGGGCCGGGTGTCTATGATCCAGCGTTCGAAAAAGCATTGTATTCATTGGCCAAGGATCAGGTTTCCGCGCCGGTTCGCACCGACTTCGGTTTCCACCTGATCAAGCTGTTGGGTGTGGAAGCGCCGGAAGTGCCGACCTTCGCCAGCTTGAAAGACAAGCTGACTCGCGAACTGAAGGCCCAGCAGGTCGAACAGCGCTTCGTCGAGGCAACCAAGCAACTGGAAGACTCTTCGTTCGAGGCGTCCGATCTGGCTCAGCCGGCGCAGGACCTGAAGCTGACCGTTCACACCTCCAAGCCGTTCGGCCGTGAAGGTGGCGAAGGTGTTACGGCCAACCGTGCCGTGGTGACCGCAGCGTTCAGCCCTGAAGTACTCGATGAGGGTGCCAACAGCACTGCCATCGAGCTCGATCCGGAAACCGTGATCGTCTTGCGCGCCAAGGAGCACCTCAAGCCTGCGCAGTTGCCGCTGGAAAGCGTCGCCGGCCCGATCCGCGAGCAATTGACCAAGGAGCACGCCAGTGCTGCCGCCAAGACCAAGGCTGACCAACTGATCGCCAGTCTGCGTGATGGCAAGACGCCGTTGGACAAGGCGATCGACGGACAGAACTGGAAAGTCACCGCCGGCGCGACTCGCGCTCAGGAGGGGGTTGACCCAACCGTGCTGCAAGCGCTGTTCCGTATGCCGAAGCCAGTCGCGAAAGACAAACCGGCCTTCAGTAGCGTGACGTTGCCTGATGGCAGCCTGATGATCGTGCGTCTTAACGATGTCAACGAAGCCGCAACGCCAACCGAAGAAGAGAAGGCTCAGTACCGTCGCTTCCTCGCTTCGCGCGTTGGCCAGCAGGACTTTGCGGCTTACCGCAAGCAGCTGGAAAGCCAGGCGGACATCAAGCGTTTCTGATGCCCGACTGAGTTTTGCGCTTATCAAGAACCCCCGGCCGAAAGGTCGGGGTTTTTTGTTTGTGCAATTGTCATCAATCTTCCGGGATCTTTTGCCTAATATCGGGATCAACGGACCTGTAACTGTTTTAAGACGCAATCGTTGCGCCGCTAAGCATCGATCTGTTGCACAATACGCCCCGAACCGATTTCCTCAGGATGTTCAATGTTTAAATCATTTCCCATGCGTGTTGCCGGGCTGGCGCTGGTGCTGGCCGTTGCGGCCGGGTGCTCGTCGAAAAAAGCCGCCATCTACGAGCATGAGAACTTCGCCGACTCCGGTACGTTTTCCCGGAACTATCCGGTGACTGATGCGCAATCCTGTGAAGCCGCCCGTCGGGCGTTGCTTAGCCAGGGCTACATCATCACCAGCAGCGATCCGAAACTGGTCAGTGGTCACAAGAGCTTCCAGCAGACCGGTGAGACCCACATGGAGATCAGCTTCAGTGTGGTGTGTACCGATGATGGTAGCGAGGGGCACCACGCGACCATGTTCGCCAATGCCCTGCAGGACCGCTATGCATTGAAGAAGACCAACAACTCCGCCAGTCTCGGTGTCGGTGTGTTGGGTTCGGTGTCGATGCCAATAGGCTCGTCTGACGATTCGATGGTCAAGGTCGCCAGCGAAACCGTATCGTCGGCCAAGTTCTATGAGCGTTTTTTCACGCTGGTCGAGCTGTTCCTGCCACCGGAGGCGAAGAAGGCGGCACACATCACCGAAAAACCGAAAACCGATCTGGGAGTGCCTGAAGTCAAGGCTGCTCCGGCTCCGTTAGCAGCGACCCCGGCACCGGCAGCAGAACCTGCACCCGTAGCGGTCCCAGTGCCCCCTGCGCCCGCTGAAGCCGCTCCCGCAGCCTCTGAACCGGTTGCGCCGCCGGAAACCGCGCCAGTTGCGGCGACCCGGAGCGAAGAGCCGGCCGCGTCCTCGGAAACCATTGCGCCGCCGACCCATTCAAGCGACATGCCGCCGCCGACAGAACCGATTCCGGCGATGCCTGTTACCGGCCAATAGCGGGTTGCAGCGTCGCGGGTGTGAAAAACCGCTCCCTTTGCGCTGCACAGATTGACCCACGTCAAACCAGGCTGCTGTTCTGCGGCCTGTCTCGAAAAAAACGCTGATAAATGCCTGACCGCCTGCTACGTTTTATCGTAGAGCGAAGGCGTGTCGTGGCTGCGTCATTTTTCTTTCATGCGCGGACTTTATGCTCAAGTTGCTGGTCATTTATTCAGACAATTTTCAATGAGCCGTGGGGGATTCAAAATGGACGATTATCAGGAAGAGCTGCTCGAGTATCAGGCGTTTGAACTGGACCCGCTGGAACCAGCCGAAGACGCGACCGAGCTGTAAGCGTCAGGCTAACTGACGGTGGCTGCGGCGAAATTCGCCGGGGGTCTGACCGTTCCAGCGCTTGAAAGCGCGTTGAAAGGCTTCGGCTGAGGCAAAGCCCAGCAGATAGGCGATTTCTCCGAATGCCAGTTCGGTATCGCGAATGTAGGTCATGGCCAGGTCGCGACGTGTGTCGTTGAGAATTGCGCGAAATTGCGTGCCTTCCTCGGCAAGTCTGCGACGCAAGGTCCAGGTGGGCAGCTTCAGGCGTGCCGCCACTTCTTCCAGGTCGGGTTCCCGGCCGCCATTGAGCAACGGCCCCAGCAACTGAGTGATACGTTCACGCAGGCTGCGGGTGCGTGTCAGTTGCTCCAGTTCCCGCTCGCACAGTTGCAGCAAGTGTCGCCAGGTGCTTGGACAATGTTCAGGGTTTCGCTGAGCGAGACTCTCCAGGCCCAGGCGCAGCTGATTGTGTTCGCAGCCGAACTGGATCGGGCAGTCGCCCAGCACTTCATAGTCCGCGCGGTAATCGGGGGCTTCGAACTCGATCTCGATGCGCTCGGCGCGCAGTGGAGCGGGGCTGACACTGGACAATTGCTGCAACCAGCCGGCAATGATCGAGTCGACCACAAAGCGGTTATAGCTGTTGTAAGGGCTGATCGAGTAGAACCTCAGCCAGGCACCCTGGGGGTCTTCGTGAAAGCTCGACTGTCCGCGATAGTTGGAACCATACAAGGCTTCAAAACGGATCAGGCAACGTGCCGCTTCGCGCACGGTCGGCGCCTGGGAGGCGGTAACTCCGGCGAGGCCCGCCTGGCTCAAGCGACTGTATCGGCCCATGCGCAGGCCGAGTGCCGGGTTATCGGTCAACTGAATTGCGCCATGGCCCAGGCGCATGTAGCGGGGTATCGAGAGTCGGGCACACGCTTCGCCGAGTCGGGCTGCGTCGAGGCCGTATTGTTCGAGCAAGGGTTGCGGGTCTACTCCGTGGCTGCGTATGGCGTCGGCCAGACTGTGAACAAAACCCACTGACAGGTCGCCCAGACGCATCGGAAGGGATTTCATGCGCTACAACCAGAGATTCAGCAGGCGCGCACCATGCGCGTTGGCATCGACGAACTGCTGGCCGCTGCTGCTGATGAAGCTTTGTCCGGCGCTGCCCTGATCCCAGAATTGCCCGCGCAGAAACACGCTGACCCCGGCGGTGGCCTGACTGGCCGGCGCCTGCGTCGTGAGGGTCAGGTGCTGCCACGCCTGGCCTTCGCTGAGCTCTCCTGGCTTGAGGTTGACAGAGGCTGGCGTCGACGAGCCCCGGTATCCTCGCCACGGTTGATCCCAGGTGCCGCGCCCGGCCAAATAGGCCGGAACCGCAACCAGTTGCACGCGCAGATCGTCGAGCTTGCGATAATTTTCCGGATACCAGCTGTCGCGACCGATCAGCACGCCCAAGCGTCCGGCCGGTGTGTCGACCACATTGAGCGAATGCTCGCCACTGGCCTTGACCCCATCCTGCTTGGCAAACATCGGGTGCATCTGGCGTTGCGGTTGTCCGATTGGCAGGCCATCGCGGCTAAACACCACGCTGCTGTTGTAAAGCGCACCGTGGCCGATTTTCAGGGTGCCATCGATGATGCTCGGCTCGGGCAATACAATGGAACCTGCCACCAGTGTCACGTTGAATTCTTTCGCCAGGCCGCCAAACAACGCCTGGTAATCCTTGGCCATGCCTTTTGCTTTCATGCGCAGGTGAGCATCGTCCAGGCGGTTGCCGCCTTCGGCGCTGATCAAGGCACGGACAAATTTCAAGGGGTTGCTCACGGCCAGCCAGTTCATGGCTTCCTTCAACGTGCTGGCCTGATACAGCTCATCCTTCTCGCCGCTGACCATCAGCCAGGTGCCGACATGCTCCGGCAGGACCACGATGGTTTTCTCGTTCAGCAATCCCTGGTCCTTGGCTTTCTGCAAGTAGGCCGCGAGTTTGCGGTGCAGGCGTTCAGGGCTCTGATAGTCGGTGGGAAAGAGTTCGGGCTGGATGCCCAGCAGATTGCCGCGATCGGCAGGCGTGCCCTGATCGACGGCCAGGTTGATCCGCAAGTCCGAGAGGTAATGCCCCGCCGGGCGATCCGCGGCCCACATGGCGTAGGTCGTCAGGACAGCAATCAGCGCCATGGAGAAGGTCAGGTACAAAAGTTTGCGCATGGGGAAACAGTCAACGGCCGCGAGCAGGATTCGTCGACTAGGGTATGGCCCATGTCGACGCTTGCCAAGGGGTGCTGCGCATTTGGATCAATAAGTTGTCAGTTATGGTCATTGAGTGACAACGACTCGGCTCTTAGTCTGTCGAACATGACTGACGGGGGCCACCAGAGCTTCCGCATTTTTCCCGTGATCGCTCGATGTGGAGTTTCCGATGACCGCCGCCCATTACCCGCACCTGCTGGCCCCGCTGGACCTGGGTTTCACCACGTTGCGCAACCGTACCCTGATGGGGTCGATGCACACCGGCCTCGAAGAAAAACCGGGTGGGTTCGAGCGCATGGCGGCCTATTTCGCCGAGCGTGCCCGTGGGGGTGTTGGCTTGATGGTCACCGGTGGCATCGGTCCGAACGACGAGGGCGGGGTGTATTCCGGCGCCGCCAAGCTGACCACCGAAGAAGAAGCGCTCAAGCACCGGATCGTGACGCGCGCGGTGCACGAGGCGGGTGGCAAGATCTGCATGCAGATCCTTCACGCCGGCCGTTATGCCTACAGCCCGAAACAGGTCGCGCCGAGCGCCATTCAGGCGCCGATCAACCCGTTCAAGCCTAAAGAGCTTGACGAGGACGGCATCGAGAAGCAGATCCGCGATTTCGTCACCTGTTCGACCCTGGCGCAACAGGCCGAATACGACGGCGTCGAAATCATGGGCTCCGAAGGGTATTTCATTAACCAGTTCCTCGCCGCTCATACCAACCACCGTACCGACCGCTGGGGCGGCAGCTACGAAAACCGCATGCGCCTGCCGGTGGAAATCGTCCGCCGGGTGCGTGAAGCGGTCGGTCCGAACTTCATCATCATTTTCCGCCTGTCGATGCTCGACCTGGTGGAAGGCGGCAGCACCTGGGAAGAAATCGTGCAGTTGGCCAAGGCCATCGAGCAGGCCGGTGCGACCCTCATCAACACCGGGATCGGCTGGCACGAAGCGCGGATTCCGACCATAGCCACCAAGGTGCCGCGTGCGGCGTTCAGCAAGGTCACGGCCAAGCTGCGTGGTTCGGTGAACATTCCGTTGATCACCACCAACCGCATCAACACCCCGGAAGTCGCCGAGCAGATTCTGGCCGAAGGCGATGCCGACATGGTCTCGATGGCGCGGCCGTTCCTCGCCGACCCGGACTTCGTCAACAAGGCCGCTGAAGGCCGCGCCGACGAAATCAACACCTGCATCGGATGCAACCAGGCGTGCCTGGACCACACCTTCGGCGGCAAGTTGACCAGTTGCCTGGTCAACCCGCGTGCCTGCCACGAAACCGAACTCAACTATGTGCCGGTCAAGCAGATCAAGAAAATCGCCGTGGTCGGTGCCGGTCCTGCGGGATTGTCCGCCGCGACCGTAGCGGCCGAGCGCGGCCATCAAGTGACGCTGTTCGATTCGGCCAGCGGAATCGGCGGCCAGTTCAACGTCGCCAAGCGAGTGCCGGGCAAGGAAGAGTTCTACGAGACCCTGCGTTACTTCAACCGCAAGTTGCAGACCACCAACGTCGAACTGTGCCTGAACACCCGTGTGGATGTGGCAAGACTGGTCGAGGGCGGTTACGACGAGATCATCCTGGCGACCGGCATTGCGCCAAGAACCCCGGCGATTCCGGGTGTCGAGAATGCCAAGGTCCTGAGTTACCTGGACGTGCTCCTCGAGCGTAAGCCCGTGGGCAAACGTGTCGCGGTGATTGGCGCCGGTGGTATCGGTTTCGATGTGTCGGAGTTCCTCGTTCACCAGGGCGTGTCCACCAGCCTGAATCGCGACGAATTCTGGAAAGAATGGGGCATCGATACGCACCTGGAAGCGCGCGGCGGTGTCGCCGGGATCAAGGCCACGCCCCATGCCCCGGCCCGTGAAGTGTTCCTGCTGCAACGCAAGAAGTCCAAGGTCGGCGACGGCCTGGGCAAAACCACCGGCTGGATTCACCGTACCGGTTTGAAGAACAAGCAGGTGCAGATGCTCAACAGTGTCGAATACCTGAAGATCGACGACCAAGGTCTGCATATCCGCATCGGCGAAGCCGGCGAGCCGCAAGTGCTGCCGGTGGACAATATCGTGATCTGCGCCGGGCAAGAACCGTTGCGCGAGTTGCAGGAAGGCCTGGTCGCGGCAGGGCAGAACGTGCATTTGATCGGTGGCGCGGACGTCGCAGCGGAGCTGGATGCCAAGCGGGCGATCAATCAGGGTTCGCGGTTGGCCGCTGAGTTGTAATCGCAGCTGCTAAGATGCCGGCTCTTTTCCCTGGGCCGGCATCAATGCTTTCTCCTCCCGCAAACTGGCGACCCCAAGCCCCCCTCGAACCACTGCAACTCGACTGGCTCAGCATCGCCAGAATCGAAGTCGCCATCCTGCGCCTGGATCAGATCGACCCGCTGATCAGCGGCAACAAATGGTTCAAGCTCATCGAACACCTCAACGCCGCTGACCGGGCGGGTGCCGAGGGCATCATCAGCCTCGGTGGTGCGCATTCCAATCACCTTCACGCACTGGCCGCCGCCGGCAAGCGCCTGGGTTTTGCCACGGTCGGCCTGCTGCGCGGACATCCTCAGCAAACGCCCACCGTGAAAGACTTGCAGGCGTTCGGCATGCAGCTGCACTGGCTCGGTTATGGCGGCTATCGCGCGCGGCATGAAGCGGGTTTCTGGCAGCCGTGGCAATCCCTCTACCCGACACTGCACCCGGTACCGGAAGGCGGTGGTGGTTTGCCAGGCGCGCTCGGCTGCATGTCGCTGAGAGGGCAGGTCGCTGCGCAGCTGGCCAGTGTCGGCTGGAGCGACTATGACGGTTGGTGGCTGGCCTGCGGAACGGGCACGACCCTGGCCGGCCTGGTGCTGGCTGAAGCGGGGGATCATCCGGTCTACGGCGCGTTGGCGGTGCCCGACGATCATGGGGTCGCGCAGCAGGTCGAGAGGATCGTTGAAGAAGCGGGTGAAACCACAGCAGTTTATGAACTGTTCGACGCCAGTCGTGGCGGTTTTGCCCGCGTCGATCCGCCGTTGCTCGAATTCATCGAAAAGACCGGGCAAACCAGCGGCATTCCTCTGGAACCGCTGTACACGGGTAAGGCGTTGCTGGCGCTCAAACAGCAAGTCGAGGCGGGCCGGTTTGCTCCCGGGACGCGACTGATCTTCATCCATACCGGTGGCTTGCAGGGCCTGCGAGGGTTCGGTTCGCAGCACTGAAGGGCATCAGAAACCAGTGTGGGAGCAAGCTTGCTCCCACATTCAGGTATTGCGGGTCTCAGGAATTGCGGCTCACCCGTTTGGGCATCATCCGCAGCAAGGTGTTATCGCCGACCACGTAGTGATGATAAAGCCCGGCCAACGCGTGCAGGCCAATCAGCCAATAGCCGATGGTTGCGCCCAGTTCATGCCAACCCTGGATTTGTTTGGCCAGTGCTTTGTCTTCAGCGATCAGCATGGGCAGGTCGATACCATAAAACATCACTTGATTGCCTTTGGCACTGGTGACCAGCCAGCCGAGAATCGGCATGGTGATCATGAAGAGGTACAGCGCCCAGTGCATCAGCCTGGCCATCACCGTCTGCCACCGAGGGGAGGCCGGGAGGATTTGCGGCGCCGGGCCCAGGCTGCGAGCAAACAAACGCAACCAGACCAGAACGAACACGGTCAGGCCGAGCATGAAGTGCAATTCCACGATCAGTGTTCGCCCGCCACTGCCCTTGGGAAAAATCCCGCGAAATTCTATGCAGGCATAAACCAACGCCAGCAAAACCAACATCAACCAATGCAGCGCTATCGAGACGGTGCTATAGCGCGAATCGGAATTTTTCCATGGCATACGGTGTTCCTCACAGGTCAGCTCAAGCCACCGTTCTTCTTCGACGGTGTGCTTTTACTGTAATCCTGTTTCACCGTGTTTGCCTGTGGCGATCGGTCACGGGAGCATTGGTTCAGCTGATTGACAGCAAAAAGCGCCGGTTCCGTTCAGACACTGGCGCTGTTTTTGGAGGTATGGCAATCAGTGGGCTTGTGGCATTTCACCGTTGGCCAGGCGCTTGTTGATATCGGCGATCACGGCCGGCAAGTCAGTGATGGTGTCGATCATGTAATGCGGGCGCGAGCCTTCGAACAGCGCATGGATACGCTTGCGTTCGCTGTCGAGTTTATCGCTGTCCAAGGCGCGATAACCCTCGTAGTCCAGGCCCAGGGCGTTGCCCGAACAGATCAGCGCCACGGTCCACATGCCGGCGCGGCGACCTTCGAGAATGCCTGGCACGGTGTCGTCGATCTTCACGCAGGCGGCGACATCGTCGATGCCCAGGGCTATCACGTTGGCCAGTGCCTGTGCCGGCCATGGGCGGCCATTCGGTACCTCGTCGGTGGCGACCACGTGATCGGCCACGTAACCGTTGGTGGCGGCCAGTTCGACCACCTTGTCCATGACCTGTTTCGGGTAACCGGAGCACGAGCCGATCTTGATCCCTTGCTGGCGCAGGTGGGCGATGGTGTCCAGTGCACCCGGGATCAGCGCCGAGTGCTCGGCGATTTTCTCGATTTGCAGCGGCATGAAGCGTTCATAGATGGCGGTGACGTCATCGTCGGTGGGCGTGCGGCCAAACACAGTGCGGTAGCGCTCGGCGACTTCCGGCTGATTGCACAAGGTGCGGATGTGGTCCCACTTGCCCATGCCCATTGGGCCACGGGCTTCATCGATGGACACCTGGACGTCGAACTCGGCGAAGGCCTCGACAAAGATCTGCGTCGGCGCGAAAGAACCGAAATCGACCACGGTGCCGGCCCAGTCGAGGATGGCGGCCTGGAGTTTGTTTGGGTTGGTGTAGTTCATGGTGATCAAGTCCTGTGGCAACTGGCTAATAGGGGCGATGCGGTGACTGTGGGAGCGAGCCTGCTCGCGATTGGGTCTGACATCCACTCATGAAGTCGACAGACAGGGCCTCATCGCGAGCAAGCTCGCTCCCGCAGGGGAAGGCGGTGTGGCTTAGATCTCTAACACTTCCATCTCTCGCAGCACGTCGCCAATCGCCGCCACCGCTTCGCGCATCTGCGCCGGGGTGACATGACCGATGCAGCCGACGCGGAAGGTTTCGACCTGGGTCAGTTTGCCGGGGTAGAGGATGTAACCCTTGGCCTTGACCCGTTCGTAGAATTCCTTGAACTGGTAGCGTGGGTCTTTCGGTGCGTGGAACGTGGTGATGATCGGTGCCTGGATGGCGGCCGGCAGGAAGCTGCGCAACCCCAGTTTGCCCATCTCTTCCATCAGCGCCTGGCAGTTGGCGGCGTAGCGCTGGTGCCGGGCCGGCAGGCCGCCTTCTTCGTTGTATTGCAGCAGGGCTTCGTGCAGCGCCGCGACCACGTGGGTCGGCGGGGTGAAGCGCCATTGGCCGGTCTTGGCCATGTAGGAGTGCTGGTCAAACAGATCCATCGCCAGCGAATGCGAGTTGCCGGCAGCGTTGGTCAGGGCTTCCTTGCGAGCGAAAACGAACCCCATCCCAGGTACGCCTTCCAGGCATTTTCCGGAAGCGGCAATCAGCGCATCGAACGGTATCTGTTGCGCGTCGACCGGCAGCGCGCCAAAGGAGCTCATGGCGTCGATGATCAGGCGTTTGCCGTGTTGCGCAACGATCCGAGCGATTTCCGGCAGCGGGTTGAGGATGCCGGTGCTGGTTTCGCAGTGAATCAGCGCGACGTGGGTGATGCCGGCATCGGCTCGCAGCAGGCGCTCGACATCGGCGGCGGTGGTGGGTTCGTCTTCGGCGGTTTCGAAGGTGCTGAACGAGCGGCCGAGCACTTCGCAGATTTTCGCCAGGCGTTTGCCGTAGGCACCGTTGATCAGCACCAGCACTTTGCCGTCGCGCGGTACCAGCGTGCCGATGGCCGCTTCGACCGCGAAGGTGCCGCTGCCTTGCAGGGGCACGCAGTGATGAGTGGCGCCCCCGTTGATGATTGCCAGCAGTTGTTCGCAGAGGCTGGCGGTCAACTGGTTGAAGCGCTCATCCCATGAACCCCAGTCGACCATCATCGCCTGACGGGTGCGTGCTGAAGTGGTCAGTGGACCAGGGGTGAGCAGGATGGGGGCGGCAGTACTCATTCTCGTGTCCTCGCAATCGATGGGATGAAGCTACGGGGCCTAAATTGCAATTTGCCGAGTTATCAATCAAATTGTTTGTTGTTATGCCAGCCATCAGTGAGGCTTATTCATGAATCTGTTTCAGCTGCGTGCTTTCGACGCCGTGGCCCGCGAGGGCAGCTTTACCCGGGCGGCCGCACGGCTGTTCATCAGTCAACCGGCGGTCACCGGGCACATCAAGGCGCTGGAGGAGCACTACCAGATCAGCCTGTTGCGCCGCACCGCGCGACGGGTGGAGTTGACGGAAGAGGGCACCAAACTGGCGGCGATCACCCGGGCCATGTTCGGCCTGGCTGAAGAAGCACAGGTGATGCTGGAGGCCAACCGGCAGTTGCTGACCGGGCGCCTGGAAGTGGCGGCGGACGGCCCGCACATGGTCATGCCGATGCTCGCGAGCCTGCGGGCGCGTTATCCGGGCATCACGGTCAACCTGCGCCTGGGCAATGCCCAGGAAACCCTGGCGGCGCTGTTGTCCGAACATGCCGACGTGGCGGTGCTGACCGAGGTCGAGCCGCGCAAGGGCCTGCATCTGCAAGCCCTGAGCGAGTCGCGGATTTGCGCGCTGGTGCCCGAAAGTCATCCTTGGGCGCAACGGTCCAAAGGCGTGCCGCTCAAGGAACTGGATCAGGTGATCATGGTGTTGCGTGAGCCGAGTTCGATAACACGGCGCACCTTTGATCAGGCGTGCGCCCATGCCCAAGTCAACCCAAGGGTGTTGCTCGAACTGGACAGTCGCGAAGCGGTGACCGAAGCGGTGGCTGCCGAGTTGGGCGTGGGCGTGGTGTCTTCGGTAGAGGTGAGCCACGATCCCCGGGTGGCGGCGGTGCCGATCATTGGCGAGGGGTTGGTGAACCGGCACATGATGGGGTGCATGGAACGGCGCCGGGATTTGCGTTTGATCCAGGCGTTTTTTGAGTTGGTGCCAGGCCGATAAACCGCGATGGTGCCAGACCTGCCTACCTCAGGCTCTCGCGCACCATTTCCAGAAACGTCGCCACCACCCGCCGCGAACTCTGCTCGCGCAAGCACACCAGCGTCTCGGTCAACCGCCGTTTGCAATCGGTAATCGGCAATGCACACACACGCGAGTCCGCGCCGAACTCGGCTGCCGACACCACGCCGACACCGATCCCGACCACCACCGCTTCTCGCGCCGCCTCCCGCCCTTCGACCTGAATGGCCGGGCGGATGCGGAAGCCAGCGCCAGCCATTTCTTCTTCCAGCGTTTGCCGCGTCACCGAACCGATTTCCCGCAGCACCAGCGGCGTATCGTCCAGGTCCGCCAGGCAGATGGACTTGCGATCGGCCCACGGGTGATTGCGCGACACGAACGCCACCATCGGGTCGTTGCGCAGGGGCAACGAGAGCAGACGTTCATCACTGACATCACGGCCCAGTAACGCCAGATCGGCTTGATAGTTGAAGAGCCGCAAGAGCGACTCATCGGTGTTGCCGGTTTCGATCTTCACGCTGATCCCCGGATAACGCTCACAGAATCGGGCGATCTGCGGCAGTACATGCACCGGCGCGTCCACCGCCAGAACCAGGCTGCCGGTCTGCAAGGCCTGGGAGTCTTGCAACAGTTCCTGGGCTTCGGCTTCGATCACGAACAATTTCTGCGTGACGCCGAGCAAGCGTTCGCCCAGGTCGGTCAGGCGCACGGAGCGCTTGTTACGGTGGAACAGCAGCACACCGTAGCGCTCTTCGAGTTTGCGCACCTGGTCGGAAATGGCCGGTTGTGTGAGAAACAGTCGTTCGGCAGCTTTGGTAAAGCTTCCGTACACGGCCACGGCGTGGAAGGCTTTGAGTTGGGCGTGGGAAACCGACATGCGAATCTCCAGTAACAAGCTGAGCTTATTTTTGAAATACGATAAATCGATTTCACTTATTAATCAGTAATTGTTTTTATCCACCTCAGCCCCGGTGACTGGTCAATCGAACAGCGGCGGGTGCCATGAGCCTGTGCGTGCAACAACAGGACTCATCTGACCGGAATCGCCCACAGGGACAAGGTGATTTCGCAGTGCTCAACAATAAAAAACACAGGCGTTTTCTTTCAATTCTGCCGGCACACTCACACCCTGAGGTCAGAACCACAATGAACAAGCACATCGGCACCATCAAACGTTGGCGCGTGCAGATCTTCGCGATCACCTGGCTCGCCTACGCCGCTTTCTACTTCACTCGCAAAGCATTCTCTGTTGCAAAACTCGGGATTGGCGAAGACCCGACGTTCATGCTCGACAAAATGGCCATGGCCAACCTCGATGCTATCTATCTGACCGCTTACGCCATCGGGCAATTCACCTGGGGCATCCTGGCCGATCGCTTCGGCCCGCGGGTCGTGGTGCTGGGCGGCTTGCTGATTTCTGCGGCGGCTGCGCTGGTGATGGGCAGTTTCGCCACGTTGCCGATTTTCGCCACTTGCATGTTGATTCAAGGCCTGGCGCAGTCCACCGGTTGGTCGGGGCTGTGCAAGAACCTCGGTAGTTTCTATCCCGCCGAGCAGCGCGGGCGAGTGCTGGGCCTGTGGAGTTCCTGCTACGCCTTTGGCGGTCTGGTGGCATCGCCCTTTGCCGGTTGGTGGGCCTATACGCTCATCGGCAGCTGGCATGCGGCGTTCATTTCCAGTGCGGCGGTGGTTGGGCTGGTCGCCGTGCTGTTTTTTATTTTTCAACGCAACAAACCCGAAGACGTCGGTTTGCCGGCTGTGGAGCCCGAGCCCGAGCTGACCGCTGAAGAGGCACAGGCTCAAAGCAAAATCAGCGTCCTGGAGCCGTTAAAGGAAATCCTGCGCAATCGTACGGTGCTGGTGCTCGGCCTCGCGTACTTCATGCTGAAGCCGGCGCGCTATGCGATTCTGCTCTGGGGCCCGGTGATCGTTTTCGAACAGATGCCTTCGGTGGGCAAGGTCGGCGCGGCGATCATTCCGACGGCGTTCGAACTGGCCGGGTTGCTCGGACCGATCATGATCGGCCTCGCCTCCGACAAAGTGTTCGGCGCCCGACGTATGCCCGCCTGTGTGCTCAGTCTGCTGGCGCTGACCGTGTCGCTCGCGCTGTTCATGGGTGCCCTGCACACCGGCAGTGTGCTGCTGGTAGTGGCGCTGCTGTTTGTCATGGGCCTGACGCTTTATGGACCGGATTCGATGATCAGCGGCGCGGCCGCCATCGACTTCGGTACTGCCAAGGCCGGTGCGACCGCCGCCGGTTTCGTCAACGGTTGCGGCTCGGTCGGGGCGATTCTTGGCGGGTTGCTGCCTGGTTATTTCGACACCGTGACGGTGTTCATTGTCTTCGCTGGCTGCGCGATGTTCTCCGCACTGGTGTTGATCCCGCACTGGAACAGCCGCCCCGGTGGCTTGCGAACCCACTATCCCCTCGTGCCTAACCGGCCGATAAGCGTCAAATCCCTGCGTACCTGAACCCTGTCCGTCGCCGCCTGCTGCGTTTGCGGCAGGCTGGCGTGTGGACTATCGAATGGAGAGTGATCCCATGAGACCCTTTTGGCTGGAGCAGGCCTTGAAGACCGAGACGTGCGAAACCTGTCCGGCGCTGCAAGGCGACATCCGCGCCGCCGTCTGTATCGTCGGCGGCGGTTACACCGGGTTATGGACCGCCATCATGCTCAAGGAGCAGAACCCCGGCCTGGAAGTGGTGCTGATCGAAGCCGATATCTGTGGCGTCGGCGCCAGTGGCCGCAACGGTGGTTGTGCGCTGTCGTGGTCGGCCAAGTATTTCACCCTTGAACGCCTGTTCGGCGCTGAAGAAGCGGTGCGGCTGGTCAAGGAATCCGAGCGCAGCATCCACGCGATCGGGGCCTTCTGCGAACGGTATGCGGTGGACGCCGACTACCGCCTCGATGGCACCCTCTACACCGCGACCAACCGTGCTCAGGTCGGCTCGACCGACGCGGTGATCGCCGCGCTGGAGCGCAACGGCATCAACTCCTTCAGCCAGCGGCCGCTGGTCGATGTACAGCGCATGGCCGGCTCTACCAGGCACCTGGAAGGCTGGTTTTCCCCGGCCGCCGCCAGCGTGCAGCCAGGCAAACTGGTGCGCGGTTTGCGCCGGGTGGCCTTGCAGCTTGGCGTGCGGATTCATGAAAACACCGCCATGACCGGGCTGGAGGAAGGTAAGCCGGCCGTCATCCAGACCGCCAATGGCAGCGTTCGCGCCGACCGTGTGGTGCTGGCGATGAATGCCTGGATGGCACGGGCATTCCCACCGTTCGAACGCAGCGTGGCGATCGTCTCCAGCGACATGCTGATCACCGAACCACGACCCGATCTGCTCGACGAAATCGGTTTGACCAGCGGTGTCACCGTGCTCGATTCGCGGATTTTCGTGCACTACTACCACAACACACCGGACGGCCGGATCATGCTCGGCAAGGGCGGCAACACGTTCGCCTACGGCGGGCGCATGTTGCCGGTGTTCGATCAGCCATCGCCTTATGCCGGTCTGCTGCGCAGCAGTCTGACGGACTTCTTCCCGGCGTTTGCCGACGTCAAGGTCGACGCAACCTGGAATGGTCCGTCGGATCGCTCGGTCACAGGGTTGCCGTTCTTCGGGCAGATGAGTGCCAGCGGTAACCTGTTCTATGGTTTTGGCTATTCCGGCAGCGGGGTAGGGCCGTGCCACATGGGCGGGCAGATTCTGGCTTCGATGGTCCAGAGCCTGGACAATCCCTGGACGCGCTCGCCACTGGTCAACGGACCGCTGGGCTTCTTCCCGCCGGAGCCGATTCGTTACCTTGGCTCGCTGATGGTGCGCAACGCCATTCGCCGCAAGGAGCGCGCCGAGGACCACGGGCGGCGGCCCCGGCATCTGGACGTGCGCCTGGCCAGGTTCGCGGCGGCGGCCGGCAAGGCTGACAAGGGGTGAGGCTCAGGACTCGGCATCGGTGGGGTCGATCAACCAGTCGAGCAGCAGACGGCTATCGTTCCGTGGTTCATGGCGCCGGGCGGGTCGAGGCGTGGAACGGTGTCCCGTGCTGGCGCAGAACACCGGGCGGTCGGGATCGCTGTCGAGGAAACTGACCCAGCCGTCGCTGCCGGCCATGGGCAAGCGGCCCGGATCGATGCGGGCGCCCGTCATCGCGACGGGCAGCCAGAGGCCCACGCCTTCTGCGGTTTCATTGTCCGTAGCAGGCCACACACTCACCTGTATGCGACCTTGCTCATCCAGCGCCGACTGCTGCCCGGTCTGGCCCAGCACCCGCGCTGGCTGATAACCGGGGATACGCGGCCTGGGCTGTTCGAGCGCCGGACGAAACACCGTTGACCAGGGAATCGCGTTGAATTGATTGCGGTAACGCCTGGGTGCGCCCGAGGTGCCGTGCTGCAGAATCGAACCCTGCTCGCCCTGATGACGCGCCTGGGTCACCAACCATTGATCGTTGAAACCGGTTAGTGGGTGCTCAGTCACCTGCACGATGCAGCCGCTGCGCAGTTCGCCGTGATTACTTTGGCCGTGAATCTGCATTTGCCGGCATCGCAAGCGCTCCAGGTGCCGGCGAGCGAGTTGATCGCGGTGGCGCTGTTCGGGAGCGGGGCGGACCATGGGCGCCATGGCTTGGGTAAAGACATGATTGGCCGCGCCGTCGTCGGTGTCCATGGCGCCGCGGTCTCGGGTATCCAGCCTTGGCGAGAAGGGCCGTGAATCGTGACGCTGGAACAGCTCGCTGATTCGCCATGGGTTGCTGTCATCGGGTGCATCGCTCCGGAACGGCATCAACAACGGTTCCTGAGGGAAACTCAGGCTGTCGTCGGCGAACACCAGAACGTGCCCGTGACGGTGGTGTTCGAAGTGATAGTGAATGCCTTCCTCCTCGCACAGCCGTTGCAGCAGGGCCAGGTCGGTTTCTTCGTACTGAATGCAAAACGGTCGCAGAGGATAGTGGCCATTGGTCAGTTCGAAGCGATAGCTGTTATCGGGTAGCTCATGTTCGGCCAGCAACTGCTGCAGGATCATGGGCACGCTGGACGGCTCGAAAATGCGTCGGCAACGATGTCGGTCCAGCGATTGCAGGGCGGGGCCCAGCACCAGTTTGTAGCCGACCCGGTGCGGGCCGCGATGTTCGCGACTGACGTTGTGCAGTACGCCGTGAATGCCCTGGCCATGCCCAAGGCTCAGGAACGCCGCTTGGTGCAGTAGCTGTTGCAGCGGCATGGCCGGTGCCAGGCCAACCACTTCAATCTCGAATCGATAGGGTTGGTTGAGGGCTTCTCGGCCACTGAACTGCACGACCTGCAGGCTCAAATCGTCGTCAAGCAGTGTCAGGGTGAAGGGACTTTCCTTGTCGTTATGCATCGGACGCGCTTCTGCCATGGAGTACGGCTGCAGAGGGTACGAAACCACAGCCCTTAATGGTCATCGCAAACAGGAGTTTCAGAATCGCCCTACAACTGCCGGTGAATATGTCGATTCGAGGTCAGAATTTTTGGTCGATTGCCAACTTTAGGCCGGGTAAACTTGCGCGATGCGTCGGCCAATAGATGTCTCGGCGCCACAGACAAGAGAGTGAGTAATGGGCGCACAGTGGAAGGTTAAACACAAAGAAGCGGCAGCCAACGCCAAGGGAAAGATCTTCGGCAAACTGGTGAAAGAAATCACCATTGCTGCGCGCAACGGCGCTGATGTCGCCACCAACGCACACCTTCGCCTGGTGGTTGAACAGGCCAAGAAAGCTTCGATGCCCAAGGAAACACTGGATCGCGCCATCAAGAAGGGTGCGGGCCTGTTGGGCGAAACCGTGCAATACCATCGTGTGACGTATGAAGGCTTCGCACCGCATCAGGTGCCGCTGATCGTTGAATGCGTGACTGACAACATCAACCGTACCGTCGCTGAAATCCGCGTCGCATTCCGCAAGGGCCAGTTGGGCGCTTCCGGTTCGGTGGCCTGGGACTTCAACCACGTGGGCATGATCGAAGCCTCGCCGGACACCCCGGACGCCGATCCGGAAATGGCCGCCATCGAAGCGGGCGCTCAGGATTTCGAGCCGGGCGAAGACGGCGCGACCCTGTTCCTGACCGAGCCTGCGGATCTGGACGCAGTACAGAAAGCCCTGCCGGGACAAGGCTTCACCGTACTGTCGGCCAAGCTGGGCTACCAGCCGAAGAACCCGGTCAGCGGCCTGAGCGACGAGCAGATGGCTGAAGTCGAAGCCTTCCTCGAAGGCCTCGATAACCATGATGACGTGCAAGACATGTTTGTCGGGTTGGCGGGTTAAGTTGTAATTCCAGTAACACCGCCATCGCGGCCAAGCCCGCTCCCACAGTATTTGTGTCGTTCGTAAAAATGCGTACGACGCTGAACACTGTGGGAGCGGGCTGGCCCGCGATTGACCGCGCAGCGGTCATCAATCTTTCAGCAGTTGAATAACCTCGTCGAACCCCGGTCGCGCCAGTACATCAGGCTGACAGCAGCGCTGCTGCAAATCCTCCAGCCGCAGACGCCCCTCGGCGCTCAACCCCGAGTCGGTCCGCTCCAGCAATTCCCCCAGCAGAACCCCGAACGCTCTGACTTCGATGCGTTGCAGTGCACGGCTTTCCAGGGTGTCCTGCGTGGCATGGAAAGACGCCGCGCCAAAGTCCCCCAACAGGCAATCACCCTGCGCGTTCCACAGAATATTGTGGCCGTAGAGGTCGCCATGGGTAATGCCCTGGCGGTGCAAGTGCTCGGCGACCGAGGCGATACCACGGGCAATGCGCAAGGCGACATCGGCCGTGAACCGGGTATCTTCGGCGTAGACATCGCGGCTGCAGGTCGCCAGGCTCGGCAGCGCGGCAAGGTTGCGGTAGCTCGGCTCGATCAGTTGCATCACCAGCCCGGCGGTGTCTTGCGGGTGATCGACTACCCGGCCTTCGACCCGGATCAGGTTGGGGTGAAGGCCAGCGGTAATACAGGCGTTCATTTCATGCAACGGCGAGCCATCACTGGTCATTTCGCCCTTGTAGAGTTTGACCGCGACTTGCGTGTCCGCGTGGCCCGGTCGTGCCCATGCCGCCCGATGAATCAACCCCGAAGCGCCTTCGCCCAGGAGCTGCTCCAGACGCAACTGCGACCAGGGGATGCTCGCCGTGGCTGCCAGGGCGGCCGCGTCGGCTTCGGTTTCCAGCGGGTTGCCGGCGTACGCCAGCCAGGTCAGGCTCGGCAGCGCGAGCAGCCATTCGGGTAATTGGCTGATCTGGTTGGCGGCGATGCGGATCAGCTCCAGCCGATGGCAATTGCGCAAACTTTCCGGCAAGCGTTGCAGCCGGTTACCCGCCAGCATCAGTTTTTGCAGGTAGGGGCGCTCGCCCAGCTCCGTCGGCAGTTCGCCGATGCAGTTGTCGGTCAGGATCAGCCAACGCAGGAGCGGTGGCAACGCGGCGCCCGGCACGTGCTCGATGCGGTTGGCCTTGAAGCCGATCATGGTCAGCACCGCGCACTGGCCCACGCAGGCCGGCAGTTCGGTAAACAGATTGTCCGAGCAGAACAACACGCGCAAACGGGTCAGGCGATGCAGGTCGTCCGGGAGGCTGCTCATGGCATTGCCACTGAGGTTGAGCACTTCCAGGGAGTCCGCCAGGTCGAAGATTTCCCGGGGGAACTCTGTCAGGCCGCAGCTGAGGTCCAGACGGGTAATGCCTGCCAGTGTACCGGCGCGCAATTGTGCAAGGGTGTGCATGAACGGGGCTCGCCATCGATCAAATGAATGGCCGGCATGATAACGGGAATGAGTGTTGTCGGTCAGACCGCTTTCGCGAGCGAGCCCGCAGTCGACCCAGTTGTTTAATCGAGCGCGGACCCAATGTGGGATTGATCAGGCCGGCTCCCGGACCTCCACCAACTGCCCCAGGCGGCTGCGGGTACGTGCCAGGTCGATGGCATCGCCGTCCAGGCTTTCGCGCAATGAATGCTGCCCCATCAGCACCAGATGCTTGTCCTGGTCGTACAAAACGTCCACCAGATTGATGAAGCGTTGCTGGGCGGCGATTGAACAGTCGGCCAGGTTGGGCAATTCGTCGATGATCCAGTGATCGAATCGTCGGCACAGCTCCAGGTAATCCATGACCGCCGTGGGCTGCTCGCACAGATCGGTGAAGGTAAAACCGATGGTGCGGTCTTCGCAGAAACGGGCGGGCAGGTGGCGAGGGCCGACCGGCAGCGCAATGGCCGGCGCGTCGGCGGGTGGCAGGTTGGATGCCTGACGCTGCGACGGCGTGCCGGGCCAGATGTATTGACCCTGGGTAAACAGTTGATGCGTGTGAGTTCTGGCCTGGCTGCGGTAGTCGTGTGGCCCGCCGACCTCCATCACCTGCATGCGCGCGTTGATCAGGTCGATCACCGGTTTGAAGCGCGCGTGGTACAGCGGATTGGGCAACAGCCCCTCCGGCGGGTAATTGGAGGTGACGAGCAGCAGAATGCCTCGACGGAACAGCGCTTTGAACAGGCGCGTGATCAGCATCGCGTCGCCGATGTCATGGACATGGAATTCGTCGAAACACAGCACCCGGCAATCGCACAGCAAATCATCCAGGGTGGTCGCCAGCGCGTCCGGTTGATCGCGATGGCTGAACATCCCCTGATGCAACCGGGCAAAAAACTCGTGGAAGTGCAGGCGCTGTTTTTGTTCGAGGGGAATGGCCTGGAAAAAGCCGTCGAGCAGCCAACTCTTGCCGCGACCCACGGCGCCGTGCAGATAGAGGCCGGGCAGGGGGGACGCCGCGCTGCCCAGCAGCGCTGTGGCGTGTTGCGCCATACAGTCGATCACGCGCTGCTGACTGTGACTGAGGGTGTAGCCCTGCGCATGAGCCTTGCGGTGAAAGTAATCGTGGATGACCCGGCCGGTTGCGGTTCCATGGGCGGGCGCAGCCGAGGCCTTGCCGAACAGGCGGCGCAGCGACGGCCAGCGCGGTGCGAGACGCGAACGGTTGGGCGGTCGAACGGCCACTGTGATGTCACCCCATACTCTTCAGGCCGGCTCCCGCGCGGCGGCGCCATAGTGTACCCAGAGGGGAGAATTTGCTTCCAGTTATGTCGATGGAATGCTGGTTTTTTTTTGGACGGATTACTGCGGTGTGTACAACTTATTTCGAGTTGGAGTTCTGTAGAAAATCGATATAGGCCCTACAAAATCAATTCAATTGGGCGTGGACACACTTTTGTCTGGGCCGTCAGGTGGTCCACTGCAACGCGAAGAACTACGTGGGCAGCGCTGAAAGAGAACGTGTATGCGAACCCCGTAGACGCTGCCAGGCCAGCGTCTACGGGATTGATGTGGCGCTTAGAACTGAGTTGTCTGTTGGAGCATCTGCGCCGCCGGCGTATCCGCCGGGCTGACCATCGCATAGTTGTAGCCGCCCCCTGACCAGTACTCGGCCTGCAAGCCGTCATCACGCCGACTGCCCCGTGGCAGCAGGAAGTTTTTCGGCCCTGGCGGGCGCACGTAGAAGCTGATTTTGTGCCCGCCCTGATCCTCATAGACCACCATCGCCGCCGGCCCTTGCTCGGTGCTGAGCAAACGCCCGCTGACCGGTTTGAACCCGGCGCCCGAGAGATCGGGCAGGCGATTGGCCTGGGTGAAGTAGCGGTCGAGCCAGCCTTGCATGTCGCCGTCGGTGCTGACCTTGTAGTCGGCTGGCAGGATGCCTTGCTGGGCAATCAGTCGGTAGGCCTGCAGGGCATCGGTCATGGGCAGCGGGGCGCTGGCGAGGGTCATCTCCCGTGCCTGCCAGCCGCTGACCCCGCCGATGCCGACGGCGATCAGCAATACAGCGGCGCTGGCCAGGTGACGACGGGACTGGCGTTTGAGGCGTTGACGAATCATCACCGGATCGAGGTCCGGGTTGGCCGGTTGCTGCAGGGCGCCGCTCAGGGCTGCGCGCAGTTGCTGGGCGTCCTTTTGCCAGGCGCGCACCTGCTCGGCAATGGGCGCGTTGCCCGAAAGATAAGTCTCCACCAGGCGTCGGTCGTCATCGCTGAGTTGGTGGTCGACATAAGCGTGCAGATCACGCTCGCTGGGGGGCATGCTGATCATTTGAGTCTCCGCAGGGAAGGGCGGTTGATTTCACCATCGCTGAGTTGGCGCAAGGCCTGGCGGGCCCGGGACAGACGGGACATCACCGTGCCGGTGGGGACATCGAGAATCTCGGCGACCTCTTTGTAGCTCAGGCCTTCCACCGATACCCAAAGCAGCAGTGCGCGCTGTTCGGTGGGCAGTTGGTCGAAGGCGTTCAGTGTCGATTGGGCGATCACCGTGCGCTCTGCCGAGGGCTGCGCATCGTCGCGTCCGGTGAAGAACTCGAGCATTCGTGCATAGCGTCGGGAGCGCCGGTGAGCGTCGAGGAACTGCCGATAGAGAATCGAAAACAGCCAGGCACGCAGGTCTCCCTCGGGCCGCTTGTCGCCCCAGGCCGACAGTGCCCGCTCCAGGCACGACTGCACCAGATCGTCGGCACTGCTGGGATTTCGCGTCAGCGATACGGCGAAGCGGCGAAGCCTGGGAATAATTTCCCGCAATTGTTCGTCGATATCATTCATGAAGTTCTGACCAGTCACTACGCTGTGGTGAGTGTCCAGGAAGACGCATGGCAATCGAGGTTATTCCACGCCGGAAAAAATAAATACCGAGCGATGGAATAAACCCTCGGGGGGATCGTCTGTCTGGTTCTTCTCACTTGTGGCCGATGGCCCTGGAGTCCTTCATGGTAGATCGATCAACACCGCCCACCCGGCCACCCCTGAGTACCGCGAGCCTGATGATGCGCCTGGCCGGCATTGCCGTGGTCGTCGCTGTTGTGGCTGGGGCGTTTGCCTACGTCAACGGCACCCTCGACCCACAACGGCTGACGCCGAAAAAGCTGATCAATGTGCTGGAAACCAACAACGGCGTGCACCCAGGGTTCCGGCGCAATCACTCCAAAGGCGTGTGCGTGATCGGCCATTTCGAGAGCAGCGGCGAAGCGCGCAGTTACTCCTCGGCACAGGTGTTCAACGAAGCGCGGACCCCGGTGGTCGGGCGTTTCGCCTTGCCGGCGGGTAATCCCTATGCGCCGGACAGTGCCGTGCCAATCCGCAGCCTGGCGTTGCGCTTCACCCAGGCCAACGGCCAGCAGTGGCGCACCGGGATGAACAGCATGCCGGTGTTCCCGGTGGGCACGCCCGAGGCGTTCTATCAATTGCAACAAGCCCAGTCGCCAGTCCCGGCCACCGGCAAGCCGAACCCGGCGGCGGTGCCGGCGTTCTTCGGCTCGCACCCTGAAGCCGCACCGTTCCTGGCGTGGATCAAGACCGCCAAGCCGTCGGCCAGTTACGTGACGGAAACCTACAACAGCGTCAACGCGTTTTACCTGGTGAACGCCGCCGGACAACGGCAGGCGGTGCGCTGGAGCATGGTGCCGGTGGCTCAAGATGCATCGGGCGCGACGGCCCCGGAGGGCAGCGATTATCTGGAAAAAGACCTGGTTCAACGCATCGCCGCAGGGCCGTTGCGTTGGCAATTGAACATCACCCTGGCCAACCCCGGCGACCCGGTCAACGACGCGAGCAAGGCCTGGCCCGACGGACGCAAGGTGCTGAACGCCGGCACCCTGGTCCTTGAAAGCACCCAGCCGCAGCTCAGTGGCGAGTGCCGTGACATCAACTACGACCCGTTGGTATTGCCAGCCGGGATCGAAGGTTCCGACGACCCGTTGCTCGCCGCACGTTCGGCCGGTTACGCCAATTCCTACCTGCGCCGCACCAGCGAAGTCAGCCAGTTACCCGCCGCCAAACAGGAGGCCAAGCAATGAGCGCCCAACCGAACCATTTCGCTCCCCTGGCGCGACTGCTGCACTGGCTGATGGCGCTGATGATCATCGCCATGCTGTTCATCGGCGCAGGCATGGTGGCCTCGGTGTCCGAGCGTCATGAATGGCTGATTCACCTGCACAAACCCTTGGGCGTCGCCATTCTGCTGTTGGTGATCGTGCGTCTGCTCGTGCGGTTCTCCACGCAACAGCCGCCGTTACCCGCGGATTTGCCGGGTTGGCAAGCGCTGGCGGCCAAGGCCTCCCACGTGCTGCTGTACGCCCTGATGTTGATATTGCCGCTGCTGGGCTGGGCGATGATTTCGGCCTCGGGCGAACCGGTGATGCTCAGCAGTTCGTTGCAATTGCCGTCGATCCTGCCGGCCAACGCGCAAGTATTTGCCTTCCTGCGCAAGGCCCACGGGTATCTGGCTTATCTATTGTTCTTGACGGTGTTGCTGCATTTGGCTGCGGCGCTGTTTCATGGTTGGGTGCGTCGGGATGATGTACTGGACAGTATGTTGCGGGGCAAGGATCGCGGTTAGTCGCAGTTTGAAAAAAGCTCTTCCGAATGCAGTCCAAGCCTCCGGCAGCTCAGAAGAATATGGATACCTGAGCTGCCGGAGGCTGCGATTTTTTTGATATTAAAAATTATCAGCGAAACGTAACTTTGGTTGGTGGTGCCAAGGTGAATGTTCGTTAGGGATTTTTATTGCCAAACAGTATAAATAAAATATAGGGCGCTGTTACTTTTGACAGGTTCTTTCTTTTACAAATGCTGATCCAATGGTTTTTAACTGCTGTGTGAATAGCGGTGTGGCTTCAGATAATTTGGATACAAGAAGGAATATGATCATGTTTGGATTAACACGATGGACGAATGCGAAGTGCGCTCTGAATATACTGTGGGTTGTTTCAGTAGCTGTATTGGTGGGGGGATGTTCATCTGTTAATCAGTCGAAATCCGTGCCGTCTTTGGCGCCAAGCCCCGAGGCCAGTAATGTGAGCCAGACTATCGTATGGCTCGGTCCTCTTGAACATCCATTTACTGTGTCATGCATGGGCAACAGCGGGGTGATGGCCGGCGACAAGTATGAAGCGCTTCGCGAAAAATACTTTGTCGGGTGTGTGACGCCTCAGTTTCAAGGTCAAAACTTGCGTCCTGCTGACTCAGAACGAATCTCTGGCGCTATGTCGATGTGTCCCGATAATAAGGTTCAAGCCGGGGAGGCAATTACATTTAACCTAAGGGGAATCATCTGCGTAAGTCTTATACAGTCGGACTCCACACCCGTGCTAATTCCAGATACAAGCCATATACCTCCCACGGGCGATATTGACCGCACCTACGTTTGCCCAGAGGGCGAATATATACGAGGTCGGCGGGTGGTTGGAGGACGAGTGGCTTACATCTGTGGGCGTCCCGAGTATGGCCCACCTCCGGCGCCAACAGAATTTCGGAAAACAGGTTCAACGGCCACCTCTATTTCGTTCGCCTGGCAAGCCTTAACACAACCAAGCGTCCGTTATGAAATTTATAAAATGAATACTATGATTCCATCAGGAACTAAAATTGGCGACACCACCGGGTTGGTCTTTACCACGAGTAAAAGTAGCAGAGAGTGGATTTACTATGTTAAAGCGGTAAGTCCCGCTGGAGTGGTTTCTCAGCGCAGTAATGTAGTTGTTGATTAACTATTATAATTTTTACTGTGACATGACTCATAAAAAGTGGAATGGCTGCATGCAATGCATGCAGCCAACGAGTTGATCAGCGCAACGTATCAACCATCTCGGCCACCGTGGTCAACACATCTTTCCCCAACTGCTTCGACCGCTTGCCCGACCAGCCCGTCAGCGGGTTCGGATGATCATCATTATCCTTGAACGGCATTTCCAGGGTCAGCGACAGGCAATCGAATTTCTCACCCACGCTGTTGCACGCCAGCGTCATGTTGGCCTTGCCCGGTTCGTCGCGGGTGTAGCCATGTTTGGTCTGGAAGTCCTTGGTCAGGTGCTTCAGATGATTGCGAAAGTGCTCTTCCAGTTTTTCGATTCGCGGTGTGTAGCCTGGATTGCCTTCGCAGCCGGCGGTGAACACGTAGGGGATTTCTTCATCGCCGTGAATGTCGAGAAACAGGTCGACGCCGTACTTTTCCATCTGCTGCTGTACGAAAAAGACTTCCGGGCTGATTTCCGGGCTGGCGCTCTGCCAGGCGCGGTTCAGGTCCTGGCCCATGGCGTTGGTGCGCAGGTGACCGTGGAAGGCGCCGTCCGGGTTCATGTTCGGCACCAGGTACAGGTCGGCACTGGCCAGCAGCTTGTTCAGTACCGGATCATCGTGTTTTTCCAAACGTTCGATCACGCCCTCCATGAACCACTCGGCCATGTGTTCGCCCGGATGTTGCTGGGCGATCATCCACACCTTTCGCTGGCCTTCGGCGCCCGAGCCTTTGCGCAGTAGCTGAATGTCCCGACCTTCGACGCTCTTGCCGGTGGCCAGCAGTTCTGTGCCGGCCTTGGTCAGCGCCTGCTCGATCAACCAGTCGTGACGGCCACGGCTGTAGGGTTCGAAGTAGGCGAACCAGGCGTGGGTCTGGGTCGCTTCAAGACTGAAACGCAGGCAGTCGCCTTCGAAGATGGTCGGTACGCGAAACCAGTTCACATGATCGTAGGACGCCACCGCCTGATAACCGTCCCAAGCCTTGTTGTAAGAGGACTTGCTGGCATTGTTCAGGCGAAACCAGTGCTCCTGTCCGACGTGCAGGCCACTGGCTTTGAAGTGGAACCATTGAAAATGCTGGCTGCGGGTGTCGGGCTTGATGGCCAGCAGCGCCTGCAGCGGGTTGCTGATGTCCAGCACTTCAATGTTGCCGCTGTCGAAGTTGGCACTGATGTCGAGAGAGGATTTAGCCACGGTTGGGTTCCTGTTTAGATTTTATGGCGGCTACTTTACACGCAAGAGAAGGGGGTAAGGAGCGACTGAAAAAACGTTTCACCCTTCCTGCGGGGCCCGTGTCCGCCACGAAGCGCTCCTTCTCAGCGTAGCGATCATCCGTGTTACCACCAGCACTGTTTTGAGGCTATCGAGTTGCAGAATGGGGGCATTTCTACGCGTTCTTCGTTTGGTGCGCTCCATGCAGCCTGCCCCTCTATATAGCCGGCCCCGATCTCAACCCGCTTTGGCGCCGTGGGCATGAGGTGTGCGGCCTGACCCGTTACGGGCGGATTCGCATATCGTGGTGTATTGAGGTCAGGAGGGCGAGGGTGTTGCATCCTCGCCTGCATACCCGCTTCAACCTGAGGGTGACGGCAAGACAGGTCATCGCAGAGACAAGGAACGGGGGGGGCAGACAGATGATGTAAAACGGGGGCGTCTTCCTTGACGCTGTCGCAGCTTAGAGACTGTGGAATTGATTCTCAAGTGCTATTTTTTGGTGGTTCGCCCCAATGATGCCGGGCTGCCCATGCCAGCGGACATTCTTCTGATATCGTCCGCGCCAGTGCGTGTATGCGGCACTTGAAGACCAGATCGCCAGAAAACGGGCAAAAAAAGACCCGGCAATAAGCCGGGTCAAAAACCGTGATTAGCCTGATGAGGAGATAGACCAAAAGTCCGACCTGAGGTCCCTTGATCCATCGACTGATCTCGCGACCAGATGACGCAATAATAATCATTCTCGTTTGAGGGTCAAGCTTTTTTTGTCTTGGCATCGGAAAGTTCTTTCCGATCCTCTGTCAGCGCCTTCCTCTTATGCTTTCTGGTGCCCCTCCAGGGAGCGGGTGACCATGGCTTTGGCCATATCGATCATATGCACTGCCGAAAACGCCAGGTCCCGACTGGCGCCCTGCAGGTGATTGGCTGACTCGTAGGCGATGGCTGCGGCACAACGCAGCAGATCGGAAGCATGGACCAATGCCTCTTCACTGCTGATGTTGCGGTTCACATCAAAGAAGCGCTCCTCGACCTCATGCTCTGAAACCGCCGGCTTCAAGTAGTAGTCCAGCGCCCGCTGGGCGGCGGCGGAGCCTTGGGGCGAGGTGAGGGAGGTGTCGATTTGCATGTCGGGCAGTTCGTTGGCCGGTTGTTGGGTCATGGTGATGGCAAGCTCCGTGATAGGTTCAGATCCGTGAGCTCATCCTAGTACGATTTGTATTTGTGACCATGGGTTTAATACTACAATTTGTGTTTTGATGGCCGGAGTTGCCCCAGTATCGTGCCGCCCATGGATAAATGGATCGAATTGGTCAAGGCCAAGATGAGTGAACTCAAAGTCACTCAGGAAATACTCGCTGAACGCCTCGGGATGTCCCAGGGCGGCATTGGCCATTGGCTGAATAAACGTCGCGAGCCGGGTGTCGAGAACATGAATCGGGTGTTGAAGGCGCTCGGCATGGACTTTTTGGAAGTGGCGCTGGTGATCCGCGAAACCACGGACGCGAAGGACGACGAAGTTTCCCTGACGCAAAAGTACAATCCGTACTTTCGATACCCGGTCAGTGACTGGAAGGCAACCGCTGAAGTGCGCGACGGAGAACGGGCGCAGTACCGTTTTGAATTGTCGGACTACCACGCCCAAGGCTCGGCATTCTGGCTGACGGTGACCGGCGACGCGATGACCGCCCCCAGTGGCCTGAGCATTGGCGAAGGCATGTTGATTCTGGTGGACCCGGACGTGGCAGTGGAGCCTGGCAAACTGGTCATCGCGCAATGGCCGGACAGCGCCGAGGCGATCTTTCGCAAGCTGATCGAAGAGGGCGGGCAGCGTTACCTGGTCCCGCTCAATCCGACGTATCCCAAAGCCCTCTACACCGACGACTGCCGAATCATCGGCGTGGTGGTTCAGGCGACAGCCAAGTTCTGACCGGATCGGTCCTCGCAAGGCGCAGGACCGATCTTCATTTCACGCTTCTTCGAGTTCGACCAGCGCACTGCCTTCGCTGACCATCTCGCCTTCCTGGCAATACAGCGCCTTGATCACCCCGGCGTGTGGCGCACGAATGCTGTGCTCCATCTTCATCGCTTCGAGCACCACCAGTTGCGCCCCGGCTTCGACCGTTTGCCCGGCCTCTACCAGCACTCGCACGATGCTGCCGTTCATGGGAGCGGTCAGCCCGCCCTGATGGCTGTGACTGGCTTCGACGGCGCTGATCGGGTCATAGGCTTCGATGCGGCGCAACTCGCCATCCCATTGCAGATAGACCCGCTCACCACGGCGGATGGTCCGATGCTGGCGTCGCACGCCGTCGTGCTCGGTGAGCAATTGCTCACCCTTGAGTCGCGCGCCCTGGGCGTTGATGGCGCCCAGCGTCAGCGCGCGGTCCTGGCCTTCGCAACTCAAGTGCAGGGTGATTTCCGATGGCAATCCTGCGCGGAAACCGTTGCTGTCGGCCCAAGGCGAACTCGGGTCATCGAAGCGCGGTGAACGAGGCTGGCTCTGGGCAAATGCCTGGGCGGCGGCTTGCCAGAAGTCGTCGCTGAGCGCCGCCGGCGCCGGCAATAGTTGCTCCTGATAACGCGGAATGAACCCGGTATCCAGTTCCGCTGCGGCGAACGCCGGATGGGCAATGATTCGACGCAGGAAGTTGATGTTGGTCTTGAGCCCGCCAATGGCGAACTCATCGAGCATGCTCAGCAGGCGCAACCGTGCCTGTTCACGGTCCTCGCCCCAGGCAATCAACTTGCCGAGCATCGGGTCGTAGAAGGGTGAAACCTCATCGCCTTCCTCAACGCCGCTGTCGACACGACGCCCCGGTCCCTCGGCCGATTCACGATACAACTCCAGGCGCCCGGTCGCCGGTAGGAAGTCATTGCCCGGGTCTTCGGCATACAGCCGCACTTCAATGGCATGGCCGATCAGCGGAACCTGATCCTGGGTCATGGGCAGTGCTTCACCGCGCGCGACGCGAATCTGCCAGGCCACCAGGTCGAGGCCGGTGATGGCTTCGGTGACCGGGTGCTCGACTTGCAGGCGCGTGTTCATCTCCATGAAGAAGAACTCGCCGCGCGCATCCAGCAAAAACTCCACGGTGCCGGCGCCGACATAACCGATGGCCTGGGCCGAGCGCACGGCCGCTTCGCCCATGGCACGCCGCAGTTCCGGGCTCAGGCCTGGTGCCGGTGCTTCCTCGACGACTTTCTGGTGGCGACGCTGAATCGAGCAGTCACGTTCGTTGAGGTACAGGCAGTTGCCGTGTTGATCGGCGAACACCTGGATTTCCACGTGGCGCGGTTTGAGCAGGTATTTCTCCACCAGCATCCGCGAATCGCCAAACGACGATTGCGCTTCACGCTGGGCCGAGGCCAGGGCTTCGGCCAGTTGGCTGACGTCCTCGACCACTTTCATGCCCTTGCCGCCACCACCGGCCGTGGCTTTGAGCAGCACCGGGTAACCGATGCGCTCACAGGCCGCGCGGAAGGTCTCGAAGTCTTGCGCTTCACCGTGATAACCGGGCACCAGCGGCACGCCAGCGGTTTCCATCAAGGCTTTGGCGGCCGACTTGCTGCCCATGGCGTCGATGGCCGAGGCGGGCGGGCCGAGGAAAATCAGGCCGGCCGCTTCGATCGCACGGGCGAACCCGGCGTTTTCCGACAGAAAGCCGTAACCGGGGTGGATGGCCTGGGCGCCGCTGGCCTTGGCGGCGGCGATCAGTTTGTCGATTTGCAGGTAGCTGTCGGCGGCTTTGCTGCCACCGAGGTCGACGCGAATATCGGCTTCGCGGCTGTGGCGGGCGTCACGGTCAGTGGCGCTGTGCACGGCCACGGTGGTCAGGCCCAGGGCCTTGGCGGTACGCATGACCCGGCAAGCGATTTCGCCACGGTTGGCCACCAGCACAGAGGTGATAACAGGTGCGCTCATCAACGGGGCTCCTTGGTGGTGGTTTCGGCCTGCCAGCTCGGCGGGCGTTTTTGCAGAAAGGCGCGCAGGCCTTCCTGGCCTTCAGGGCTGACGCGGATGCGGGCAATGGCGTTCTCGGTGTAGCGACGCAATGCCGGGTTCAGCGAGCCATCGCCGACTTCACGCAGCAGATCCTTGCTGGCACGCATGGCGGCGGGGCTGTTGAGCAGCAGGTTGTCTATCCACTGTTCGACCATTTGCTCCAGATCGATCAGCGGATAGCTCTCCGACAACAAACCGAGTTCCCGCGCCCGTTGCCCGCCGAAGCGTTCAGCGGTCAAGGCATAACGTCGGGTGGCCCGTTCGCCGATGGCTTGCACCACGAACGGGCTGATCACCGCCGGTGCCAGGCCGATGCGGACTTCTGACAGGCAGAATTGCGCGTCATCGGCACCGATGGCCATGTCGCAGCAACTGATCAGGCCCAGCGCGCCACCAAAGGCGGCGCCTTGCACCACCGCCAGGGTCGGCACTTTCAGTTTGGCGAGGTTGTACATCAACTCCGCCAGTTCCCGGGCGTCGTCGAGGTTGGTGTGGTAATCGAGTTCGGCCGATTGCTGCATCCAGGCCAGGTCGGCTCCGGCGCTGAAATGCTTGCCGCGGCCACGCACCAGTAGAAAACGCAGGCTGGCGTCGTTCGATACCTTGTCCAGCGCGAGGATCAATTCGCGGATCATCTCGGCGTTGAACGCGTTGTTCTTCTCTTCGCGGCTGAGCCACAGGGTGGCGAAACCCCGAGGGTCGGTCAGCAATTCGAGGGTGTTGAAGTCGCTCATTTTTTATTCTCCACGGCACTTGCAGGAGCGAGCCTGCTCGCGATGGACTGAAGGGCGACGCGTTTATCCGGAACACACGCGTTATCGTTAACGTCCATCGCGAGCCAGCTCGCTCCTACAGGGTCGGATCACATCCGGAACACGCCGAAGCGGCTCGGTTCGATTGGCGCGTTCAACGACGCGGACAAGGCCAGGCCCAGGACATCGCGGGTCTGCGCCGGGTCGATGACGCCGTCGTCCCACAGCCGTGCGCTGGAATAGTAGGGGTGGCCCTGTTCCTCGTATTGGTCGAGGATCGGTTGCTTGATCTCGGCTTCCTGCTCGGCGCTGAAAGCCTGGCCACTGCGCTCGGCTTGCTCGCGCTTGACCTGCACCAGCACGCCAGCCGCCTGCTCGGCACCCATCACGCCGATGCGCGCGTTCGGCCACATCCACAGGAAACGTGGGTCATAAGCACGGCCGCACATCCCATAGTTACCGGCACCGAAGCTGCCGCCGATGATCACCGTGAATTTCGGCACTTTGGCGCACGCCACGGCGGTCACCAGTTTTGCGCCGTGCTTGGCGATACCGCCGGCCTCGTATTTCTGCCCGACCATGAAGCCGGTGATGTTTTGCAGGAACAGCAACGGGATGCCGCGCTGGCACGCCAGCTCGACGAAGTGCGCGCCTTTTTGCGCGGCTTCGGCGAAGAGGATCCCGTTGTTGGCGAGGATTGCGATCGGATAACCGTGCAGGTAGGCGAAACCGCACACCAGTGTGGTCCCGAACAGCGCCTTGAATTCGTCGAACACCGAACCGTCCACCAACCGGGCAATCACTTCGCGCACGTCGAACGGTTGCTTGGCATCGGCCGAGACCACGCCGTACAACTCGTCGCTGCTGTAGAGCGGGGCGATCGGTGTGCGTTGCTGAACCTCGCCCTGTTTGCGCCAGTTGAGGTTGGCCACACTGCGGCGCGCTATTGCGAGGGCGTGCTCGTCGCTCTCGGCGTAATGGTCGGCCACGCCCGAGATCTTGCAGTGCACATCGGCCCCGCCCAGGTCTTCGGCGCTGACCACTTCACCGGTCGCGGCTTTCACCAGCGGTGGGCCGGCGAGGAAGATCGTCGCTTGCTCGCGGACCATGATCGCTTCGTCGGCCATCGCCGGGACATAGGCGCCGCCAGCGGTGCAGGAACCCATGACCACGGCAATTTGCGGAATGCCCATGGCGCTCATGTTGGCCTGGTTGAAGAAGATCCGCCCGAAGTGCTCGCGATCCGGAAACACTTCATCCTGGCGCGGCAGGTTGGCGCCGCCGGAGTCCACCAGGTAGATGCACGGCAAGCGGTTTTGCTGGGCGATGGTTTGGGCGCGCAGGTGCTTTTTCACGGTCAGCGGGTAGTACGAGCCCCCTTTCACGGTGGCATCGTTGGCGACGATCATGCATTCGACGCCTTCCACACGGCCGATCCCGGCGATCACGCCAGCGGCGGGAACGTCTTCGCCATAAACCCCGTAGGCGGCCAATTGGCTGATTTCGAGAAACGGCGAGCCTGGATCGAGCAGGCGATTGATGCGCTCACGGGGCAGCAGTTTGCCCCGCGAGGTGTGGCGTTCTTGCGCTTTCGGTCCGCCACCTTGCGCCACTTGGGCGAGCAGGGTGTGCAGGGCGTCGACCTGTTTGAGCATCGCCGCGCTGTTGGCGGCGAATTCCGCCGAACGGGGGTTGAGCTGGGTATGCAGGATAGCCATGGACAGCTCCGTTTAGCGGGTTTCGTTGAACAGTTCGCGGCCGATGAGCATGCGACGGATCTCACTGGTACCGGCGCCGATTTCATACAGCTTGGCGTCACGCAGCAGACGACCGGCCGGGAATTCGTTGATGTAGCCATTGCCGCCGAGGATCTGGATCGCGTCGAGGGCCATTTGCGTGGCGCGTTCGGCGCTGTAGAGGATCACGCCCGCAGCGTCCTTGCGCGTGGTTTCGCCGCGCTCGCAGGCCTGGGCCACGGCGTACAGGTAGGCGCGGCTGGCGTTGAGCTGGGTGTACATGTCGGCCACTTTGCCCTGGATCAGCTGGAATTCGCCGATGCTTTGGCCGAACTGCTTGCGGTCGTGGATGTACGGCACGATCAGGTCCATGCAGGCCTGCATGATCCCGGTCGGGCCACCCGAGAGCACCACACGCTCGTAGTCGAGGCCGCTCATCAGCACTTTCACGCCGCCGTTGAGCACGCCGAGGATGTTTTCTTCCGGGACTTCGACGTCATCGAAAAACAGTTCGCAAGTGTTCGAACCGCGCATGCCGAGCTTGTCGAATTTGTTGCTGCGGCTGAAGCCTTTCCAGTCGCGTTCGACAATGAAGGCGGTGATGCCGTGGGGGCCTTTTTCCAGGTCGGTCTTGGCGTAAATCACATAGGTGTTGGCGTCCGGACCGTTGGTGATCCAGGTCTTGCTGCCATTGAGCACGTAGTGATCGCCGCGCTTGTCGGCGCGCAGCTTCATCGATACCACGTCGGAGCCGGCGTTCGGTTCGCTCATCGCCAGGGCGCCGATGTGCTCGCCGCTGATCAGTTTCGGCAGGTATTTGGATTTCTGCTCGTGGTTGCCATTGCGGTTGATCTGATTGACGCAGAGGTTGGAGTGCGCGCCGTAGGACAGCGCAACCGAAGCCGAACCGCGGCTGATTTCTTCCATGGCCACCACGTGGGCCAGGTAACCCAGGCCAGCGCCGCCGTACTCTTCCGGCACGGTGATGCCCAGCAGGCCCATGTCGCCGAACTTGCGCCACAGGTCGGCGGGGAACAGGTTGTCGATGTCGATCTGAGCGGCGCGCGGGGCGATCTCTTTGGCGACGAAGGACTGAACCTGATCGCGCAGCATGTCGATGGTTTCACCGAGGGCAAAGTTCAGGGATGGATAGCTCATGGGGCACCTTTTGGCTTTTTTGTTGGGTGGGGAGGGCAGTGATTCAGCTCTCACCTTTACGTTAACGTAAGCCTGTGACGAATGGCTGTCAATCGCCCTTTACGTTAACGTCAACTTGAGCGAGAGTAGAGTTGTTCTTACAGACTGGCGTCGCACTCTGTGGCGAGGGAGCAAGCACCCTCGCCACACATGCCGCGCACCAACAATAAAGACAATAGGGGTCGTCATGGATCAACCCAGTGCACATCCGCAGCGCAGCTACACCCGCGGTTCCCAGGACAAAGCCTTGCTGGCGATGACCATTGGCCAGGTGTTCGACAACACCGCCGCGCAGTACCCGGACGGCGAGGCGCTGGTCGTGCGCCATCAACAGCTGCGCTACACCTGGCGGCAATTGGCGGACGCGGCGGACCTGCACGCCAGAGCCCTGCTGGCGCTGGGCCTGCAGACCGGGGACCGCCTGGGGATCTGGGCGCCGAATTGCGCTCAGTGGTGCATCAGTCAGATCGCCAGCGCGAAGATCGGCGTGATCCTGGTCAACATCAACCCCGCCTACCGCAGTTCCGAACTGGAATACGTGTTGAAGCAATCCGGCTGCCAATGGCTGGTCTGTGCCGGGGCGTTCAAGTCCTCCAATTACCACGCCATGCTGCAAGGCCTGGTGCCGGAACTGGCGGAGCAATCCATTGGCAAGCTGCAGAGTGATCGCTTGCCGGCGTTACGCGGCGTCATCAGCCTTGATGCGCAGCCACCCGTCGGTTTCCTGCCCTGGTCGCAGCTGAGCGATCTGGCGGCCGGGGTGTCGGTCGAGCAATTGCACGAGCGCCAGGACAGCCTGCATTTCGACCAGGCGGTGAACATCCAGTACACCTCCGGTACCACCGGGTTTCCCAAAGGCGCGACCCTCAGTCACTACAATATTCTCAACAACGGTTACATGGTCGGTGAAAGCCTTGGCCTGACCGCCGCCGATCGCCTGGTCATTCCGGTGCCGCTCTATCACTGCTTTGGCATGGTCATGGGCAATCTGGGTTGTATCACCCACGGCAGCACCATGATTTACCCCAGTGACGCCTTCGATCCGCTGCTGACCCTGAACACCGTCGCCGAAGAGAAAGCCACTGCGCTGTACGGCGTGCCGACCATGTTCATCGCCATGCTCGATTAGCCTCAACGCAACGATTTCGATCTGTCGACCCTGCGCACGGGGATCATGGCGGGCGCGACCTGTCCGATTGAGGTGATGCGGCGGGTCATCAGCGAAATGCACATGAGCGAAGTGCAGATTGCCTACGGCATGACGGAAACCAGCCCGGTGTCCTTGCAGACCGGGCCGTCAGATGACCTGGAGTTGCGCGTGACCACCGTCGGCCGAACCCAGCCGCAACTGGAAAGCAAAATCATTGATGAGGCGGGCAACCTGGTGCCGCGCGGCACCATCGGCGAACTGTGCACCCGCGGTTACAGCGTGATGCTCGGCTACTGGAACAACCCCGAAGGCACTGCCGAAGCAATCGATCAGGCGGGCTGGATGCACACCGGGGACCTGGCGAGCATGAACGACGAGGGTTACGTGTGCATTGCCGGGCGCAACAAGGACATGATCATCCGTGGCGGCGAGAACATTTACCCACGGGAGCTGGAAGAGTTCTTCTTCACCCACCCGGCCGTGGCCGATGTGCAGGTGATCGGGATTCCTTGCTCGCGCTATGGCGAGGAGATTGTTGCCTGGATCAAATTCCACCCCGGTCACAGCGCGACCGAGCAGGAACTGCAAGCCTGGTGCAAGGAGCGCATCGCGCACTTCAAGACACCGCGTTACTTCAAGTTCGTCGAGGAGTTTCCGATGACGGTGACCGGCAAAGTCCAGAAATTCCGGATGCGCGAGATCAGCATCGAGGAGTTGCGTAGCAATAACGACTAACGCAAACCCCTGTGGGAGCGAGCCTGCTCGCGATGGCGATAGCACATTCAACTTGGATGTCGACCGACCCACCGCTATCGCGAGCAGGCTCGCTCCTATGTATGGACTCGCCCCCACTTTCAACCCGCTTTTGAACACTGCTACCCGGTTGCATCTATGTATAA